>NZ_CALIJA010000179.1 GCF_938017615.1 uncultured Campylobacter sp. | reverse complement strand
TTCTTTCCCTCGTCCATGTTTTTCCTTAAAAATAAATTCATCTGATTTTACCAAATTTGAAATGAATTTTTGATTATTCGCCCAAATTTGGCGCGGCATCGGAATTTGAAATTTTTAAGGAGCGCAAAAAGTTCTGCAGGGCAAGCGGAGAGCATTAAATTTACATTTCTAAGCACGCCTGATTTTTCACGTTTTTCTTTAGAAATTCCGCATTTTTATGAGGGCTGTAGCAAAATTTCACTATAATTTCGCAACATTTAAAAATCACGCTGCGCGCGAAATTTAAAGCGGAACAAAAAGGATAAAATTTGAAGATTTTTAAGCATATAAACGTCGCTCACTCGCCGGATGCGGACGATATTTTTATGTATAAGGCGATTGATTTTGGCTGGGTGAGCTCCAAAAATCTAAAGCTTAGCGCCGCCGCGCTTGATATCCAGAGCCTAAACGACGAAGCGCTAAAGGGCACTTACGAGGCCACGGCGATTAGCTTCGCGCTATATCCTCTTATCTGCGACGAATACGCGCTTTTGCGCACGGCGGTGAGCTTCGGCGAGGGCTACGGCCCAAAGCTCGTTAAGAAAAAGGGCGCGGTTTTAAAGCGAAATTTCAAAGTCGCACTAAGCGGCAAACACACTACCAATGCCCTGCTTTTTCGCATGGCGTATCCGCAGGCGCGCATAGTTTATAAAAATTTCCTAGAAATCGAGAGCGCGGTCTTAAGCGGCGAGGTGGACGCGGGCGTGCTGATACACGAGAGCATTTTGGACTTTTCGGACGAGCTTTGCGTGGAGCGCGAGATCTGGGATATCTGGAGCGAGCTATCGGGCGAAAATCTGCCGCTGCCGCTAGGCGGTATGGCGGTTCGCCGCAGCCTGCCGATAACCGACGCCATCGAGTGCGAGCGTGTGCTAACCGAAGGCGTACGCATCGCCACCGCGCATAAGCCTTTTTTGTCGCACATGCTGATGGAGCGAAATCTCATCCGCGTGGACGACGCAAAGCTCGAAAAATATCTGAGCCTTTATGCCAACGAGACCTCGATCGAGCTTTCGGGGGCACAGATAAGGGCGGTGGATAGGCTGTTTGAGCTTGGCTATGAGCGCGGATTTTACCCTGCGCCGCTTAGCGCGCAGGAGAATTTTATCCCGCGCGAATATAACGAGATTCGTTTCGCGGACTGCGGCGGGCAAAACCCGATGTAAAGGCGGGCGAGGTTAAAATTTAGCTGGAATTTAGCGCTTGTCTCGGCTGAATTTGCTTGGAACACTGCCCCTTCGTTTCGGCTAAATTTCTAGGCGTTAAGGGGTTTGTGCCTCGGCGAAAATTTTACTTTGGCGTAAGGGTAGACGCGAGGTAGAATTTTACCCCGCGTTCTTGCCTTGGCGGTGCAGCCCCTTCGCCGCTTTTGGATTTAGCCGCGGAGTGCAATGTGGATTTAAAATTTGCGCGCAAATTTAACGCCGAGCCTTCCGCGGATCGCCGCCAAGTTCGTCAATCGACCGCGCTGTGGCGCCATTTGTCGCGGTGCAATCTGTACGCCTTAAATTTACGGCTACGCAGCGATAAAATTTTGCAGCGCGGCGCTACATTGCGCGGCTGTATTTTGTACCGCAGGGTGCGAGCTGCGCGTGTGACGTAGCACGCCACTGAAAACGTATCGAAAGCGAGCTAAATTTAATCGCAGCAGCAACGTCAAATTTTGAAATAGCGTTCGCGTTTTGCACCGTGCGGTGCGGCGGTATCGCTAAATTTTAAAACGATACGGGGCGCGGCGGGTAAAATTTTAAATTTACGAAACCAAAAAATAAAATTTAAAAGGCAAAATTTTGAAAACAAGGCAGATAGATTTTAGCAAATACACCTCCGTGCGCATCGGCGGGAGCTTTGCGGTGCAAATTTTAAAAGACGAGGCCGATTTTGCGGAGTTTGAGAGCATAGCGGGGGGCGCGATCATCGGCGGCGGCAATAATCTGCTCATCTCGCCCGCGCCGCCGCACCTTGCGATGCTAAGCGAGGAGTTCGACCGCATAAGCTTAAGCGATGATGTCCTTAGCATCGGGGCTGCGACGAAGTCGGGCAAAATTTACAACTTCGCCAAAAAGCAGAGCCTCGGCGGTTTTGAGTTTTTGCGAAACATCCCGGGCACGCTCGGCGGGCTAATCAAAATGAACGCAGGGCTCGCCGGCGCTAGCATCAGCGATAGCCTGCTTGCCGTGCGCCTGGCTCGCGGCTGGGTGGAGCGCGAGCGGATAAGCTTCGGCTACCGAAGAAGCGGGATCGAGGAGCCGATTTTGGGCGCCAAGTTTAAAATTTCACGCAGCTTTGATGCCGAACTCGCCGCGGATTTCGCTGCTAAGCGCGCCAACCAACCGCGCGGCGCAAGCTTTGGAAGCTGCTTCAAAAATCCGCCGAATGACGCCGCGGGCAGGCTGATCGAAGCGGCAGGATTAAAAGGCCACGCGATCGGCGGAGCGAAATTTAGCGAGCAGCACGCGAATTTCATCATAAATTTCAGCGGCGCGAGCTTTGAGGATGTGATTGCGCTCATAAATTTAGCGCAAAGCCGCGTTTTTGAGGAATTCGGTATCGAACTGGAAACCGAGGTCGTGGTGCTATAAAAGGAAATTCGTATATTTTGCCCCGACTAAACTTACTCGGTTGTCCATTCCGTCTTTTTGCACTGGATTTTTTATGCTTTGAAATTTTAAAATACCGACGAAATCGTCAAATTTAAAAGCGCTCGATACGGTGCGCCGGCGATACTAACCGCTGTTTCATCGCTTAAAATAGTCGCTACAAAAATGGTCCGCAAAAGCAATCAATTTTATCTCGTTTATCTCGCCATGAAAAACAGTTGTTGAATTTTGCGCACCAAACCGATGAGGCCGTCTAAATCGGCATTCCGTAACCGTCTAAGCGGGCAAGCAAATTTAGCTCAGATAGTAACACGCAAAAGCCACAACGGCGACGATAAAAGTAAGCGCGACCGTTAATTTATATAGCCGCAAAGCTCCCGCGCAGCGACTTTTCATATCGCGGATTTTGGGCGGCTTGCTAGCTAAATTTAGCTCTGCAAGCGCCGCGTCAAATTTGCCGCAATCAAGCCTCCACTCCGCAAAATCTCTAAAAATCAGCGTATCAAAATGCAGCCTAACGTGCAGATAAAATAACCCCGCAAAAGCCGTCAAAAAGCTCGCAATCACGGCAAAATTCGTAAAAATCGTAAGACAGACGGCTAGCTGGAGTAAATTTAACAAGAAAAACAGCCTATGCGTCGCCAAAAACCTAGCTGTAACCAGCGCCAAGGCTCTATCGTCTGCCCTTTGGCGGCATTCCCGCTCCCCGTCTTGCGCCGCTTTTTTGCTTTGCTCCGCATTCGTCATTTTCTCTCCTCATTTTGGGCGTTTGCCTTTGGTTAAATTCCCGTTTGTTTTCGCCGAGAATTTTGCCATGCCGCTTGTTTCCAGCCTGTAGATTTTTTAAATTTGATCCCTCAAACCGGACTTGATCAAATTTGACCCGCATCTATTTCGCGCTTAAATTTGCCGCACTTGCTTTTGCGAATTTGGCCGGTCTTTACTCCGCTTTCGAACTTACGCGGGCTTCTGCGGCTAGCCGCGTTATCCTCTCGCGCAGCGAGCTAGCGACTGCGATCTTTTCGCGGCGAGATTTTAGTAAATTTAGCGCCTCGTCAAAGCCCAGTCCCGCGTAAATCACCAGCCAAGCAAGCAGCACCGACGCGCTCCTGCCGTAGCCAAGCGCGCAGCAGACCAGCACCTTTTTGCCGTTTTGCTCGGCGGCTCGTTCGTTCGCGCCTGTAAGATTTTGGCCCGCCTCGGCGATAAAATTTGATCCCAGCTTCGCCTTTCGCGGCAAATTTTCGCCGACGCAAAGAGCCCTTTTTACGAGCCGCTCAAGTTTGTCCGCGCCGCGTTTTAGCTCGTCTACGCTCGGCGTTATCATATCTAGCATAGGCACGCTCGCATAAATTTGAGCGCCGCCAGGCCGCTCAAACTCGTCCGCGCAGTCTAGCACCGCGTAAAATTTGCCCGCCTGCTTAACCGAGCCTAGATACAGCCCCGGCAAAATCTCGTCTGAAAGCCGGCGTCCGCGCAGCCAAAAAATCGCATTTAACCGCGCTACGCAAAGATAGGGAAAAAGTAAAGCTTTAGCAGCGGTGGCGTGACGGCCTTGCTCGTTTTTAGCAAAAACTCCCGCGCCCAAAAACGCGTAACCGCAAGCGACTAGCGCGAAGCTAAGGCTCGCCCACGACAGCCACAGCATCCACGCGCCCCAAATTTTAGCTCCCAAAATCGCCGCAAAAAGCGTCATAAACGCAAGCCCTAGATATAGCGCCGCCCATTTGTAGCGAGCAGCCTCCATAGCTATAGCAAAACTAAGCGGCTCGCCATCCATCGGACGAACGAGCAGCACAAAACATCCCGCGGCTAGCCCCGTCGGAATGTCGATAAAATGGTGCTGATACGTGGTCAGCACGCTAAAGCCGATGAGCACAAACCACGCTACGAGCGCCGCTTTAAGCCAAACCGCGCGCGCCTTGCGAAGGTAAAATGCGCCCACGACGACGCAAAGTATGATGTGTAGTGACGAGGCTTGATTAAACGGGAGGTCAAAGGCGGCGAGGCTCGAGAACAAAAAACCGCTAAAGCCTGAAACTGCGGGCTTTTCCCACGACATTTGCAGAGGAAAAGCGATAAAAAACAGCGTCGCGATCATTTGAGCGACTAGCAGCTGCGTAACGTAGCGCGCGAGCTCCCCGGCGTCACGGCAGAGGAAAAATCCAAGCGCGTAGAGCAAATTTAGCGACCAGTACGGCACGATGCTCCACGCCCAAAACGGTAGCGCGCGCTCCCACGCGAAATAAATCTCGGGCACGTTTGCGCGAGCGCTCGCGAGGGCGTTCGTGGCGCCGTAGCTAGCGTAAAATATCGCCGCAACGACGACTAGCGCGGCCAGCTGATATAAAAACGGTTTTGTTTTCATTTTTGCCTTTTTTGCTAATTCTATCAAATTTTAGCGGATTTGCGCTTTGGCGGCTTAATCGCCGATATCGCTCGCTTGACGCAAAAGGCGTAAAATTTACTCGCCGAGACCTGAATCTTTAAAATGTTAAATTTGGTTTGGTTAAATTTAGTATTGCGCATTAAATTTACTCTTTCTTGTTAAGGGGGAAGGGGCCTGAATTACGCTCTGCTAGCAGTTGCGAGGCAAAGCCGAAGCAAAAGAGCTCCCTTCCTCCTTAACGATCCCCAACCCCTACGACGTGAGAGGTTGCTGCACTGCGTGCAGGTTTAAATTTGGCGCTACCGCGCCGCACGTTTTTTAGTTTAACATTTTTGAGATGCGGGTCTTGGCGACTCAAATTTGAAGCCGAAATTTGTAAATTTTACTCACCCAGACCTGTATCTTTAAGATACTAAATTTAAATTAGTCAAATTTAGTTAGATTCTTTTCGTAAAAAACAACCGTTTGAGGTTGTTTTTTACTTTATTGTAAAGGGGGTGGGGGCTTAAAATGCGCTCTGCTAGCAGCTCTCAAAGAGAGTGCGTCCTAGCAGTAGCAAACGAAGTGCAGCTAAGCACAAGGCGAGGCAAAGCCGAAGCAAAAGAGCTCCCTTTTGTATCCGCTTTTCTCTTTTTCTTGGGTGGCGGAAGGGGTTTCTGCTTACGAAGCGTCGCCCCTTCCGCCCCCAAACCCCCACCATACCCACTGCACGTGAGATATTGCTGCACTGCGTGCAGGTTTATCTGGCGCTAACGCGCTGCGTGTTCAAATTTACGCTTTCACGATGCGGGTCTCGGTCGGTAAAATTTGCAAATTTGACCCCAAATTTGAGCGTAAAACGATAAGGCGCAGTATTTTCTCTTTAGACGAGGCGGAAACGACGGAGGCCAGAGAGCGGACTAGTCGTCCGTGACCGAAGCCGACCGAGTTTCTAACGAAGTAGAAAGGAAAAAGACAAGCCGCTAAAGACTAAATTTTAACGGCCAAACTCACGCTAAATATCCCATCCCCATCTATCCACTCTTTTACTTTTTTAAATCCCGCATTTGCTACGAGCTGATCCATCTCGGCCTGGCTGCGGCGGCGCATGATCCACGCAGCGCCCTGCCTGTGGCTGGATAGAGCGCGCGCGATCATCTCGAGCTGCGGGTGCCACGGCTGGTTGGTGTAGATGAGGTAGCCGCCGCTTTTTACGCTGCTTGAAAAGCCTTGTAGCGCAGTGCGCACGACCGAGTTATCCGGGAAGAGCTCAAACAGCCCCGACACGACGCCTAGCGTATATGCGCCCTGCAGACCCTCGTAGCTAGCTGCCTCAAAGGCATTTGCCTGCGTAAAGCTCGCGACGTCCTGCAGCCCGCGCTCCTTTATCATTTCGCTGCCGGCTTTTACGTTTATGTCGCTGTAGTCGCGTAGCGTTATGCGTTCAAATTTATGTCCCTGCGCGGCGTCTAGTATGTACCTGCCGTGCCCTGAGGCGATGTCTAGCAGTCGTAGCGGCTCGCCGCGCTCCTGCAGCTTTGCTACGGCTTGATCGATCGCTAGCTTGATATTTCGTTTGCGCTCTCTGATGCCGCGCCAGCCGATGGCATTTAGGTAAAATTTGTCAATAAATTTGAAAAATTTATTCGCTCCTTGCGGCTTGTTTCGGTAAACGTAGTCAAGCGTACTGCCGCTATCGTAGCCCGTGTTTTCGCCTATATTTAGCCCGCCGACCCACGGCGAAACCGCCTGCATAAATACCCGCTGAAATTTAAACCGCAAATTTTTCGGGCTAAATCTCGGCAGCGGCGTTGCTAGCCTATCGGCCTCCTCGCGGCTAAATCCGTATTCGTCCGCGTGCGTGCAGTCCACCTCGCTAAAAGGCGCGCTAAACCTCTCGCCGACAAACTCGCGCACTATACTAAACGCCCTCTCCCGCTCGCTCTCGCCCAACGTATCGTGGTAAAATCCCTCTAAAATCTCGCGCCTTTTTACCCGCGCGCCAAGAGCGTTGTAAAACTCGTGCTGCGGGGCGTGCTCTACGACCCAATCATCGCCTGAAACCAGCAGCAGCGTAGGCGTCGTGATAGCCGCAGCATCCGAAACCACGCGCTGCGCCGCTTCGTAAAGCCCCAGCAGTATGCGCACTGAGATCGCGCGAGTGATGAGCGCATCGGCGTCGTAGCTTGCCTGACGCTGTTTGTCGTGAGTGAGATAGTGCGCCTTGACGTAGCTGTTTACGAAGAAATTTCCGCGCGAGGAGTAGAGCGCCTTTAGACCTGCTCTAGCAAACGGCACGTAAAGCTTCACGCTAAACGCCGGACTAGCCAGCACCGCGCAGCGAACGCGCGGAGCGTAGTCGTGCAGCCACGCCGAGACCAGCACCGCGCCCACGCTTTGAGCTATCACGGCTAGATTTTGCGTCTCAAAGCCAAATCTCTGCTCGATGTGCGCCACAAACTCGTCCACGTCGGCGATGAGGCGGCCGATACTCGGCGCGTCGCCCCGCTCTCCGTCGCTCCTGCCGTGTCCGCGCTGATCCCACGCAAAATAGCTAAAACTCTGATCCGCTAGCCCGTCCGCTACGTGCGTCGTCCTGCCAGAGTGCTCGTGCCCGCGGTGAAATATCGCTACGGCTTTGGCGTTTGGCGCAGCTTTAAATTTGAGATTTTGCTCGGCGTTTTCGCTCAAATTTGACGCGCCGCATTTGCTAGTTTCGTTTAAATTTGAGTCCGAGTTTTTGTCGCTGTTTGGTAAATTTTGCTCGCCCGATTTACCTTCGCCGCTTAAATTTGGCTTCGTATTTTCATCCGCGTCGCCTGCTTGCTCGATAGTCAAATTTGACATTTCGTTTGCGGCTCCGGCGCTCAAATTTACTTCATTTGCGCCCGGATTTTCGCACGCCACGTCCGCAGCCAGGCGGTATCTGTAAAATATCCTCGCTCCGTCGCTCGTTATAAAATAGCTCTCTTTAAACTCCATTTTTTGCCTTTCTTACTTAAATTTATCGGTTTTTACGCTTATTTTATCCTAAAATGCCCCGTTATCTCGTACACGTTTAGCACATCCTCCTCCTGCGCGCCAAGCCCGATGTTGTGGATCACAAGCGGGGTTTTACCGCCAGCAAATTTATCCGAAACTATACCGATATGCGGCCTGCCGTTATCCGGCCGCCACGTCACGATATCGCCGGCTTTAAACTCGCCCTTCGCCTCGTAACCCTTGCGTTTTAGATAGGTCGCGATGTTTGGTACGCGGCGATGATCGATGTTTTTGTCGGTCTTTTTCGCACCCCAGTTTTTTTGGATAAACGCTAAAATTTGCGCTCATATCCTCGTGGATGAGCCGCTGCAGATCGACATCCTGTCCGCGCAGCGCTCTAACGACGACGTCGGTGCAAACGCCCTTTATCATATCCACATCGCCCATGGGATAGGCTAGCCTAGAGTACGAAGGATCGTAAAACAGCGTCTGCCCAACCTGCGCTCTAGCGTCTTGCGCGAGCTTTTCGGCCGAAAATGCAAAGGCAAAATTTGCCGCGAGCGCTAAAAGTAAAATTTTACTCCAAATTTTCATCAAAACCTCACGCGTAAAAATATCTAACTATGTGAAAAAATATCGGCGCCGCAAAGCACAGCGAGTCCATACGGTCAAGCATCCCGCCGTGCCCGCTGATCATGTAGCCCCAGTCCTTGACGCCTAGATCGCGCTTGATCGCCGACATAACAAGCCCTCCTAAAAAACCCATCATACAAACGGCAAGCCCGATAAAAAACGCCCCCACCGCGCCAAAAGGCGTGAGATGATGCAGGCACGCAGCCAGCGCGCTAGCGCTAAGAACCCCTCCCGCAAAGCCGACCACGGTCTTAGACGGGCTGATGCTAGGCGCGATCTTGCGTTTGCCAAAAAGCTTGCCCCAGACGTACTGCAGCACGTCGCTAGATTGCACGACCAGGATCAAAAACAGCATCAGCTCCATGCCGCTGCCGCGCTTAAGATCCAGCAAAAGAAGCGCGGGGATATGCGATATACAAAAGACGCAAATCATCAGCGCCCACTGGATCTTCGTCGAGCGCTCTAAAAAATAGGCCGCATCGCCGCAAACAGCCGCCAAAATCGGCAAAAACAAAAATCCGTAAACCGGGATAAATATCATCGCCATCGCGTACCAATCGGCATAGATAAAGATATATTGCATGGGCAAAATCACGTAAAAGCACGCCACGAGCGCGATGTGATCGCCTCTGCGGATGTAGATGAGCGACAAAAACTCGCGCAATGCGGCAAACGAAACTAGCAAAAATAAAAATATCACGGCGTTTTTACCCATATAAGTAAACGCAAAAATGACCAAAATCATCGCCCACCAGGCGTTTATGCGCGAGGTCAAATTTGCGATGGTTTTGTTCTCGGCGCCAAATTTTGCCTTTAGCATAAATGCAACGGCGCTAGAGACGACTAGCACCGCGATGAGTCCTAAAAATAGATTTAAGATATGATTTTGCGGGTTCATTTTAGTGCCTTTTGGTTAAATTTGAAGCTAAATTTGACGCTTGTTTTGCATGTTGCCGAGCGAGTCGAATTTGCGAGCGTTTGGTTTGCCATACGGACGGCTTGAATGGTTAAATTTGTTAGCGAGAATTGCTCGCGATTTGAGCCTGCGTTTGGGTCAAATTTGATTTGCGGCGAGGCGAGCGTTTTGATCCGGGTTTCGCGTTTAAATTTGACGCTTTTGGCCGCCGCTTTAGAAGGCTCGCCGTCAAATTTGCCGTAAAAATCGGTCGCAAATTTACCTCGCTCGTTTGACCGCTTTATCTCGCGCTCAAATTCTTTACGACGAGTGCTGCAAATTTCATCTCCAAGCCCCAAGCCGTCGCAAAAAATATCGACCGAATTTTCTCGCGCGCTTGACGGGTTTGCGGGGCTTAAATTTACCCCCGCAGTCAAAGTCGCCGCGCTAGGCTTTTGTTCCATCATTTTGCGTATCGCTCATCGCTAGCAGCGCGTCCTGCGCCTTTTGTAAAAACTCGCCCTTGCCCTCGCCGCCGTAGGTTATCTCCTCGCCCACTATCAGCTCGCAAAGCAGCGGAATGGGTATCATAAAGCCCTTGGGCAGGACGTTACGCGCGTTTTTGATCCAAATCGGCACCAAAGGCACGGAGGGGCACTCCTGCGCCAAACGAAACACCCCGCTTTTAAACGGCTGTAGCGCGAGATCGTCATCCATCTTGCGCGTGCCTTCCGGAAAGATGATGAGAGAGTGTGTCCGCAGCGCGTCGCTCATTTGCGCTAGCGCTTCTAGCGGATCTTTGCGGCGACTTATTAGCACCATGTTAAATACGTTTTTAGCAAGAAACCTGCGCACCGGCCCGCTCTCCCAGTACTCCGCCGCCGCGACGGGGCGCACGCGCTTTCTCACGCGATACGGCAGCGAGACGAAAATCAGCAAAAAATCGCCGTGGCTAGCGTGGTTGGCATAGTAAATTTTAGTACCCTCGCCGATATTTAAAAGCTCCTGCGGCGGTCGCACGCCCGTGATAAATATCGTGATACGGCAAAGGATAAAATCAAGCGCTGCAGCTAAAAATTCTTTCATCTCGTATCCTTTTTACTCTTTTACTTTTCAAAATCATTTTTTGCGGTGCCCTCAATTTTACGGTTGCGTGCAGCGAATAAGCTTCTCGCCCATCTTGCCGAAAACGAGCGTTTAGACATGAATTTGAGGCGATTAAAGCCGATACGGTTTTAAGTAACGCCTGCAATTTGCCGCTTTTGCTACTTGCCTTTAATTTCACCGACTTTGATAAAACGCTCGAAATCAACCGACGCGTTTTGCGCGCCTAGCGTCTTTTAAAGCGTCTAAATTAAGCGGACAAATTCGCCGTGATATTTTATCCTCGCCTCAAAAAATCTCGTAAATTTAAACAAGATCAAATTTATAACGATTGCGTGCCCGCGTCGAGGCGAGCTTAAAACTTTTGCAATTATATCAAATTTAGGCGAATTTACCTTGCGTCGATTTTGGAGATAGCTATTAAATTTATCCTCGTCCAAGGCGCCTTATTCCACGCTTTTTAGTCCCATCCTCACGCGGTTTGCGCAAGTAAGCGCGAGTAAAAATATCGCGGCGTAAAGTACCCAGCTAAACCACTCTGGTAGTCGCCCAGATAGCGCATATACCGTACCGATAAGCCCGAATATAAACGCGCGGTCGCTCTTGCCCATAGGTCCGTCGTATCGCCTGCCGCAACCGTGCACCTGCCCTAGGACGCCCAAAAACTCACTCATAAAAGATAGAAAGATAACGAGCGCGATAACGCCCCAGTCAAACGGAGCCACGAAGGCAAACGGCAGATACAGCGCGGCGTCCGAGATGACGTCCGTGGCTTCGTTTAGGTAGCCGCCCAGCGGGCTTTTTTGATTAAACTCGCGAGCCAGCATGCCGTCGATGGCATTTAGCGCCATACGCAAAAACATCCAAACGGGCAGCAGAAAGAATAGCGTCGAAATTTCGGCGAATTTTATCAAAAGTCCACCCAGCAGAACGGAAATGACGCAGGCTGTGATCGTGACTTGATTTGCGCTGACGCCCGCGCCGTAAAGACGTCTTACTAACGGACGAAGTAAATTTTGAAATTTGGGCTTTAGCTCGTAAATCGTCATAAGGACTCCGAAAATTTGATTTTCGTATTGTCGCTTAAAAATGCTTGGAGGTAGATTAAATGTGTGGCCGGCTTTTGTGTGAGCTTTTTAATCGTCGATTTTTAAAAGCATTAGGATAGCGAAATGAACGATGCAAATATAAGTAAATTATCTCTTCTATCATTGCCGCGATGGGCACTCTATTTTTTTGACGCGAGCTCGCGACGGTAAAAGTAGCGTTTACGGCACGATGATAGGCAGCGTGGTAATCTCCATTATGGAAAGCGTACGGCGCAATCATCGCCATATCAGTATCCATCTTTGCTCAATTCCTCTATGCGGGCCACAAAAATTTATAAACCGCATGGGATTTCATCGCGATAGATTTCAAACTTCGCTCTCCGCCGCAAATGTAACAGACCTTGTCGCGAAAATTCTAAATCATAGAGGCGCCGAGCCGGGAAGAGTACTTTTAAATTTTAAAATTTCGCGGTAGAGTAAGACCTCCGTATTTGCGGATTTAAAGTCAAATTTCAAATTTAATCTTGCCAGATATTTTCGTTTAGTTTCAGGCTTTTTACGATGGAGAGAAAGAATAGAAGCTCGTGCTTGATAGACGCGGCGGGATCAAAGCCAAATACGCTGCGATCCACGCTAGGCTCGAAACTATCGTATCCCGTGCGGATGAAAATATAGACGTTTTTGCCCGAAAAGCTTAAACTGATCGGTCCGCCGGCACCGCTTCTAAAGCGAAGCAAGCGCCGCATAAAGGCAGGTGTGAGGGCATACATTGCAGACACCGCATCGGCGCTATATACGCTAAATGCGGAGCTAAACTCGCTATCGTCCATCGCGATCTTCTTAAGTCCGCCGAGCGTCGGTCTCGCGCTGAGCAGCGGCAAGATCACGGCCACCGAGTTTATGCGCTTTTTAAATTCCGCGTAGAAAAAGATCCCCCTGCTGCTACGTCGTTCGTCAGTATGAGTCACGCAAACATCCGCAAAGCTGAAAAATACTCCGTCATAAACGCCGGAAATTTTATCTTCGCAATCAAAATAGCTTATGCCGTCCACAAATAGGCCGCTAGCGCGCAGATACGCCGGCCGAAACGAGCCTGAAATTTCATATCGGTAGCCTAGGCTCGCGATATAAGGCGCAATATATTGGTGTTTAAAGGCGCGGACGAATTTTTTGGATCTGTTGTATTTGATCCGCTCCAGCGCGGCATCTGCGATATTAAACAAAGAAAGGCAGATGGTTGCGAGTGCGATGACGAAGCGCAAGGTATCATTCTCGCACATTTCTACGCCTTTGGCAAGTATCCACAGCAAGGTGCAAAAGATAAATACGCGCACTATATTTGCATCTTTATTCACTACTCTAAAAGAGATGCTGCCGCAGCTAAATACCACTATGATCCAGCAGAGACCTACTGCTGCTTCTTGATCTCTAAGATTGAAAAATAGCCACAGCGCCGAGGCTAGTACCGCTAGTGCTATTATCGAAAACGCCGTGCCTTTGCGCTGCTCCGCCTCTTCCAGGATGCCGAGCCTTAGTTTTTCCAGTTCGTTTGCGGTCATCTTTCTCTTTCTAAATTTAGCTAGTAAATTTTAAAGCTTAGCCTCGAACCGCCCCTAAATTTAAAGAACTAAGCTTTAAATTTATAAAATTCCGCGGAATTTCGCTCTTTAAATTTAGCGCGAATCTCTGCGCTAAATTTAGCTTCGGCACAAAATTTCTACGATCACCTGCGGTAATAGCTCATGTTCGATCTCGTGGATTTTGGCCTCATAAGCCTCAAGGCTCATTCCCGCGCTCTTTTCAAACGCGCGCTGAGCAATGATCGCGCCGCCGTCTAGCTCCTCGCTGACCCAGTGCACGCTCACGCCGCCTACCTTCATATCGCTCTCAAAGCTCTCTTTTATCGCGTGCGCGCCCTTAAAAAGCGGCAGTAGCGACGGGTGCAAATTTATCGCGCGAACTCTGCTCGTAAAAACGGGCGTGAGAATCCGCATAAAGCCCGCAAGCACCGTAAGATCCGCGCCGCTTTTTTCGATCTCGCGCACGAGTGCGGCGTCAAATTCCTCGCGGCTAGCGAAGTCTTTATGATTTAGGATCACGCTTATTAGCCCGAATTTTGCAGCCTTTGCTATGCCGCCTGCGTTAGCTTTGTTGCTTAGCGTTAGCGCGACTTCGATCTTGGTTTCGCCAAAAATTTTGCCGTGCAGCTTCTGCAAAATCGCCTCTAAATTTGAACCGCTACCGCTAAAAAGCACGGCGAGCTTTTTCACAACCATTTTACCTCCTCGATGAGATCGAGCGGATTTAGCGCGTAGGAATTTTTGGCGAAGGCTCGCGCAGCGAGTGCGTGGGCTAGGACACCGCAGATTGAGGCTTGCAGGGGAGAGTAGTTTTGCGCGAGCAGCCCGCCGATGAGCCCTGCTAGCACATCGCCGCTGCCGCCCTTTGCGAGCGCGGCGTTACCTTTGTCGCAGACGTAGATGATGCCAGCTTGGGCGATGAGCGTGTTTGCGCCCTTTAGCACGAGCACGCCGCTAAATTTCTCGCTCCATGCCCGCGCAAGCTCGAAGCGCCGCTCTTGCAGCTCGCTCACGCTAAGATCTGCGATACCCGCGATCTTCAAAAGCGAGCAGAACTCCTTCGGATGGGGCGTTATGATTAAATTTGAATTATCGCTAAGTAGGCTTAAAATTTCGCTCTCATAGCACAGATCGGCGTCGATGACGCAGTTTTTGCCCCGCAGCGCGGCAAGATCGATCTTCCGCTCCCCCAGCCCGCAGCCGCAAACCACGACCCGCGCGGCATTGAATGAGCTTTTTTGCATCAAAATCGGGCTTAAGTTTAACGGCTCATCGCTAACGACGCTAACGAGCCCGCTGCCGATCGCGTGAGCCGCTAGAGCCGCCATCTGCGCCGCTCCGCTCATCTGTCCGCTTACGACGTAGGTGTGCCCGAAGTCGCCCTTGTTGGTGTTTTGCTTCCTGCGTAGCGGCAGCTTCAGATCGCTTTTTTGAAGTAGAAAATATTCGCTTCCCCTTTCAAAATTTGAGCGCGAAATTCCAAGATTTGCGACCTTGATCCGCCCTACCTGATCCTTCGCGCCGTCCGAAAACAGCGCGAGCTTTAGCGCTCCCATCGCGATCGTCAGATCCGCGCAAAAGGCAGCTCCTAAAATGCGCCCGCTTTTATCGATGCCACTTGGGATATCGACTGCGATTTTTAGGGATTTTGCGCTATTTGCGAGAGATAAAATTTCACAAATTTCAGAGCTTAAGGCTTTGTTTAAACCGCTGCCGAAAATCCCGTCGATTATGCAGCCTGCGTTTATAATCTCATCGCGCAGGACGCTGCCCGGCTTGCCGCAATCGTTGCCTGGCTTGCCGAAATCTCCACCGTCTTCTGCGGTTTCAAATTTAGCGCTTGTAAATTTTGCGCGTAATTTATCGCCGCCGCCCGAATTGTCCGCGCCGCTTAGGCTTTCGCGCTCGCCCCGCGGCTCGCTCGCGCCAGCGTCTTTTAAATAGGAGCCGCTTGCACTTTCGTGCGCACAAGCATCCTTGATAGACGCGCCCTCTACGTGCCCACAATCGTCTTTTGCGCTCGCGATGTCGATAAACTTAACGCCCGCAGCCCGTGCCGCATCAGCTTGGAATTTACCTGCCACGCTTCTATTTTGAAGCACGCAAAGCGCCGTGCAGCTAAAATCGCCGCTTAGCCTTCGCAGCGCCGCCAGCGCGTCTGCACCGTTATTCCCACCGCCGCAAAGCGCCAAAACGCGCGAGCCCTTTTTGAGCCGCTTTCTGATCTCACGCTCGATCCTGCCTGCGGCGTTTTCCATTAAAATTTGCTCGCCAAGTCCAAATTTTGTGCTCGCTCGCGCGTCGAGTTCCTCGGTGCTAAAGAAAATTTTTTTCAAATTTCGCTCCTTATGCGAAAGCTAAGAGCCTCCAAAATATGCGCCTTAGCGATGATCTCAGCGCCTGCTAGATCGGCGATGGTGCGGGCGAGCTTTAGCGTCTTATTCACGCCGCGCTGCGAAAGATCGTAGCGGGTGATCGCGGTTTGCAAAACATCCCGCGCAGCGCTTTCGCAGATACAAAATTTTTCAGTATCCTCGTCGCGCAGCTTTGCGTTTAGCTCGCTCTGTCCGCGAGACTTTTGCGCGCGAAACGCCCGCAGCACCGCATCCGCCATCTCCTCGCTGCAAACGTCGCTTCTGTCGTCTGCGCCGGTCTCATCCATCGCGACGTATATGTCGATGCGATCGAGCAGGGGCGCGGAGATCGTGTTTTTGTAGCGCCTGATATCGTTTAGCGAGCAGGTGCAGGTGAGGTTTTTGGAAAATAGATTTCCGCACGGGCAGGGGTTTTGCGCCGCGACGAAGATAAATTTCGTTTGGTATTCGACCTTGGAATTTACGCGCGAAATTAAAATTCTATTATCCTCCAGCGGCTCGCGCAGGCTTTCTAAAATTTGCTTGCCGAAGTGCGGCAGCTCGTCGAAAAACAGCTCACCGCCGTTTGCGAGCGCGACCTCGCCGATCTTTGCGCCGCTACTGCCGCCGCCGAAAATCGAGCTGCGCGTGCTGGTGTGGTGCGGCGAGCGGAAGGGGCGCAGCGCGCTAAAATCGACGTCTTTGTTATTTAGCGACTCGTAGGCGCACGAGAGTAGCACTTCGCCCAGGCTCTGTGGAGGCAGAATCCTGGCTATCCGCTTGGCGCACATACTTTTGCCGCAGCCGGGGCTGCCCTCAAATAGGATATTGTGCATGCCGCACGCGGCGATCAGGCTCGCGCGCTTGGCGCGCTTTTGCCCCTTGACGTCTTTGAAATCGAGCGAAAAATCGCGGTTGGGGACGTAAATTTGCCCGTCAATCTCCACGACGTTTTTAAAAAGCGGATGGGTTTCTCGCATAAGCCTGCTTGCGGCAAATTCTTCGTCTAAAAAAAATCTGACCGCATCGTTTAGGCTGTCCACGGCATAAACGTCGTAGTTTGGGATCGTGCAGGCCTTTAGAGCGATACTTTGCGGCACTAAAATTTTAGCGCGCTTCACCTTCGTGCTTAAAAAAAGTAGGATCGAAAAGAGGCTTGCCGTGCTCTTTAAGCTGCCGTCTAAACCGAGCTCGCCGAAGACGAAGAAATCGCCGTCGATGCGCTCTTTTTGCAGCGCGATGAGAAGCGCGATCGCAAGATCGAAGTGTGAGCCGTTTTTGGGTGTGTCGGAGGGGGAGAGATTTATGATGATTTTGGAGGCGGGAAATTTAAAATTTAGGCTCACAAGAGCGGCTTTTACGCGACTTTCGCTCTCTTTTATCGTAGCGCCCGCAAGGCCAACGATATTAAATCCCGGCAGCCCCCGCACGAATGTCGATTCAACCTCTACGGGGATCAGAGCATCCGTGAAGGCAGCGCATTTTAGGGATTTCATTTCGATTTTTCTTTTAGGCTTTTTTTGAATTCTTTATCAAATTTTTTGCGTTTGTTGTATCCGATGCGCTCGATAAAAAGATGTCCGTCGAGGTGATCCATCTCGTGCTGGATACAGACGGCTAGCAGCTCGCTAGCGTCCATTTGCTGGGTATTGCCGGCGCGGTCTTGAAACTGCACCGTAATAAACTCGGCGCGCGTGACGTCCTCGTAAAAGCCCGGCACCGACAAGCAGCCCTCCTGAAATACGACCTCGCCTTCCTTTTTTAAAATTTGCGGATTGATGATCTCGATGAGGTCTTTTTTGTCTTGGATTTTTTCCTCATTGGCTAAATTTATGATCAAAGCGCGCACGGGCTTGCCTACCTGGATGGCGGCAAGGCCTATGCCGTTTTTTGCGATCATCGTCTCATACATATCATCCAAAAGCTTGCCCAGCGCTGCATCGAATTCCACGACCTCGGTCGATCTTTGATAAAGCTTTTTATTCGGATAGGTAAGGACGTCCAGGATCATCTATTTAAAGCTCTTTTGAAGTACTTGATCGATTAGTCCGTATTGCACGGCATCCTCGGCGCTCATGAAAAAGTCGCGATCGGTGTCCTTTTCGACCTGCGCGAGATCTTTGCCGGAATTTTGCGAAAGGATGCCATTTAGAATTTCTTTCATTCGTAAAATTTCTTTGGCTTGGATCTCGATGTCGGTAGCCTGACCTTGCGCGCCGCCGAGTGGCTGGTGGATCATTATGCGCGAGTTTGGAAGCGCGTAGCGTTTGCCTTTGGCGCCGCAGCTTAGCAAAAACGCTCCCATCGACGCCGCTTGACCGATACAGATCGTGCTTACGTCGGGTTTGATGTAATTCATCGTGTCATAAATGCTAAATCCGCTCGTAACTACGCCGCCCGGGGAGTTGATGTATAGATAAATATCCTTATCCGGATCCTCCGCTTCCAAAAACAGAAGCTGCGCGACGATCGAGCTTGCTACCGCATCGTCTATCTCACCGCTAAGCATTACGATACGGTCTTTTAACAGCCTCGAGTAGATGTCGTAGCTGCGCTCTCCGCGACTAGTTTGTTCGATAACGTAAGGAATCACCATCTATTCGCCTTTCTCTTCTTTTTTGCCCTGTTTGGAGAAAATATCGTTGAATAGCTTCTCCTCGATTAGCGCCATTTTGACGGCTGGTAGCATGCCGTTGTTGCGGTATCTATTTAGATGCTCCTTCGGATCGGCGCCGTATGTGTAGGCCTCCATATAGACCGCTTGGACGAGCTCCTGATCGCTCACGTCGATCTTGCGTTTTTTGGCTAGCTCGTCGATTAGGAATGTCAGTTTGACGCTGTTTTCGGCAGCCTTTCTAAACTCTTCGCGCTTTTTATCCAGGGCGTCTTTGTTGTTTTTAAATTCCTCGATCTGCTCTTTTGAAAAGCCGCTCCAGGCGTTGTTAAACTGCAAATTAATCTCCTGCTCGACGATCGCTTTTGGAAGCGCGAAGTTAAATTTCTCGGCGAGCGCGTCGGCAAATTTAGGCTTTAGATCCTCGTTTATAAGCTTTTGAAGCTTATCGTTTTTGATGCGCTCTTTGATGCGCGCTTCAAATTTCTCCTTGCTAGGCTCCGCTTCTCCCGGAAGCGCTTGCTTTAGCTCCTCCTCGCCGAGCTCTTTGGCAGGTTTTTTAGCCTGAATTTCATGAAGTTTGACTTTAAAAATCGCGTCCTTGCCGGCTAAGCTTTTCGCGCCGTAATCTTGCGGAAATTTAACCGCTACGTCGCGCTCCTCGCCCACTCTAAGTCCGATCATACCGTCTTCAAAGCCCGGGATGAATTGATTTGAGCCGATCTGAAGGACGTAGTCCTGCGCCTTGCCGCCGTCGAATGGCTTGCCGTCCACGAAGCCTTCGAAGTCGAATTTTGCAAAATCGTCTTTGGCTAGAATTTTTTTGTTGGTCTTAGAAAGCGGAGCGATCATCTGCAAAAATTCCGCCACTTTCTCGTCGATCTCTTTTTGAGTAACGCGCGGGCTGCTAAATTTAGGGATCAGCTCCTCATACCCCTCGACGCTAACCTCGGGCTTGAAAGAAATTTCGATCTCGATCTCGACATCGCCGTTTTTTTCATCAAATTTAGAAAAGACCGGCTCAGATAAAATTTCATCTTGTTTTTTCTTTAAAATTTTAAGAGACTGATCGATCATATCTTTAAGAAGCTCCTGCTTTGCATCGCCTTCAAGCTGCTTGCCGTATCGCTTCAAAACCACTGCGGTAGGCACTTTGCCCTGTCTGAATCCATCAATTCTTAGCTGCTTGGAGGCCTTTTTGGCTAGCTCTTCTACTTTTGCCGCGATCTGCTTTGCTTCGATCTTGCTCGCAGCTACCGCATTCGCGGCGTCTTTCATTTTTGCTTTTACTTCCATAAAATTCCTTTAGAAAATTTAAAAATAGCTCGTAATATATCAAAAAATTTCTTATTTAAAGTATAAATTTCCAAAATTTGCCGAGCCTAAGTGGTTTGTATTTATCAAAATTTCAAAATTTTAAAAGCCTGCCTTAAAATTTAAAGCGGGCTTGAGGTTAAAATTTTACCGATACGTTAAACATAAACTGCCGTGCGTAGCCCATTTGAATAGGTATCACGCTCGTGGTCGTGCCGGTTGAGGATGAGGTGTAGTATTTTTTGTCGGTCAAATTTTTGACATTGAACGAAAAATTCGTATCATAGCCCGAAATTTTAGTATCGTAGCTCACGAAGGCGTCATAAACTACGGCGTGAGGCAGCTTAAACGCCGTTCCTGCGGGTACGCTCGGTAGGTTCGTTCGCATATAGTAGGTGTACCACGAGCCGAAATATCGCGCGCCGCCGCCAAGCCTAAGCCCCTTTGCGCCTAGATGCGCGAAATCGTAGTTGGCAAATAGGCTTGCTTGGTGCTTCGGCGTCGCTTCCAGCGGTTTGCCGATTAGCACCGCAAAAGCGCCGTCGTCCTCGCGCACCTTCGTTTTGGTGTATGCGTAGCTTGCCGACATGCTAAGCCCCTGCGTCACGCGCCCGTTTATATCGAGCTCAAATCCTCGCGAGCGAGCCTTGCCGATCGTCTCACTTATATTATTTACCGTCCGCAGGATGTTTCTTTTATCGATATTAAACACCGCCGCACCCGCAGTGACTCGATCGTTTTGAAATTTAGTGCCGAGCTCCACGGATTTGCCTTCCTCCGGCTTTAGATCGCCGCCTATCGCCTCGCCTATGGACATCTGCGGCGTGAAGCTTTGCGAGTAGTTAGTATATACCGACCACTGCGGGCTTAATAGGTACAAAAGCCCGCCCTGATAGGTCGTAGCGGCCTTTTTCTGATCGGTGTTGTTCGGTCCTTGCCAGCTTTGTTTGGCTACTTGATCGTAAAATTCCCTACGCACGCCCAGAGAAAGTATCAATTCGTCGGTTAAATTTATATTATCTTGGGTGTAAAGACCGATCGTTCTTAGCTTTTGATATTGTATTTTTGGCTCTCTATCGTTCGTTAGGACGGCGCCCGAAGCGGTCTGTCCGGTAAGCATATTGATGCGCCCTGCGGTGCCTTTTAGCGCGCCCGGGCGGTATCTGTAGTAGTTTTTGTAATCCGTGCCGAAAAGGACGTCGTGCTTAAGCGGACCCGTTTCAAATTTGCCGTTTAGCGTGACGCTTGCTGCGTGCGTGCGGTGTATGAAATTATCGTAGTAGTTATACGATCGCGTCGTGCCGGTAAGGCCTTGGGGCGTGAATGGATTGTTCGGACGGACGTAGCCGTATTCGTGCTTGCTGCGCGAGAAAGCATAGGCGCCTTTTAATATCCAATCCTCGTTAAATTCCTTCTCAAAGCCGAAATCAACCGTATCTAGCTTGCTTTGTAGTTTATTTACCGGCTCGTCGAAGCGGACTTTGCCGCTGCCGTAAATTTTACCCGTACTCGGCACCAAAAACGCGCCGCGATCCACCGGATCGGTAGAGCGGCTATGGGTGTAGCCTAAGTTTATCGAATAATCGTCTCCTTGATACGCAAGCGACGGCGCAAAGAGCGTGTTTTTTATACCGCCGAAGCTTCGCCAATAATCCTTCGCGTAGTAATCGAATATAAATCTATACGCAAAGCCGCTATCTGCGATCGGTCCCGTAGTATCAAATCCTGCGTCCCAATAGTTGCGATTGCCCAGCCCGCCCCAAAGCTCATTTATAAACTCATACTGCGGCTTTTTGGTTACCATGTTTATGACGCCGCCCGGTTGCTGCGCGCCGTAGAGCATGCTCGCGGGCCCTTTTAGAACCTCGACGGATTGAATAGTTTTGTTGAAATTGTGCATCACGGCACCTGGCACGCCGTTGCGCATAATCGAGCCGTCGCGACCCTCGCCGAAGCCACGCTTGATGATCGCATCGAAAATATTCCCTGTCGTATTTGCATAGCTTATGCCGCTTACGTTTTGCAACGATTCCGCTAAGGTGTCTGGCTTTTTGTCCTTTAGATGCTGCTGCGTTACGACGTTTACGGTCTGCGGAATTTCTAAAATTCGCTTAGTCGTCTTGCCGATCTCGCTGCGTACGGCGCGGTAACCGTCGTCGTTATTCGCCCATTCTACGACCTCGATATCGCCTAGGTTTTCGCCCGAGGCGGAGCTTGCCGCGGCGTTTTGTTCGGCGCAAGCAAAAGAAAAGAGCGCCAAAGCCGCGCCAAAACTCATCTTAAATTTCATCGCCAAACTCCTTATAGATAAAGTTTATCGAAACGGCGGATTTTAAACAAAAATTTCTTAAATTTAAATATATTATCATTAACATAATGAGATTGATAAAATTTCGCGCGGAATTTTAAAATTTATCAGCGTTATAAAAGGCGTTTTTGAGTAATATCGCGCATCGATCTTTAAGGAATTGCTAAAAATGGACGAAAAAAGCCGAGCAAAATTTGAAAGCTGCGTGTCGCAGATGCTTGAAATTTTAGGCGAGGATCCGAAACGCGACGGGCTTGCGAAGACGCCGGGGCGCGTGGCTAAAGCCTATGAGTTTCTAACTAGCGGCTACGAGCTGGATCCAAAAGAAATTTTAAACGACGCGCTGTTTGAGAGCAGCAACAATGAGATGGTTTTGATAAAAGATATAGAATTTTATAGTCTCTGCGAGCACCATCTGCTGCCGATTATAGGGCGGGCGCACGTCGCGTATATCCCGAATAAAAAGGTCGTGGGGCTTAGCAAAATTCCGCGCATGGTAAATATTTTCGCGCGCAGGCTGCAGATCCAAGAGCAGCTTACCGAGCAGATCGCAAGCGCAATCCAAGAGGTGATCCATCCGCTCGGCGTGGGCGTGGTGCTGCAGGCGCGACACATGTGTATGGAGATGCGCGGCGTGCAAAAGATCAACTCGACCACGACTACGTCGGCACTTAGGGGGCTTTTTATCAGCCGAAACGACACGCGCAAGGAATTTTTCGATCTAATAAATTCTCCGAAAACTTTCGGTTTTTAAAACGGCAAGCGTTAAAGAAAAATTTAGCAATTATGTTATATTATCGTGCGAAATTGATAAAAGAGCGAAATTGTCTGATTAAATTTCAGACAAATTTTAGAAAGGAATTTTATGCAGCGCGTTTATTTAGATAATAACGCCACTACGATGGTCGATCCCGAAGTTTTCGAGGAGATGAAGCCGTTTTTTTGCCATAAATACGGCAATCCAAACTCCCTTCACAGCTTCGGCAGCGAGACCCACCCCGCGCTAAGAACTGCGATGGATAGGCTCTATGCGGGGCTTGGCGCTGCGGATGCGGACGATATCGTCATCACGAGCTGTGCGACCGAGAGCAATAACTGGGTTTTAAAAGGAATTTACTACGATAAAATTCTAACCGGCGAGAAGGATAATATCATCATAAGCTCCGTCGAGCACCCTGCAATCAGCGCGACCTGTGCTTTTTTAGAAAAAATTTGCGGCGTAAAGATTACTCGCCTGGGCGTCGATAAAGACGGACTAATCGATCTTGACGAGCTTAGCGAAAAGATCAACGACAAAACTGCGCTTGTTAGCGTGATGTGGGCAAATAACGAAACCGGCACGATCTTCCCCGTAAAAAAAATCGCACAAATCGCACACGAGCATGGCGCGCTATATCATGCCGACGCGGTGCAAGCGATAGGTAAGATAAAGGTGAACGTGCGCGATGCGGATGTGGATTTTTTGAGCCTTTCCGGGCATAAATTTCACGCTCCAAAGGGCGTCGGCGCACTCTACATAAAAGATAGTAAGCCGCTTACGAGCCTACTTCACGGCGGCGAGCAGATGGGCGGGCGCCGCAGCGGCACGCTAAACGTCGCAGGCATCGTGGGGCTCGGTAAGGCTTTAGAGCTAGCGAATAAATTTATGGATTTTGAGCGTACTCAGGTAAGCAGACTTCGCGATAAGCTGGAGGATGCGCTTTTGCAAATTTCAAACGTCAGCGTCGTGGGTGATCGCAGCATTCGCGTGCCAAACACCATCCTCGCCTCGATCCAAGGCGTCGAAGGAGAGGCGATGCTGTGGGATCTAAATAAAGCGGGCATAGCCGCTTCTACTGGCTCTGCGTGTGCGAGCGAGGCGCTTGAGAATAACCCAATAATGGAAGCGATCGGCGCAGATAAGGAGCTGGCGCATACGGCGCTAAGACTTTCACTGTCGCGCTTTACGACGGAAGCGGAGATCGATTACGCGATCGAGCATATAGGTAAGGCTATCGCCCGTCTGCGCGGGATTTCAAGCACGTTTGCTTACGCGCCGCAAGGTTATGAGAAAAATAAAGGATAAAAAATGGCAAAAAATAGTTTGATAAATGGCTCGATCTGGGAGCAATACTCGCAAAAAGTGCAGGACCGTATGAATAATCCTCGCTATATGGGCGAGATCACCGAGGAGGAGGCGAAGGCTAGAGGCGGTAAGCTAGTGGTCGCAGACTTCGGCGCCGAGAGCTGCGGCGATGCGGTGCGGCTGTATTGGTTGATAGATCCTAAAACCGATAGAATTTTAGACGCTAAATTTAAAAGTTTCGGCTGCGGCACGGCGATTGCGAGCTCGGATACGATGGCCGAGCTTTGTATCGGAAAGACCGTCGATCAAGCGGTAAAGATTACAAATTTAGACGTAGAGCACGCGATGCGCGATAATCCCGACGAGCCCGCCGTACCGCCGCAAAAGATGCACTGCTCGGTAATGGCATACGACGTCATCAAGCAGGCTGCGGCGAATTATAAGGGCGTCGATCCCGCGCATTTCGAGGACGAGATCATCGTGTGTGACTGCGCGCGCGTAAGCCTCGGCACAATCAAAGAGGTGATCCGTCTAAACGACCTCCATACTGTCGAGGAGATCACGCAATACACCAAAGCAGGTGCGTTTTGCAAATCCTGCGTGCGCCCGGGCGGACACGAGGAGAAGGATTACTATCTGGTCGATATTTTAAAGCAAACCAGAGAGGAGATGGAGCGAGAGAGACTTCAAGCTCAAGCCAAGGCGAGCGCCGCTACTAGCGCGAAAGTGGGAGCCGAGATGAGCTTTGAGCAGTTAAATCTAATCGGTAAATTTAAGGCTGTCGAAGGGGTGCTTGACGAGGATATCCGCCCGATGCTTCAGATGGACGGCGGCAATCTCGACGTCATCGATATCAGACCTGCAGACGACGGTAAAACGGACATATATATCCGTTATCTTGGCGCTTGTAGCGGCTGCGCCAGCGGTGCGAGCGGTACGCTGTATGCGATAGAAAACGTCTTGCAAGAGAATTTAAGCCCTAACATCCGCGTAATGCCGATCTAGGGCTATTACTGCTACGTTTGTATCTTAGCTTAGTCTTACGAAATTTTAAGAGCTTGAGCTTTTGCGCAACAGTGGAGCTAAATTTCGCCCCTTAGCTAAATTCGCAATTAGACGCTAAATCTGCGTAGAATTTCACCGTTTGCTTTTAAGAATATCGTAAATTTTGCTAAGGTTTTCTAGCGTGAAATCCATCCGTAAAATTTTGTTTATAAATTTAATTAAAAGCTTTTTTCGCTCGTGTAAGTTTTTTATGAGATTTCGTTTGTAAATTGGACATAGAATTTCTCCGCGAGTTTCGTCTTTTCATAAATTTAGATGAAAATGCGCCATAAATCGCAGAATTTTAGCTGGCTATAATTTCTTTTTATTATAATTGCGCCTTATTTCAACTAAAAGGGGAGCAAATGAAAGTATTTGTTTTGGCGGCTCTACTACTTGGTTTTCTATCTGCAAATTCTTTGGATCAGATCAAAAAGGATAGGCTCGTTCGCATAGGTGTATATAACGATCAGCCGCCGTTTAGTGCGCTCGTAGACGGCAAATATAGGGGATTTGAGATTGCTCTTGGCGAAAAGCTCGGTAAGGAGATTTTCGGCGATAATCCTGGCAAGGTAAAATTTATCCCGATCACGGCTTCAAGGCGCATTAGCGCTTTACAGCGCAATGAAGCGGATATGGTGATTGCGACCTTTACTCCGACGCCCGCGCGAGCGAAAAAAGTAGATTTTTCGGAGCCTTATTTTAAGGTGCAGGTAGGTGTGCTAGCCAAAAAAGACGAAAATATCACGAGCTTCGATCAACTCCGCAAAAAGAGGATTTTCGTCATCAAACACTCTCCTATTCACAATTTCTTACGCAAAGCGGGCTTCAGAAAGAATTTGAATTTCTGCGCCAGCTCGGCTAAATGCTACCGCGCTTTCAAAAGGGCGAAAAATGCCGTGCATGTCGATGATAACCTAATCCTGCACGCATACGCAATCATCGATAATAAAACGCAGGTTGCTTTGGATGGTCTAGGTAAGCAAACTTACAACGCAATCGCCGTGCAGAAGGGCAATAATGCGCTGCTAGAGCTAATCAATACATCTTTAGCAGGACTAAAAAAAGATGGATTTTTGGATAAGACCTTTGATGATACGCTCGGGATTTTTTATCATGGCACGATCGATAAGAAGGAATTCTTGGTTGAATAAAATTTCGTGCGGAATTTAATTCGTGCGCTTGACTTCCGCTTAAAATTCGTTTTATTGTAATTACGGAGTGAAAAAATATATTGCGGGCTTAATTTGCTTTTAGAATTCGGTCTTGATTTTACTTG
>NZ_CALIJA010000178.1 GCF_938017615.1 uncultured Campylobacter sp. | reverse complement strand
CCGATGTTTAGAGCAAAGCGCGGAAAAACGGCGCTGCAAATTATACGAGCCGCAAAAGCTCCGCCCGATGATTTGCAATAAAATTTTAAGTTTAAATTTTACACGTTTGCACAAAGGCTTCTGCGCCTCCGAATAAGCCTCGACCGCAAAAATTTTGATCTAAAATTTGAGCAGCCCGTCCTCGTCAAATTTAAAACCGGGCCCCCAAGATCCTTGAGGGCTGGCTCGGAAAGATACACGGTTGGGAACGCGGGCCCGCAAGCCACCTCCCAGTAGTATCCGTCCGGATCGGCAAAATACGCGTGGTATCCGCCCCAAAACGCATCTTGAGGCTCCTTGACGATGGTGCCGCCCGCCTTTTTTACTAGCTCTATGACGCTAGCTACGTCCTCTTTGTTTTTTACGTTATACGCTAGCGTGATGCCGCCAAATCCGCTGCCCTTCGGCGGATCGTTTTCGCTGGTATCTCGCGCCAGCGCGTCTAGCGGATAGAGCTCAAATTTGGTCCCCGGCGTATTAAAAAAGCATACCGGCGGGTCGTCGTCTTTACAATCCGTCTTAAATCCTAGGCCGTCTCTGTAAAATTTCAGCGCCCTTTGCATGCTTCGCACGCCTAGGCAGATGCAGGTTATTTTATTCATTTTTGCCTCCATAAATTTTAACATATCTATTTTGGTTTCTTAATGCCGTAGTCGAGCCTGCGCTCAAACAAGCCGTCGCCGCACTAGCCTAGCGCGCCGTCCGAACTTTTTAATCGCCGATCATTAAAATTCTAAAATTCCGCCTTCAAGCTCGGCGTTAAATTTTAAAATTTAAACCGCCTTTGATCTAGCCCGCAAGCTAGCTCAAAGCCTGCGCTTACGGCTCGAACGCGAGACGGCGATTTTAGATGGCAGAATTTACGAACTTAAAGTCCGCATTTTACGGCTCAAACGAGCAGGCTTTTAGGTTTCCGCCCGCTAAGCCCTTTTTAAACCACTCTTTGCGCTGTGCCGAGGTGCCGTGCGTGAAAGAATCTGGCACGACGCGACCGCTAAATTTGCGTTGCAGCGTATCGTCGCCGATCGCGCTGGCGGCATTTAGCGCCTCGTCGATGTCGCCCGCCTCCAGCACGCGCCCTGTTTTTGCGAGATAGTGCGCCCAGACCCCCGCGTAGCAGTCCGCCTGTAGCTCGACTTTGACCTGAAGTGCGTTTTGCTCGGCTTCGCTGCGAGCGCGCCTTTTTAGAGCGGCGACCTGCTCCAGCGTGCCGACTAAATTTTGAACGTGATGCCCTACTTCGTGCGCGATGACATAGGCCTGCGCGAAGTCGCCGCCCGCTTTGTATTTGTTCGCAAGCTCGTCGAAAAAGCTAAGATCGAGATAAATTTTACGGTCCCTCGGGCAATAAAAAGGTCCTGTCTGCGCGCTCGCAAAACCGCAGCCGCTTGCGATCTGATCGCGGAAGAGCCGAAGTCCGGGCTCCTCGTAGCGCGCGCCCGCACTTTTAAATATCTCGCCCCAAACGTCCTCGGTTTGGGCTAGCACCGCCGAGACGAAGGCGAGCTTTTCCTGCTCCTGCGGGCTGTCCGTCGGCTCTCTCTGCGTGCTAGCGCCCCCGTCTAAAAGCGCCAAAGGGTTGTAACCCATAAAATACGCCACCACGCCGATTACAAGCACTATGCGCCCGATCTTTGAGCCGAGCAAAAACCTAATGATCGGGATCAGCATCCCAAGCGAGCCGGAGCTCGTGCGCATGCTGCTTGCGCGGTCATCCTCCACGTTTGAGCTTCGTCTGCCGTCTTGCCATTTCATATTTTTCCTTTAAAATTTTTGAGCCATTATACTAAAATTTTAAAAAGAGCGTCGTCTTGCTTTTGCAAAAACGGTGCGCGCGTAGCGAAATAAATCTGAAATTTTGCTTATTTTAAATTTCTTTTAAGCTGTTTAAAATTTTAAATTCTATATAATCGCCCTTTTTAAATTTAAAAGAAAGGAGAATTTGTGGCAAAAGACGACGTCATAGAGATCGACGGCAACGTCATAGAAGCGCTGCCGAACGCGACTTTTAAGGTCGAGCTGGACAACAAACACGTGATTTTATGCCATATCGCGGGCAAGATGCGGATGCACTACATCAAGATAATGCCGGGCGATCGCGTAAAAGTCGAGCTGACCCCTTACAGCCTCGATAAAGGCAGGATCACTTACCGCTATAAGTAAGGATAAAGTTAAATTTAGATATACTCGCGATTTTGCGACTAAACTGTAGGAAGAAGTGTTTTCAAAATCCCCACTATTTTGAAAACAGTTGGTTTGATACTTTCGCTTTTGAAATTTCATTAAACCTAGGTGCAGTTTGCATTTAAAGTGGAGAAAATTTTAGGAGAGTGGAATGAAAGTTCGTCCATCCGTTAAGAAAATGTGCGACAAATGTAAAATTGTCAAGCGCAAAGGTGTTGTTCACGTTATTTGTGAAAATCCAAAACATAAACAAAGACAAGGATAAGTTATGGCTCGTATCGCAGGTGTAGATCTACCAAAGAAAAAAAGGATTGAATACGGACTAACTTATATCTACGGTATAGGTTTATTTACGTCGAGAAAAATTCTCGATGCGGCAGGAATTTCTTACGATAAAAGAGTCGCCGATCTGAGCGAAGATGAAGCCGCCGCTATCAGAAAAGAGATCCAAGAGCACTATATGGTCGAAGGCGATCTTCGCAAACAAGTGGCTATGGATATAAAAGCGCTTATGGACTTGGGCGGCTATCGCGGCTTAAGACACAGAAAGGGCCTTCCTGTTCGCGGTCAAAAAACAAAAACGAACGCCAGAACCAGAAAAGGCAAACGTAAAACCGTCGGCGCGGCAGCTAAATAAGGATTGAGATATGGCACAAAAAAAAGTAGTTAAGAAAAAAACCGTCAGAAAAAATATCGCCAAAGGCATAGTTTACATCTCCGCTACGTTTAACAACACTATGATTACCGTAACGGACGAGATGGGCAACGCGATCGCGTGGAGCAGTGCGGGCGCTTTAAATTTTAAAGGCAGCAAAAAATCCACCCCTTATGCGGCGCAGCAAGCCGTCGAGGACGCGCTAAACAAAGCCAAAGAGCACGGCATCAAAGAGGTAGGCGTCAAAGTTCAGGGTCCGGGAAGCGGACGCGAGACTGCCGTTAAAAGCGTAGGTAGCGTAGAAGGGATTAAAGTTACATATTTCAAAGATATCACTCCTCTTGCGCACAACGGTTGCAGACCGCCTAAACGACGTCGCGTGTAATTATAAAAGGAGAAATTTATGGCTAGATATACAGGACCGGTTGAAAAATTAGAAAGAAGGCTCGGCGTCGATCTATTTATGAAAGGCGAGAGAAGGCTTGCGGGCAAGAGCGCGCTTTTAAAACGCCCTTACGCTCCGGGTCAGCATGGACAAAGACGCGCTAAACTAAGCGAATACGGCTCACAGCTTCGCGAGAAACAAAAGGCTAAATTTATGTACGGCGTAAGCGAGAAGCAGTTCCGCAGGCTATTTGCCGAAGCGGCTCGTAGAGAGGGTAACACCGGAGCGATCTTGGTTCAGCTTTTAGAGCAGAGGCTAGATAACGTCGTTTACCGCATGGGCTTTGCTACGACTAGACGCTTTGCGCGCCAGCTCGTTACGCACGGACACATTTTAGTGGATGGCAAACGCGTCGATATCCCTTCATACAGTGTCCGCGCAGGACAAAAGATCGAAGTGATCGAAAAAAGTAAAAATAACCCGCAAATTTCAAGAGCGCTGGATCTTACTGCACAGACCGGCATCGTAGCATGGGTAGACGTAGAAAAAGAGAAAAGATACGGAATTTTTTCTAGAGTTCCGGAGAGAGAAGAAGTTGTTATTCCTGTAGAGGAAAGATTTATCGTAGAGCTTTACTCGAAATAGTAGGTGCTAATATGAGAAAAATCACAACATCAGCTCATATGCCAACTGAAATAAAGGTTGAGAATGTCAGCGAAAATGTTGCTAAAATCATAGCATATCCCTTTGAAACGGGATATGCCGTCACTCTAGCTCATCCTTTACGAAGGCTACTTTATACGAGCACGGTCGGTTTTGCGCCGACTGCGGTTAAAATCGAAGGCGTAAGCCACGAATTCGACAGCATGCGCGGTATGCTCGAGGATATGGCGGCTTTTATCATAAATTTAAAGGGCTTAAGGTTTAAAATCAAGGGCGATTCCCTACGCGAGGTCGTAGAATACAGCTTCAAAGGACCTAAAGAAATTTACGGCAGCGACCTAAATAACGACGCCGTAGAGATCGTAAATCCAAGTGCTTATCTAGCTACGATAAACGAGGATGCCGATCTTAAATTTACGCTCATCATCGAAAAGGGTATCGGCTACGTCCCAAGCGAAGAGATCAGAGAAAATTTAGACGCTGATTTTATCGCGCTGGATGCGTTTTTTACCCCGGTAACCAAGGCCGTTTACGATATCGAAAACGTATTTGTAGAGGATAATCCCGACTACGAAAAGGTGGTCTTTACGATCACTACCGACGGTCAGATCAGCGCGATAGATGCGTTTAAAAACGCACTTGAAGCGATGTATCAGCAGCTGGCGGTTTTCAAAGGCATCGTAAATATCAGCGCTGCAGATACTTTCGGTAGGGCAATCCCTGCAAATTCCGAGTTTGCAAAGCTTTTTGAGAGCGTTAGCAATCTAAGCTTAAGCGCGCGAAGCTTCAACTGCCTGGATCGCGCGGATATTAGATTTATCGGCGAGCTAGCGATTATGGAGGAGAGCGAGCTTAAAGACCTTAAAAATTTAGGCAAAAAATCGCTTGAGGAGATCAAGGTCGTTATGGAGGAGATCGGTTATCCTATCGGCAACCAAGAGCTCGGCGATAAAAAAGAGCAGCTAAAACGCAAGCTTGATGAGCTGAAGGCTCAAAGACAAAAGAATGAAGGACAATAAATGAGACATAATCACGGATATAGGAAGCTAGGGCGCACTTCGTCTCACCGTGCCGCCCTGCTTAAAAATTTAACCATCGCTTTAGTTACTAGCGGCAAGATCGAAACTACGCTTCCTAAGGCAAAAGAGCTAAGAAGCTACGCCGAAAAGCTGATCACTCGCGCGCGAAAAGGCGACAGCGAGGCGCATAGATTTGTTTTCGCGGCGCTTCAGGATAAGGCTGTGACAAATAAGCTAGTCACCGAGATCGCTCCAAAATACACAGGCGTAAACGGCGGCTACACTCGCATCATCAAAACTCGCCTTCGCAAGGGCGACGCCGCAGAGATGGCTTATATCGAGCTAATCAGCAAATAAAATTTCGGGATAACTCCCGAAATTTCTTCTATGAAATTTAAAATTTTACTTCCGCTTGTTATCGTCGCTGCGGGCTTGGCGTGGGCATTGGACAATTATCTTAGCTACAAAAATATCGAAACGATCAACTCCGAAATTCCGCTAAAGCAGGCATTGGGCGGCGAGCAAATCTCTAAAATTCGCGTCTACAAATCCAAACGAATTCTTGAAATTTTAACCTCAAAAGGCGTCGCGAAAAGCTACAAAATCGCCCTCGGACGCGAGCCCGAAGGACACAAAGAGGTTCAAGGCGACGGCAAAACCCCGGAGGGCAACTACACCATAAACGGCAAAAATCCAAACTCGGCGTATCATCTAAATTTAGGCATCTCCTATCCGAACAAAGCCGACGTAGCGCACGCAAAATCCCTCGGCAAGAGCGCAGGCGGCGATATCAAAATCCACGGGCTACCGAATAAATTTAGCTATCTAGGGCAGAGTATCGCGGCGTTCGGCGACTGGACGGAGGGCTGCATAGCGCTCGTCAACGACGATATGGACGAGCTTTTTGAGCACGTAAAAATCGGCACGCCGATAGAAATTTTGCCGTGATTGCACGCGTCTGCACTAAAATTTCACAGTCCCGATCAATAAAGCATAGCGTAAATTTCATCTACGAGCTTTAATAATATTCGCCGTCCAGGCTTTTGTAGTCGCAAAATTTGCGATTGAAAGCAGAATTGTTTTTATAAAATTTAATCGTATCGGCGTTTGTTCTAATTAAACTTAGGCAGTTTGCTTTAAATTTTGTAAAACCGCTTTTCAAATCAAAGTGAATTTACGCTTAAAATCAAAGTGGGGCAAATTCGGGCAACTTTCCACTTTGATTTGAAACGTAAATTTTTATTTAAAACGGCTTTAAAATACCTTTAAAAAGTTTAGTATAAAGGCCGTTTAAAAAGCCTTTAATCCTCAATAATTCATAATCAAAAGCTCCTTACTACTCTTTCGCTCTGCTGCGTTATTGAGGCTATAGCTAATCTTTAACTCTTTCATATTAAAGCCCCAGTAAAGATCGCGGATAGGCTCGCAATCGTTGTAGCTAAGCATAAATTTGCCTTTGATACCTCGTAAAATTTCAGCCAAAGCTTGGTGATCTTGCCTACTAAATCCGCCTGCCGTTTTGTAATAATTTTCGGTGCCGACATACGGAGGATCTAAGTAAAAAAGGCTATCCTCGCCGTCATACTCTTTGATGAGCTTTTCGTAACTCAGATTCTCAATCGTAGCGCGCTTAAGCCTGCGCGAATAAACGCAAAAATCCCTATATATATTCTTAGCGCTGCGACCTTTTGGCATAGCGAAGTGATCGCCCTTTGCGCCGAAGCTTGCCGCAATTTGGAAGTAGAAAAACGCCGCCGCTTCTATCTTATTTCGTGGCTTAAGCTTCCCTTGTTTGATTGCGTAAAATATCTCTCTGCTTCTTAAGGGCCCGTTAAGACACGAGTTTAGGCTCTGCGGTCTAGTTTGGATTATGCGGTGTAGATTTATGAGGTCGCCGTTGATGTCGTTTAAAATTTCAATTTTACTTGGCTCCTTTCGGTAAAAAACCGATAGAGCTCCGCCAAATACCTCGATATATTTTTGATGTAGAGCCATTAGAGGTATGATCTGTGCCGCAAGTTTGCTCTTGCCGCCTATCCAGGCAAAGGGAGCGTGAAGAGGTTTAAATTTTCCCCCCCCCCCCCATTTTTCGGGGGTGTTATTCATATCTTTCAAAACGCTCATTTTATTCCTTTATCTCATTTTTAATTTGCACTGCAAATTCTTGCCCTTTTACGGCGGCAAGTAGTGCGCTTAAAGCCGCACGGGAGTCTTTCACTCCGTGCGCGCCCAAAGATGAACCCAGTAGCACGCAGCCCTCGGTATTACGCCCGTTGTTGCCCGAATGGATCAAGATGCAGCGAGTTTTTGGCACCAGCTCATTCCATAAAAGCGGCAGACGAACTCTAAATTTCGGGCTGTCGTGCCAGGCTATTTGATAGCGCCCTTGCGGTATGCGTCTATCCATACCGCTTTGTGTAGTATCAGGGCCCGCAGGCTCGCAGGTATATCCCTTTAGCACTTCCTTTTCGCCGTCGCGCAATACGAAGCGCCCCAGCGTCATATCATCTACTTCTTTAAACCTTGTAATTTCTAAGACCATAAATCCTCCTTAAATTTACTTCTCGGGCGAGCAAAACGAGCGTAGCGACGCAAGGCGAAGCCGAAGCGGCGTTTCTTGCGAGCGTAGCGAAGCAGAGCTAAGCCCGCCCTACGAGCGAAAAACTCAAAAGCTAAATTTGTTTATAAATTTGACTTTTTTTACCGCCTCGCCAGTTTTGCGCACTAGCACCTTATATCCGCTACCTTGCTTCGGCGTGTCGCTTTTTATCTGCGCGCGTATCATATTTTTTATCGTCTGCTTTAGTCCCATTAAAAATCCCACCTTTTTGCCGTTATGTTTACGAATGCGCCGCTAGCCGTGACGCGAGTCTCTACCGCCGTGACGATAAATCTGTCCTCCCCGGGTGCTGCAGGCACGCTATAACGGGGCATATCTATCTTTATGATATCGCCTGTGCGCACGCTTTGAAGCGGAGCGCGCAAGCTAACCTCGCTTACGCGCGCGCCGTGGTCCAAAAAATACTTGCGGGCATAAGCCTCTATGACGCGCTCGTCCTGATCCAGATCGAGCTTTATTTGGCCGTGCAGCTCATCACTTCGGTCAAATATAAACTTCACTGCTCCCCTGGCACTTTTTTTCTCACTCCCTTTGATCTGCGTCATTTCTCCTCCTCCCAAGAATACCAATACCACTTTTTCAATGCTTCTAAATCGCCTTCTTGCGGATGTTCGCCGGTCATATTATAGACATATGCCAGGGCGTTAAATTCGTTTAAAAAGATGTCCGCATAGAGCTTTTCGCGGATCTTTTTATACTGACCGGGGGCTTGCAACCTAGCAAAGTGCCAATACTCGGGCGGCTTTATAGCCTTCCTTTTAGGGGTTCTGCTTTGCGAAAAAATCCCTATACCCCACCATCTTTCGTAATAATTTATGGCTCTATCATCCGCCCATAATACTATCTCGGTCAATTCGTCTTTAAGGGAGATCTCCTCCTTATAGGTATATTCACGGACCCGACGACTATCTGGGTAATATTCCGTGTCTAATCCAATATAATATACCTCCATTTTTAGTCTATTTCCCTCTTTGATAAATAGGCTAAGCGCGGTCGTATACCCGGGCAGTGCAGGACCTTTGAATACATCCTCCCCCTTCCAAACCGAGTGCAGAGAAACTGCGGCTAAAAATTTCTTTTTTAACGCGCGCTTAGCTCTTTCGAAGTCGAAGGCGTTTTTGATATATTTTTCGCTTTTGCCTTGTGGGTTTTGGCAGAAAAATAATCTATATTCGTTCAGCATGTTTTTTACGGTTTTGAAGTAATCGCTTTTTCCTCTTTTGTTTGCAAAATCCAAAAAGGGCGTAGTTTTTGTTTTGCTTCCATCGCTATTAGGAACTGCAAAATATAACTCTCTGCTTAAAGCGAAGCGAAACATCTCCTTTACGCGAATCTTTTTGCCGTCGTCGCAGAATATCAAAAGCTCATCGTCTCTTACATCATAGGTATCGTGATATTGTTGCTTTCGGTCAGGATACGCCTGAATCGACACAAAATCTATGATTGAATTATCATTATAAAACGGTACAAATTTTTGATCGTCGAGATAGATGCGATAATCGCCAAGGGCATAAGTATCATAGCTCTGCCCCACAGGTTTTCTATTGTGTCCGGGCTTTTTACCGCTTAGGGGCACCAGATACGAGCCTTCAAGCGCCTTATAGTATTTCCTGCTAACCGTGCCATTAATAAGTTCAAGCTTGATCCACTCTTTGGTCTGTCCCCTATATCCGCCATTGCTTTCGTCTGCTATAAACTCCATCTTAGCCCCACATTAGTAAAATTCCCATTTGTGCGTAAATCCCGCCGTTATCATCCGTAAGCTCCATATTTATGGGCGTAGGTCTGGAGCAATCTCCTATATCTTTTAGATGGTATATGCTACTTTTTTCATCGGGTTTCTCGCTGGACCAGCTAGGATTGCCCGCACTATCTACCGCCTCAAGGCGATATGCCTTGCCTCTATCATTCACAAAAAATAGCGGGGTTTTGAAGCTATGAAGCGTTTTTGTGGGATCGGTAGTATCCGGGGCGCTTGAATACTTTATTAGCTTCAATATCGCTTCGATATCTTGCCCGCCCAGCTTCCCGCCCTCGGGTATATAAAGCTTGCCCTGCCATGCGTCTTCGTCGAAGCTCAGTATGGTCGAAAATCTATCTGCTACTATGGCACAATAAACCCTAGCGACGGGGTTTGTTGCCTTAGCCCATACCGTAAAGCGACCCCTGGGGCTTGAAGTACCGTTGCTGCGTTTGCGACTAAAAATACTAGAGCTTAGGCTAAAGTCTGAATTCATATCTCCTGAATCCATTTTTAGCGCCTTTTCGCAGGCGGCATCTTTATACATCATTACGTCAAATGTTTCAGCCATCTTTAATCCTTCTCTTTAATTTCATTGAAATCGCAGCTAAATTCGTTTGCGAAATAGCCGATATTCATTGTTTTCTCTAACTTTCCGTCTAAATATAGCTCTAGCTTATAAGCTCCGTAATCGCTAAATTTAATCTCCACCTCCCCGAAAGGATCGGCACTAAAGCTTTGCGTGCCGAGCTTAAAGCTGGCGTGCGCGATAAGCGCACTATCTACGTCAAAATCACGCATCAGGCTAAAGGTATGGGTATAGCCTTTAGGATAAAACTTCGTAATCTCGTATTTATGCAAATGATCTATTTGCAAATTTTTATACTCCGCTTTGATGCTTAATGCAGAGGGTAGGTCGCGAGCAGGGCATACGAAAAGATAGATATTGCTTTCATAAGCTACCTTTAGCGTTCCGCTTAAAGGGCCCTCGAAGCAAAGCACATTATCTTTATAGATATTGCCGTGCTGCTCTTGCGCCGTTTGCTTGCTAAATTGCAGCGGCGTTCCGTCAAGGCTTACAGCTATTAGTCTTTTAACAAAGCCCGTAAGCTTTACGCAGATATCCTCGCTTAGCTCAAACTCCTCCACCGCGCGATAATCGGCAAAAAATGAGGCATCGGGCACGTTTAGACCAATATCTTTCGCCTCCCAAGCGGGGGTTGCGAAAATTTTACCTACCGCGCGAAGCGGAGAGATTACGTAAACATCGCCATTTTCGTCGTCCTTATATCTTAAAACCTCCCTCGGGGTTACCGGATGGGGATCGGGATCGATTACCGCAGTAAGCCCGGCTTCGGAATAGATATCCTCGTTTTTATCGTTAAAAATTATCGTATCGATGTTTTGCGGTGCGCTAAGGCTAAGATTAAAATCTATTATATTATCCTCGTTAAACTCCGCCGCGCTCACGGCGGGTTTAGCGATATAAAATTTATCGCTTATGAAAATTCCTAGATCGTTCGCCCAAAAGCTAAGCCCTATGCCCTCTAGTGCTCCGGCTAGCGACGATGTATCCGAATACGAAAGCCCCGTTAGCGGCGTATCTTGTGGTGCATCGCAAAGAAAGCTTACTTTATCTGTAAGAGAGGCGAGATCCTTTAGGCTGGATATATTTTGCGGCAAACGAAGCGGGGTTTTAGCGACAAGCTTTTTAAAATTTGCATCTATACTTAAAACTTCGCTCACCTCAAAAAGGCAATCTTTGAAATGCGAGCAGCTGATTAAAATTTCATCTATCGGGGCGGATAGAGAGGATGAGGCGATTTTCAAAGATGCCGTCGCTTGCAGCTCGCCTTCCTCGCTACAAATGCTAAGCTCGCTAATGCCCTCAAGCTCGCTTTTTGTGCCATCCCTGAAAGCAAAGACCTTAAAGCCGTATTCTACTACCATTGCTCCACCCTTTTATAAATCAAAGAAGTGGGGCGGTAAGCTCTATTTCTCCAGCAAAAGGCAAGCGTTTTTGAGTGAATATCGGACTTCGAAATGAAGCTCTCCTCGATTTTAAAGCTATAAATTTTTGCCTTATATACGGCTAGTTTAAAGTCATATTGCGCACTTCCTTTCTTATCGCCGTTGGTAGCTAGATAAAAATTCGCGACAACGCTATCTTGGCGAATGACCCCTTTTGGTATATATATCTCAGGCCTTATATCCGTATATCTTTCAATATAGCTCGTATATACGCGGTCTTGCGAGATTTCTACCTTATAGTTTAGATCCAACTTATGCATTACCGCTCCAATATGCCGCTATATAGTATCCAAAGCTAACGCCCTTTGAGACATCGGCAAAACTGACTCGCCTAACGAGCTTAACGGCATGTACCGCTTCGCTCGCCGTAGCTTTGTCCGCAACCAAAGGAAGAAGCTTAAAAGCAAACTCCCCCTTTTTGATATATGAGAGATCTTCCGCATCAGTAAATTTTACTTTGTTTCCCTCTATCCTATCTACCCGAAGGGGATTTTGCGAGCCGGAAAAAGCATAGCACTCACCAACGACAAGCGGTGCAGAGCCGCTTAGCGGGCTAAGCTCCAGCGCATCCTTGCCTTCGCTTGTAACCTCAAATATTTTCATATCGACGCCCCCGACGTTTAAGCCTAGATATTCAATCTTGCGCTTATCATAAAGTAGCGTTACATGCGGATAAAAGGTAGCGGCAAGATCCGTAATCTTTGCATAAATCGTCATTTCGTCGGTTTTAGTCGAGGGGGTAAAGATCGAAATTCTAGGACTTGGAAGTAATTTATCCCCTGTTCCCACTCTTTGCGTGCACTCTTTGTCCTTATAAAATTTAATTCCCGCCATTTTTGACTCCTTTATATTTTAATTTCTCGGGCGAGCTAGGAAGCCCCCGCCGTTTTTGAAAATTTCACTTCTCAAAATTTTTAAACCTCTCTGAATTTAAGCGTCAGATAAAAGAGCGGCTCTGCGCTTTTAAAAAGCGGCTCTGCGCTCACCGCAGCGTCCGTATAATCAAACCTTGCTCTGATTTGCCCCGTATCAGTTAGCAGCACAAGCTCGCTATCAGCAGAGCTTTCGGCTAGAGCGATTAGGGCGTCTATGCAGGCTTTGCTTTGCCATGCGATCTCATCACTGGAAAATACGAGGGCTCTGTTTTTGCGCTCCCTTAAAAATACTATCTCCGCTCCGCTTATAGCGGTCTCGCTTGCCGCTGTTAGCGAGTAGTTTCTAAACTCGTCTTGCAAAAACAAAGGCTCGTCGAGTTTTACGTTTTCTACGGCTTTTAATTTCATACTCCAGCTCCCTTTAAATATCTTTGAAGTGCTGCGGCGGTATTTTCGTCGGTTTGAGCTTTATAGCTTGTCCCGCCTAGATTGAAGTTTAAATTTACGTTTTTAGCAGCAGCGGCATTCGGCTTTATAAACTCGGCGGCGTAACCCTCTATATTCAGACCCTGCTTCGCTCTAGATAACAGATCCTCGGCAAGAGCGCGGAAATTCGTAAAATAATCGTTTCCTTTAATCCTAAAAAATCCTGGATATTGCTTATTCCATGACCTAACGGCGTCAAGCCCGTTCCTAAAAAGCTTTTTGTCGATCATCGAATAGAATTTATCGGAGAGCCTATTGGCTAACCTCCTAACATCTGCGGAGCTTATGCTCATATCTATTCTTTGCATAAACTCGCTGTTTTGGCGAGCTAATACAAGTCCGCCGCTAGCGAAGCGAGCTAGCTTCTCTTTTGGGATCGCCCTAGCGTTTAGCCTTGCAAAAAATTTAGCACCGTAGTAGTCTACGGCTCTGACGTTTTGGATAAACTCACCCCTGCTTAGCAGCGCAGGCACATCATCCCTGCCTGCGGCATCATGCCCGGCGATCTTGCCGCTATACCTTTTAAAAAGCCCTACCGCTCCGCCTGCGGCGAAAGCTGCGGCATTTGTGCCTTTTATCTTGCCTCCGCCTATGGTTTTGACATGGATCGTATGGACCGATGATGTGGGTCTTTTAAGAGCCTCAATCGTCTTTTGCGCCGCTTTGGCATCCGGATCGATCGTATGGATGCTTGAGCTTGGAGCTTGCAGGCTCTTTTTCGCTTCCTGCGCCGCCGCGTCGTCCGCGGTTATTTTTATGCTAGCCCCTCCGTTCATAGCGTCTTTTAGCTCGGCGATTTTGGTTTTTACATCCTCAAATCCCTCAGCGCTAAAATCTATCTTGCCCTCTGCAGCCCTCTGTTTTAGCGCGATTAGCTCGTTGTAGAGCGCCTTTTCACTCTGCAAGCTAGACTCTACCGCTGCTTTTTCGGCGGCGATATTCGCCATCTTGGCGTCATGAGCGGCAAGATCGGCATTTTTTTGCATCTCGTTTGCGCTCAAATTTAACGCCAAAATTTCATTTACCGTATTCTTATAATCCGCGGCTCTATTGATAGTTTGCGCGTTTTTGCCGCTTCCTAAGCTCTTTTGTGCGCCCAAGCTATCGTTGATTTTCGCGGCTTGATCGGCATAGCGCTTGAAGCTTTCCAGATCTTTATTATTGAGCGCTTCTTTGGCTGCGCTAAGTGAGCGGGATAGGGCCAAGCGATCGTCGTTAAATTTTGCTTCCTCGCTCATCCCAGCTTGATTGGCTAGGCGGATTTTTTCTGCAGCGCTAAATTCCAAGCTCTCACGGCTGCGGGCGTATTTCTCCTCTATACCCACCCGCTGCTGCGCCATCTTTTCTAGTTGCGAATTGTAGCTTTGCTCCTTTGCAAGCAGCGTTGCGATAGTGCGGTCATGGCTTTTTATACGCGCATCGGCATCCTTTAAAAACTCGTTTAAAACCCTTTTATTGTCGTTTATAATCGCGTTATTTGCAGCCTCGCGCGCATCCACCATAGAGACAAGACCCTGCTTAAGTCTCTCTATTTGATTGATCTGCAGTTCAATCTGATTTTTTGCGTCCGCTTCTACAACCTTATCAAGCCTTACCTCTTTTAGCCCCTCAAGGCTTGCTCTAAGCCCTCTAAGCGCTTCATCTGCGGCGGCTATCCCTTTTGCGGCAGCTTCCGTACTTAGGTTTTTATTTTCTCCTAAGTTCCATACGTTGCCAGTCTTTTGAAGCTCTACGCCTAAATTCGCTAAGCTGTCGCGAAAATCATTGGTATTTTGCGTCGCTTTAAGCATATATGAAGGCAGGTCAAATTTAAGATTTGCGGGGATATAAAATATGTTGTTAAGCGCCTCGGCAAGCTCTCCTAATCCTCGCGCGGCGGTAGAGAAAACTCCCGCATCTTTTTCTCCAGCGAGCCAATCGGGCATAGCTATATCGCTTAAAGCGGAGGCTGCTTTTATAAGCGAGCCTATAGAGTTTGCAAGCAGCGCCGCAGCATTAGCGGCAGCTTCGAAAGTATCTTTGTTGAAAATACCGCTCGCGATCTCATTTATGCCCTCGCCAAAATTCGCTAAAGCCTGCCTAAGCGTCGTATCGTTTGAGAGATACTCGTTTATTTCTGCAAAGGAATTTTTAAGCCCCTCAAACAAAGGCTTAGTAGCCTCTCCTTGCAGCTCCGCCATACTTGCTTTATAAGAGCGTACTAGGGCTTCAAATTTCGGAGCGCTAAAGGAAGCCTGCTCGCCGAAAATTTTAAGTTTTTCATTCATCACGTCGAAAAACGAGCCGTTTTCTATCGCAGCCTTTAGACTTTCGGTCTGAAGCCCCAAGGATTTTAAAAACCGCCCGAAGTCGGTATTTGTTTGGATAATGCCTGCGCCCACGCTATCTAGCGTCGCTTTTAGGGAGTTTACATCAGCCCCTGAGCTTTGAGCTGCGTATGAGATATTTCGAAATAGCGCGAGAGCCTTTTCTAGACTCATATTCGAGCTAGCAGTAGAATAAAAGCTCGTAAACATCGCGGCTAGATCGCTAGAGCTGAAATCTAGCTCGCTATCAAGCTTTTTCAGCTCCACAAGAGCCGCGCTCGCCTTTTGTCCGCTGAGTTTCCATTTTTCAAACGGATCGAGCTTGCCGCTTTTTTCCGCGACGTTTATCAGGCTTCTTAGGCGAGAGTTTAAATTTTCTACGGTGGTATTATTCTCAAGCCCCGCGGCGATAAACTCTCTAACGCCCTGAGTAGCGCTAGATATAACCGAGCTGAGCCCTCGCAGCGAGATTGTCAAATTCGCAAACGCATCGGATTTAATCCCATCTAGCGCGCTTTTGAGTATACCCGTGCTTTTGCTCGCCTTTTGTGCAGCAGCCTCTACGTCCGATAGCCCTTTTTTGACCTTTTCGGCACCGCTGGCGTCTGCTTCGACACCTATTTTTATCTTCAAATCAGCCATGCGCTTTGCCTTAAATTTCGGTATAATATGCTTTCAGGAGACGAGCAAATGGATCTATTCGGTTTTACAGATAAAAACGGCGAAGGCTTGTTTGGTTTTTTAATGTGCCTTGCGATAGCGACGCAGTTAAAAGAGTATTTTGCGCGCAAAAAGGCGCAAAGGATTGCCGCAAAAATCGAAGCACAAAAGCGCCTAAGCCGCTCGGAGATAGATTTTATATTTAAAAATATAGATAAATTTAGCCGCGAGCAGCGAGCCGAAGTTAGGATTTCGCCTAAAGACGAGCCCTTTGTGCGTGAGCTTGCTCGAAAAAGCGGAATAAGTTTTACCCGCGCCTCATAAAAATCAAGCTTTAGCAAACTCCTTAAGCCTTTCGATACCGCTTTTCTCACTTTTTCCCTCGCTTATAAATTTTTTAAACGCCCGATCATCCGCGAAGCGCGCAATTCTAACCGCTACAGAAATTTCTTTTAGCCCTTGAGCCTCTATCTGCGAAAAGCCCTCTACCGCCTCTTTTGCAAAGCTGAAAGGAAGCTCCCACGCCCTAGCCAAGCCGTGCTTTAGCAGGTAGCAGATCCAATAGGCTATTTTTTTTTACCGTCCTCGCCGCTTGCGGTAAGATCGCCGTAGGTTAGGCGCAAAATCTCCTCGTAAAGCTCATTTGCGGCGCTATAGCCTAGGTTTTCAATCTTATCTGCGCTAAGATCGCAGCACTGCTTTAAAATTTCGGCTATATCGTCGTTTTTGATGATGCCCGATTGAATTTTATAAATTAATCCGATGGATAATTCTCTAATCGTAATGCCGTTTTTCAACGTCTTTTTTTTAAACAGATCCATTCTCACTCCTATTTAACTCGTTTTATAGGGAAATTTAGATCAAAAATGTAGGCGTATAGGCTTTCGCTTATAAAACGCGTCTCGGCACTTTTTAAGATGATGACACGCCTTTCTGCCTCATCTTTTAAAAGCTTGTCGCTAAGCGCCATGATCTCATCTAAAATTCCGTAAATTTCGCAATCTAAAGTGTTGCGCGCTAAAACGATTTGAAACTTCAGGCTAGTTTCGTTCGCGCTGATACGCTCAAAGCCGCTAAAAATCAGATAATCGCCGTTTTGATCTATAAGCGCCGTATTCGCTACCGCCGTAAGATTTAGCTTAGCTGTTAGATACTCCAGCGTCTCTTTCATCTAGGTTCCTCATCGTCTCTTAGAGTAAATTTCTCTTTAAAAAAGCTTGTCGCCAAATCTAAAATCCCGCTTCCTTTAAACGCTCCTATCCCGCAGATTGCGAGAGCTAGGCGCATATCCTTGGCATAAAAAAACGCGATCTCATAAATGATATAGGCGCTAAAACAGCCGTCGCAAAGCCTCGTAAAAAACGAGCGCAGCGCTACCGCCGGCGATTTTTCGGTTGCGGAAGGCTGCCTAAACCATGCTACTATGCTGCCTGCGACGCCGACGGCACAAACATAAGCTAGATACTCCATTTCTCATGCTTTGCCGTGTGGGCTCAAGCGCCCAGGAGACGCCGTAAGTGCTCCGCTAATGCCTATGCAGCACGACCACGCCAAAAATAGCGCATTCGTATTGCGGATAAAAAGCTCAAGTAGCGCAAAAAGCTCTAAATTGAAAATCACCAAAAGCACCGCGCGCAGTAGATAGAGCAGAACGGGTCTCATTCATTCGCTCCCTGTGTGCAATCTTTTGCGATCTGTTCGCACTTTAGAAAGTATGCCATTAGCGCCTTGTGCGCCTCGAAATCCGAGCTTTCGGCGGGGCGTAGCGGCATTTTTAGGTTGCATTTTACGGGGATGAATACCTGCTTTATCTGCGGCTCTTTTGCCCCGCAACCGCCAAGAGCAAAGACGCTAAAAAGCGCTATTAAAAAGCATTTTATACGCTCTAAGCTCACTCTCACAGCTTTTGTCCTTTATATAAATTTTTGAGACGCTCTTGATTTTATCCTCATTCAGCCCGCTTGCTTTAATCTGCAGCGACTTTATCGCCGCGTTTTGTAAGCTTAGGCTTGCCGCGCAGCTTTGAGCTTCCGCCTGCTTTGAAGCGTAGGCATTATTAAGAGACGAAATTTCAAATTTCAGCTTCGTAATCCATGCTGTGCTTAGCACGCAGACCGCAATTAGAGCGTAACCCAAAGCCCGCACGTTCAAAAAAGGCATGACCCTCTCCTTAAAGAGCGCAAATTTCAAAGAATTGATTCCCGGCCGCACGGGTTTCGTCTTTGAGAATATCGACGCTGAAACTGATAGAAAGCCAATCATCGCCTTTAAGTGCAAAATCTCCGTCCGCTCTTAAGGAGCATTTATAAAAAGTCGCCTTCATCGCGCTTCCCGTCGCCGCCTCGCCGATAAACATAAGCGCGCACTCCAGTTTGCTGTTTTTAAAGGCGCTCATCTTCTCCTTTTGGATACCGGCGCTCAGCGCCAAAGTAACCTCTCCGGAAATATCTTTTAGAAATTCGACTATACCGCTATTTGCGTGATACTTATAGTCCTCATCCTTTTTTGGAGCGGTGCCGCCTCCGCCTACGGTGGCACTAAGATTGCCGCCTACGGCTCCTAGATCGACGATTTCGCCCGCTTTGGCGTCGGTAATTTTAACGTTAGCCGTTTTTTCGCTTTGCGACGTTTCGCCAAAATAGGCTCTGGCTAAATTCTTTATCGAAATTTCATCACTTTTAAAGCTCATACTCGCACTTTGGCTTTTTACGATAGTCTTATCTATCGCCTGCGTTGCCCCCTCAGTGTTGGTATGCTCTAGCTTCTCAAGCTCGGTCTTTATGCTTACCTCCGAGCTGAGCCCGAAGTATTCAAATCTGCCCGTAGGTTTGCCCTCTTTATAGACGTCAATATAGAGTTTGCCGCCGCCGAGGGTTACGTAATCGCTACTGCTAGCCATATTTTTCTCCTTTGTTTTAAATTTGATTTAGCTCGCTCTTGCGCTGCCCGCTTTTGATTATCCCGCCGCTGCCGTCGTCATTTTTTATCGCTGCCGCTTCTTTTAGAGCTTCGTTTGCCAGTATCTGATCCAGCTGCGTCGGCTCTATTTTCAGTAGTAGCTTGAGTCGAAACATCGCCAGATCCATTAGCGAGGGTTTCGGAATCGCCTTTTTCTTGCTCAGCGCTCTGGCTTCCTCCATCGCTCGCTTCGCTAGAGCTTCGCTCACCTCCGCCTTGTTGAATAGACTCTGCCTCGCTCTGCTTAGAAATTCCTCGTCCATCTTCTAAAAAATCCTCCGCACAATAATGCATCTTATCTCCTTATTTTCCCGTGGACATATAGGCAAGTTGCCATAACGCGTATCCTGCATTCATAAAGCTTTTGCAGCCAAATAGTGCAGCGTCCTTCATAAATTTATGATCGTCGCTGCTCTCAAAGACGCCATCTTTTGCAACTTGAAGCACAAAAGGGCGAACCGGTTTGCCTAGATCCATCAAATACCACTCGGTACCCGTAATTTCAGGTAAAACGAGCAAGCTATAGCGCTTAAAAGTAGGGTTTGTTTCGCCTGCGGTTAAATGCTCCTTATTTACCGCAGTAATCGCCGCGGCAAGGTTTTTAGGGCCGCAGATTAGATGTGTCGGACTTACGCCCAGGGCTTGCCCGGTGTCGCCTTTAATGCTGATCATATAGGCTTCCGCAGCTAAAAGATGCGCCGTATCCAGCGCGCCGGTGCCGCTATTTGCATAGGTATCACTACCAGATGCATGGTCGGCGGCAAAAAACGCCTTGCCGTCGTAGCATTTGCCCTTTGTGGAGTCGGCCGCATTGGCTAGAATTTTCGCCACTAGCGCGCCGCCGAATTTTTTCGCATTGAACGCCATCTGCTCGATCGCAGGCTTATAGAGCCCGACCTTGTCATATTCAAGATGAGTATTGGGCACCGTAACGCTCGCTTCAAAAGGCTGATTTTCTAGCGCATAGCCGTAATCCTTGAACTTTTTGATATCTCTATCGCCGACCCACTCTTTCATCATCGGAAAGTTACCCAGCCAAACATATTTCTCGCTTAGATCGTTGCTTTCTACGCGCATAGCAAGAACATCCGCCTCGCTTTTGGTATCGTTGAAGGTCTTTTGAAAGACCGCCTTAAAGCCGATCGATGTCTCTTCAAAATTTGCCATTATTTAGCTCCTTTTATATATTCCTCTTCACTAAGCCCTAAAAGAGAGGCCACCTTTTTCTGCTCGTCGCTTAGGGAGGACGCGCTATTTTTTTGAAGCTCCTTTTTGCCGAAAAATGCCCCCAAAAGCGAATTGAGTTTTTGTACTTGCCCGTCTAGCGCCGTGATCTTTTCTACTATCGCGTTGCTTTCTTTTGCATTCGCTTCGCTTTCTGCAGCAGTACTCTCTTTCGCGTTTGCTTCGCTTTTTTGAGCCGCCGTATCCTCCGCTTTGTCGCGAGCGGCAAAATTTGTGCTAAGCTCCTCTATTTGCTTGCCTATGGCGTCTATCTTCGCCGAAAGCTCCGAAATTTCTTTATCCATCTCTTCCTCTCCTTTTGAGTTGATTGCATTATTTAGCAAATTTGGGCGATTTACAAGCCCTACGCTATCAAGCCCGATCACCCGTCTATTCTCGCCCATATCAAAAACGGGGCTCAGGTATCGATACGCCCGCGAGCCAATAAGCTCCTCGCCCGTCTTATTGAGGCTTAGGCTGGCGTAAATCCCGCCGTCTCTAAGCTCGAAACTATCCTTATTAAACCACCCTAAAGCCGCGCCAAAGCTGTGGTTTTCATCAAGGGCGATATCAAGGGCGTTTTTTTCTATGGAGGCTATCAGTGCGGCGCCGTCAATCCGAAACGCGCGCCCGTCAAGACCTATCACTTCGCCGACTGGCGAAACCTTTACCTTTTCGTCCTGCTTAAAATTTAGCTCTAAAACGCTATTTATGCCTTGTCTCATACTGCCTCCGTCTCGAAATTTGGCGGTATTATACGGACAAACGCCGTTAAAATCACTCTATTTAGGGGCTATCAAGAGTGAAACGGAAAAAAATTCGGGCTAAAATGCGAGATAAAAATAAAATCGTCGCGCATAGCAAAGTGAGACGACGCGCAAATTTAAGGAGGTAAGCCTTGGACGTTAAAACTGCACGCGATATGTTTATCAAAGGCTACTCAATCACCGACATCGCAACCGCTTGCGGCGTAAGTCGCCAAAGTATCTATGCCGCCAAGGCTAGAGCAAAAGCCGCGGGCGAGGACTGGGATGAGCTAGCGCTTGCAAAAAACAGAGAGCAAAGTAATACCATCAAAAGCGAGCAAGGTTTTATCCTTGCGCTGATAGAAAGCTTCGAGCGGGCGTTTTCACAGATGCAGGAGCTGCCGCCGCAGGAGAGACTCGAAATTTTAAAAAACTATACGCAAACCTATTATAGCCTTAAAGCCCCATTAAAAACGGATATAAAGGCTCAAATGCTAGACGCCGCAAGCCGCGCGATAAATGAGATCGCCGATCTTGCGACCAAGAAAAAATGCGATGCCGTGACGGAGTTTTTGGCGGCAAACGCCGATGAAATTCTAAGACGAGTGCTTAAACAATGATCGCAAACGAAAATATCGAAGTGCTTCGCGCCAAGCTCAAAGCCCTCAAGCGCGCCATCGATCCGCAAAGAGACGCTAGGATAAAGGCTGCGCGCGCAAGCTTTAAAGAGTGCGTGCGGATCTATTTTAGCGCTCACGTACGCCTGCCCGAAACCTCTAAATTTCGCACCGATTTCTATAAAAATGAGGCAAAGCTAAGCACGAAAAATAGGCATCTGCTTTTTAAGGCTTACAGAGGAGCTGCCAAAACTACCTTGATTTCAAGACTTTGGGTACTCTTTAACACCGCTGTAACCGCACGAAAACGCAACTGCGTAATCATTAGCGCGACGATAAATCTATCCAAAAAGACGATCGAATTTATAAAAAACGAGCTTGAGGAAAACGAGCTTTTGATTAGGGACTTTGGTATCAGCAAGGGCGATAAATGGACGGAGGAGGAGATCGTATTTTATAGCGGCAAGCAGGCGTTTAAAATTTCCGCTTACGGCGCTGGCAAAAAGATCCGCGGCGAAAACTGGCGCGGCTTCCGTCCGGATCTTATCATTTGCGACGATCTGGAAAACGACGAAAACGTCAAAACGAAAGCGCAGCGCGACAAACTTTATGAGTGGTTTGAAAAGGCTATTATGAAGCTGCCAGCCCGCGGCGATAACGCTTATAATATCGTAGTAGTCGGTACTACGCTGCATTATGATAGCCTGCTCTTTCGCATCGAAGCAAGGACGGATTTCAAAACTCTATCCTATCCGCTGGTGCGCGCTTTTCCCGCAAACGTAGATGAGCAAAAGTGGGATATGAAAGAGCTGCTGCTCGATGATAACAAGCTGGATAAAGAGCGCATAAAACAGGAGTTTCTAAGCTCCAAAAGTGCCTTTATGAGCGAATATCAAAACGAGCCGCTAAATAAAGAGGAGGCAAGCTTTAGCGGGTATCAAACTTTCGAGCAGATGCCTCTTTGCGACGCCTATTATATGGGGATTGACCCCGCATTAGGAAAAAGCAAGGGCGATTATTTCGCCGTAGCTACGCTTGGGGCTTATGAGGGCAAATTTTATGCAAGCGTTAAAATGGCAAAAGTAAAGCCCGAGCTTATGATGGATCGCATCATAGCAGCGGCGCTTGAAATTTTACGACTTAACCGCCCGCTGAAAATCGCGATCGAAACTATTCAGTTTCAGGAGTTTTTTAAGGATATGCTCGATAAAAAGGCCCGCGAACTGGGGCTTTATCTGCCTATCATAGAGCTTAAAAACAGCGTGCCTAAGCAACTTCGTATCGATAGCCTAACCCCGCCTATAAATAACGGCGTAATTTTAAGCGATAAAAACTCGCTCGTTTTCATAGACGAGCTTGATACCTACCCTAAAAGCGCGCATGATGATGGACTGGATGCGCTAGAGATGGCATGGCGCATCGCAAAGGTGCCGGCGTTTGATTATGCGAAGGCTAGCAGGATCATCAAAGAGCGGAAACGCAAACGCGACATGATAAAAGATATGTTGCAGAGCTGATAAGAACAATGCCGTTTAAACGCTTTTAAAAGCCGTTTAAAAGCGTTTAAATATTTTTGGACGGGTGATTTATCGTTAGAGATGATAAAACCCCTTAGAGCGCACGCAAATAAAATTTAAGGATGATGGATGAAAAAACAAGATTTAAGATCGCTCATTAAGCTTTTAAGACCCAAGGGGGCTTATTCCAAGACCGACGTAGCGGGATATGTAGAGCTAAGTCCCTCTAAGATCCGCGCTGCACTGCTTACCAAGCAGCAGAATTATCTATTTCCTGCATTTTCGCTCATAATGGATAAGGATAGCGCCGTAGGGGCTGAAATAGAAAAGCGTTTAAGCTCGGTAGAGAATAAATTTTTCACCCATGATCTGGGCGAGGATCAAAACGAAAATATCGAACAGATTATAAAAGCGGGGTTACAGGCAAGGCTTTTTGGGCTAGGCATCCTTGAAGTATATGCGGATGAGGACGCGAATATAAAATTTGACGTAGTAGATAGAATATATATTAATATCGTAGAAAACAAGCCTTATCTGCGGATAGGCTCACGCGATATTGAAGCCAAAGAGCCGTTTTTTATAGTAGTTAGGCAGGAAGATCCGGCGCTGCTGAAAATTTTATGGCTCGTGTTTGCCAAGCATTTCGTGCTGAGCCACTACCTCAAATTTGTGGAGTTTTTGGGCGTGCCGCCTCTTATCGGCAATAGCTCAAGTGGAGACGAAAACGTCATCACACAAATGGCTGAAGCGCTTGAGAGTATCAAAAGCGGCAGTTACGCGGTGCTAGGTCCGAACGACATTATCAAAGTGCTTGAGGGTAGAGGAAGCCAAGCTGATTTTATGGAGTTTGTGCGCTATTGCGACGCAGAGATTGCTAAAGTCATAAACGGCTCGGTGCTTAGTTCGAATGCAAATACCGCACAAAGCGGCAGCTACGCAATGAGCAAAACCCACGAGCAAAACCGCGCCGAGATAGTCGCTGCGGACGTGAAATTCGCAAGCCGCTTAGTCGAGCGAATATATGCGCGTCTTGGCAAAAAGGCAAATCTAAACATTCAAATCGAAAAAGACGTGGATCTGCTCCAGCGCGCACAGATGCTTCAAATTTTGCATGAACTAGGATACGAGATGAGCCCGCAAGATATGGCAAAGGAATTCGACCTGCCGCCAAGCGCAAAAGCTACGGACGCGAAAGAGGGCGACGGATCAAACGGGCGCATAGGCGCGGAGAAAAACTCTGCCGGTGCGGCTAAATATCTCACCGAGATAGAGAGGCAAACCGCGCAGCACGATTTTAGCGGCTCGGGCGGACAAATTCGCGCCTACGTAAACAGCGTGGTGGATAAAGCTCAAACCTACGAGCAGGCTTATGAGATACTTGCAAAAAATCCGCTAGGTTTTAAGCTTGATGCTCTGGAGGAGGAGCTATTTCGGGTCATAGCAAACGCTGAAATTTTAGGCGCGGACGATCATGAATATTAGCTTTTTTGCCCCGCCGCAGCAGGTCGTAAAATATATCAAAGATAAACGGCCGCAGCTTCATTTCGACTATGACGAGATTATGTACGAGGCTCATCATCGCGTCTTTACAGTCGCAAAGATCACGCGGCTCGATCTTCTAAAAGATATTCAAGATAGCCTAGCCCTTGCCGCACAAAATGGGCAAGGATTTGATGAATGGAAGCGCGGCATCAAAGATACCCTAGCGCGCAAAGGCTGGCTAGGGGACGTAGCGGTAACTGACCCTAAAACGGGCGAGCACAAGCAAATTTACGTGGGCAATCGTAGGCTGCGAAATATCTATAACACCAATATGCGAGTAGCCTATGCCGCTGCGCGTTACCAAAGCCAGATGAGCTCGGATCTGCCGTATTTTCGTTATGTCGCGGTGCTGGATGATCGCACCAGGGCGAGTCACCGCGCGCTGCACGGGCTGATACTGCCTAAAAACCATCCGTTTTGGGATAAGGGCTATCCGCCAAACGGCTGGAATTGCCGCTGCAAGGTGCAGGTGGTAGATGACGATGATCTGCGGCGAGAGGGCTGGAGCATAGCTAAGCAAATTCCGCCCACTAAAATCCATCCCGACTGGGCTTATAACGTCGGCAAGACGGACAATTTAGATAAAATTTTAACGGAAAAGCTAGCTAAGCTTAACAAAAGTCGCGCGGTTTCAAAAAGCGTTAAAAAGGCGGTTAAAGATGATTTAAAGGACTTTTCGCATAAGCGTGATCTTTACGTTTGGCAGGCCTCGTTACTTGAAGCCGTAAGCGAACTATTGATAAAGAAAAATATAAAGAGCCCCATAAATACCTTTCAAGAAAATTCAGAATTTGTAATAATTTTAGGCGAAGATGAGCAAAATGAAAATGTAGTTACAATGAAAAAATTTAGTACAGGAGAGCAGGAAAAATATAAATTAGAAGAAATTATTAAACTTTTAAAATAAAGAGAAAATTTTGCACTTTTCGCCCGAACGCAAGAGCAAATACGATCAGGCACTTCGCATAGATGAAATTAAAGAGTTGGTTAAAATTTTAGATAAGACTAAAAGATATTTTTTTGATAAAAAGAGCAAAAAAGATATTTTGATTTTTTGGGATGACGAGCAGGATAAAAGCAAGATTAATAAGGCGGTTATAACGCTAGATTACACGATAAAGAAATTTGGAATATCTAATTTAATCGTTACTCTAGGTAAGATAGACAAAAAAGATTTCGGAACGTATGATTTAGAGGAGATAAAATAAAGCCGCTTGCGGGAGTCGAACCCGCCATCCGCTAATAAATTAGCCAAGTTACCAACGTTACTTGCATAAGCGGCTTTATTAAGGCGATTATACCACCAAGGCGGAAAAATGTCAATAAAAATCACGGGAATGGAGGAGATAGAGGCGAAGCTCACGGCGCTGCAAAATAGTCTAAGCGGAGCGCAGATGAAAAGCAAGCTATCAAGTATCGGCGAAAAGGTAAGGTTGCGAATAGAGCTAAGCTTCGAGCGGGAGCGCAGCCCATTTGGGCAGGCGTGGGCGCCTCTTAGCGCAAATACCGCCATAGCATATATGAGAAAAAGCGGCGCGCGGGGAGGCGCAAGGGCGCGTAACCGCGTATTTTTGGCAAAATTCGGCGCCGGCGGCAGTAAGAAAATATTGCGGGTAACCGGACATTTGGCGGAGCTTTGGAGCGTTGATCCGAGCGAAACCAGCGTTACAATAAGCAATAATAGCTCGCGCGATGGATTTCCTTATGGGCTAACGCATCAATTCGGCTCACATAACGGCTGGGGGCGCGGTATCTATATCCCTGCTCGCCCGTTTCTGCCGATAGATAAAAGCGGAGCGCTGCTGCCCTCGTTGCAAAAAGATATAGAAAGCTATCTAATCCGTGAAATAGAAAAGGCGGTAAAGTAGTGCGTTTTACGAAATCG
>NZ_CALIJA010000177.1 GCF_938017615.1 uncultured Campylobacter sp. | reverse complement strand
TTCGCAAGCTCGCAGCTGCAAGCAGAAGAAGTTAAAATTTGACGAAGATAAGGCATATAGCCTATCAAGTCAAATTTTAACAAAATCCGTAAAAAGCGCTCAAAAGACAAGCCTTTCCGAGCTACTGAAGCCTAGCGATAATGTTTCTTACGACCTCCGCTATCATCTCCACCGACGCTATCTCGCAGTGCTCGTTTACGGAGTGTGGCGAGTGGATGTTCGGGCCTATGGAGCAGGCTTGCAGCTCGGGCTGTTTTGCGACCAGTACGCCGCACTCAAGGCCCGCGTGCACGGCGGCAAATTTAGCCTGCGGCTTTTGTTTTTGCAACTCCTCAAGCACCAGATGCGCGAAGTCGCTGATGCAGGGCGCCCAGTTCGCCGAGCGGTCGGCTACTCTCACATCAAAGTCCAGCGCGCTAGCCAGAGTGCTAGTCTCAAATCCAAGATTTTCGAGCCCCTCGCGCTTCATCGCGCGAGCGAAAAAATCAAACTCGATCACTTCACCATTCTGCTTAACGGTCGAGAGATTTATACTTTCATTTACCATGCCAAGCTGCGTGTCGTAGCTGCGCACGCCTTGGGCGAATGAGTTGATGAGCGCTAAAATTTTGCCGCTGTTTACCAGCACGTCCGCTTCGCCCTCGCCGAGGCTCTTTACCCACGCTAAGCCGCGCTGCCTTGGCTCATGCGCGCAGAGCGCCTTGCACACGGCATTTGCGGGGATCGAGTTACTCCTCTCGCCAAAATCTAGGCTGATGAGCTCGCAGCCCTCCTCGGCGAGAAATTTCGCTAGCAGCTTGGTCGCGTTTGGGATATTTTTATGTATCTCGTTGCCCGAGTGACCGCCGCTAAGCCCAGTGACGCCGATCTCGTAAATTTTACCGCTCTTTTTGACGGTCTGCGCGCCGATTTTTGCGCTTACGTTTATGCCGCCGGCGCATCCTAGCGTCACGCGATCGTCCTCTTCGCTGTCTAAATTTAGCAAATTTGGCGATAGAATTTTACCCTTAAAGGCGTTTGCGCCCACGAGCCCGACCTCTTCGTCATTGGTAAATAAGCACTCTAAATTTGCAAACTCCCGCATTGCGCCCATCATCATCGCCACGCCGATGCCATCATCAGCGCCCAGAGTCGAGTTTTTCGCCCTTAGTATGCCGTCCTCTTCGATGAGCTGCAAATTCGGCGCCGCGCCCACGCAGACCATGTCGTAGTGGCTTTGCAGGCAGATTTTAGGCTCGCCCTTTACGGCATGGATGTTACCCGCCTCATCGACGTTTACGCTAAAGCCCTGGCAGCGCGCAAAATCCGCCAAAAACTCCCTCATCTGCTCCGTTTCGCAGCTACAGTGCGGTATCTCGCACAGCCTCTTAAAATCGTTCATAACCTCGTTTTTTTGCATGTTTGCTCCTTTTGAATTTATTATATCCGCGCGTTATTGCGACACGCCCGTTAAATTTAAAAGCGACCGCGCTCGCTTAAGCGCTTACGAAATTCTGCTAAATTTAGGCGCGACCGCGCCAACATAGTGCTTCCG
>NZ_CALIJA010000176.1 GCF_938017615.1 uncultured Campylobacter sp. | reverse complement strand
TGACAAGACGATTTTAGGGCTTTTAATTTTGATCTCGGTTGCGATCGGAGCGATATTCTGGCTGCTTAAAGATAGTGATAGCGTCAGCATGGCAAGTATCAATCAAAATATTGAGGACAAGGGCGGTGCTTCAAATTCTGCTAATGATGCCGAGCAGCAGGCGGCAGATCTTGCAGTGCAAAATAATATCTCTAAAGAGGATTACAACATTAGCGCGCCGAAAGTTGCCCACACCTCTAAACACGAAAAGGAACGCCCAAGCTTAAATTTAAACGACGTGGGTGTGCTATCCAGCGAGGATTCCGGTGGGTTTAAGATAACCAATAATTACGAAAATGGCGGAAACTATGGCGGGCAGGCTCAGGCGCAAAATTTCGGCGGTCAAAATTTTGGCAATCAGAATTTTGGCAATCAAAATGCTCCTACATTTAATGTGCCTAATACCAATAACGCAGCTTTCGCAAATCAGCCACCTAAAAATGAGGTTATCGATTTTGGACGCGCTCCATTGCCGCCTAAATCAAATTTCTCTGGAGGTTCTACAAATACCGCAAGTAGCGCTCCGCTAAGTTCCAGAATTGAGATAAAAACTTCAAATTTAAGCGAAGATAAGCAGAGCTTGGAGAGCAAATTTTACGCGACGAATAAGATTGAGTATTCGCTATCGCTAGCCGAAGAAGCGTATAATAAGAAAGACTACGATAATGCGATCAAATGGGCTCTTACGTCAAATGAGCTTGATAAGGACAACGTCGCCAGCTGGATAATTTTTGCTAAAGCCAATTATAAAAAGGGTCGTAAAGAAGACGCGCTTTACGCTCTTGAGACCTTTAACGCAAAGGCGAAAAATAACGAAATTTCTAACCTCATTTCAAAGATAAGAAGCGATAAACTATGAAAATTTTATATATTTTAGCTTTTGCGATCGCGTCGTTATTTGCAGTTAGCGCCGATGACGTGCGCAACTGGGATCAGATCGGTCAGTATAACCGTATCTGCCAAGAAAGCGTGCGAAATTTATTCATTGAAGAACAAAGCGAGGCACTTGCAAATATGTATGCCAAGGCGTGTCTGAAGATGGACAAAGTAAACGAGCTTGTAGTGCCTACGGTGATGCTTTATAAAACCAAAGAGGCTCGCGAGAACGCTTCTCTTTATTCGACCATAATTTTTCAAAAAAAGATGCTTTATTTGGCGCTTTGCGATGGCGTGGATATTAGCTATATACGCACGCCTAAGATCAATTACATTTTGTCTGAAATTTTTGATAAATTTACGGAGAGAGCATACGTAAAAAAGAGTGATACGTATGTCTTTACCCTAGAAAACGGCGAGCGCGCCGAGCTTTTTATCAAAGAAGAGGAAGAGGTAAAAAAGATGGTAATTGCAATTTATACTGGCGATAAGCTTAGCTCGATTAAAATTTATTGGTGATCGCGATGACGAAGATTGAAGAGCAGATCGTTGCGATTTTAATACGAAACAATATCCTTACTAGCACCGTTGTTCCGGAAATCAAGGACAAGATGGATATTGGCTTGACGCTAGGCGAGGTTTTAGTCGGAGATAACTATCTAAGCCAGGATGATTTTTGCTCAATTTTAGTTGAGCTGTACAAGCGTCGTCAGATAGCATTTGACGATATAAGCGAAAAATTTTCGATGGATCCAAAGGAATTTTTGCAAATTCTAGCCAAGAAAATGAACCTGTCGTATATGAATTTAGATGATATCGATATAGACTTCAGGCTATCGGAACGCACTCCTACCGCACAGCTTAAAAGATACGGCGTGATACCGGTTAAAGCGGATGATCTGAATATTTACGTTGCTTTTTCTGATCCGTTTAATCTTGAGTCGCAAGATAAAGCGCAGGCTATGTTTAGCAAACAGCTGCTTAAAATCGTAGTAGCCGATCCAAATCAGGTAAATAAATATCTATCTAAGCTTGAGCTTTCAGAGAGCATTAAAGGGCTCGTAGCGGAGATCCGCAAAGAGCTCGCCAACACCGGCGGTAGCGGAAGCAGCGATGATACCTCGGCGATTTTGAAGCTCATTGAGATGATAATTAGTCAGTCTATTAAGATGCGCGGTAGTGATATTCACATCGAGCCTACCGAGAATAACTGCGTCGTACGTACCAGAATCGACGGAATGCTCGCTGAAATTTTTATCTTTGATAAGGATATCTATCCACCGCTAGTAAGCCGATTGAAGCTACTTTCAAATATGGATATCGCCGAGCGCCGTAAGCCGCAGGACGGTAGGTTTAGTATGAAAATTTCAGGTCGCGAATACGACTTTCGTATTTCGACACTGCCTATTATCAATGGCGAATCTACCGTTATGCGTATCCTAGATAAATCCAAGGTTATCATAAGTCTGGAAAAGCTCGGTATGCACCCTGATAGCTTTAAGAAATTTAATAACGCTATGAAGGCTCCATATGGTATTATCTTGGTTACCGGACCTACGGGAAGCGGTAAGTCTACGACGCTATATGCGGCGCTAAACGATATTAAAAATATCGATACTAAGGTCATTACCGTAGAAGATCCGGTCGAGTATCAAGTAAATTTAATCCAACAAGTCCAAGTTAACGAAAAAGCGGGTCTTACCTTTGCTTCAGCATTGCGCTCGATCTTAAGACAAGACCCCGACATCATAATGATCGGTGAGATCCGTGATCAAGAGACCCTTAGGATCGCGATCCAGGCTGCTCTTACTGGACACTTGGTTTTCTCGACCCTACACACCAACGACGCCGTTAGTGCGATCCCGCGAATAGTGGATATGGGTATAGAGGCCTACCTAATAAGTGGTGCGCTCATTGCAGTAGAGGCACAGCGTCTCGTGCGAAAGCTTTGCCCGCACTGCAAGCAGCCTACGAATCTGCCTAAATCGATGCTTGATCAGCTGAAGGAATTCTTGCCTGAAAAATACACATTTTTTAAGGCCGTAGGTTGCGATCAATGCGGTCAGACGGGCTATATGGGGCGTGAGATGATTAGTGAAATTTTACCTATTACCGATAAAATGCAGAGCTTGATCGCTAATGGCGGCTCAAAGGACGATATGAGAGCCTTAGCGAAGGAGGAGGGTTTTATAGATATGTTTGAAGACGGTGTTATACGTGCTGCGCGCGGAGTAACTAGTATAGAAGAAATTTATAGGGTGGCTAAACAATGAAAAAGCAATTAGAAGTTGAATACAACGCCAAGGGCGCAAGAAGGAAGATGTTTTTGCAAGCTAGCGATAAGGTGCAAGCAAACAACCTCATGAAGCAGCGCGTAGGCGGGACGATCGTAAAAAGAGGTGAAACCCAAGTCGTAGCGAATACGGGCGGCGATTTTAAGGCGCAGGTTTCGCGCATGCTAGGTGGTAGCGGAAGAGTTAGAACACTGCCGTTAGTAGCGTCGATCCGTCAGCTTTCGGTTATGACAAATGCCGGAATTTCAATCCACGACTCGATCAAAGAGGTTGCAAGGGCGGCAGAGGATAAGACGCTAAAAGAAATTTTCAGCGCGATGAACGACGATCTTAACGCAGGTCTTAGCTTGACCGAATCTACGGAGAAATTTAGAGGACAGCTCGGTGATGTCGTCGTTGCGATGGTAAGTCTGGGCGAAGCAACCGGTAATATGGCAGAGTCTCTAGCCAAGCTTGCCGCTATGCTTCAAGAGCTTTGGGAAAACCAGCGTAAATTTAAAAAGGCGATGCGTTATCCTATGATCCTTATGATCGTTATGGCGATTGCGTTTTCGGTTTTGATGATGTATGTTGTGCCAAAATTCCGTGAGATTTTTGAGGATTTAGGCGCGGATCTGCCACTACCTACTAGAATTCTACTTGGTATCGAAAGCACGCTTAATAATTATGGAATTTTTGTTTTAGCAGGCATTATAGGCACTATCATAGCTCTTAGATGGGCATATCGCAATAATCCTGAGTTTAAAAAGGGCTTTGACAAGACGATTTTAAAGGTCTATCTATTTGGTAAGATCATATTTTTCTCTACGATGTCGCGATTTATGCTTATTTTTACAGAGCTTGTGCGAGCGGGTATTCCTATCGCTGATGCGCTGGATACATCTGTTTTAATGGTGGATAATCATACTTTAAAAGAGAAACTCTCTACCGTTAAAATTGCCGTGCAGCAAGGCGTGAGCCTAACAGAGGCGTTTAACAATACAGGGCTTTATGAGAGTATGCTTATTCAGATGATCAGCGCGGGCGAGCAGGCCGGTAACCTCGATAAGATGCTCGGTAACGTCACGGATTATTATAAAGAGAAATTTGATGATATCATCGATAATATCTCAAGCTACGTCGAGCCGATCATGCTATTTTTTATGGCGGGCATGGTTCTTCTTTTGGCTCTGGGTATCTTCATGCCTATGTGGGATCTGGGCAAAGCCGTCAAAAACTAACCCCTTTAATTCCGCGCCTGCGAGGGCGCGGAATTTTATCAAAGCATTAAAATTTCATCCTTCAAATAAAATTTTAACCTTCATTTGGCTAAAATACCGCTTTAAATTTAAGGATCTATCATAATCAAAGAAGTATATTTTATCGTCATATCGGCTATCATAATATTTTTTGGACTTGCCACCATTGCGCCCGATTCTGCGCTCGTAGGCAGCGCGGGTAACGCCATTCGCTCATTTAATATCGGGCTGTTCGGCTACTTCGCTTATATCTATCCGCTCTATTTATTGGCGCTTGCATTCGTGGCGTATCGCTATTTTAGCGGCTTTAATTTTAGATTTTTAGAGTTTAGCATCGGCGCGATTTTGCTGTTTTTTACCATTTTGATGGTGCAGTCGAGTCTCTTTGGCGCTAGCGGCGGAGCAGTTGGTAGCTTCGCGGTGGACGGGCTTAGGCGAATGATCGGAAGCGTCGGCGTGTGGATTTTTAATATTACGATTTTTGTGCTTTCGCTAGTACTTATATTCGAAGATCGTTTTACCGACATCATCAAAAACTGCTTTATTGGCTCAAGAGACGAAAGCTCACAGGATGGAATTGGAGATGATTTCGCTAGCGATACGGATGCAGCGCAAAGGGGCGGGCTTGCAAGGTATTCGTCTGCGCAAGGCTTGAGAGGTGCGGAAAATTTTAACGCTTCGAATAACACTTTGAGCGTAGAAGACAGTTCGGCGAGACAGAGCGGTTTTGCGGAGCAAGGTGCAAGCGGGCGTGGTTTTGAAGATGAGCGAAATTTACAAAATTTAAACGATACTCGCGAGCCTGAAAATGAGCAGAATTTCGGTGACGCGCAGGGTCTGCAAACTTCCGCAGCGCGCGAGCTTAAAATGCCGCAAAAGGGAAAGCCGAGCAGGCTAAAAAGGGTCGAGCGCCTAAGCGAAGTCGCCGAAAATAAAAGGCTTTTGGATCAGCTCGATAAGGGCAGGGTGGCTAAGCCCAAGGATTTTAAACTGCCGCCGCTTGATTTTTTAAACCTGCCGCCGAAAAAGAAAAGCAATATCGACGAGAGTGAGATCGATCGTAAAATTTACGACCTGCTCGATAAGCTGCGTAAATTTAAGATCGACGGCGACGTGGTGCGGACCTACTCGGGTCCGGTCGTTACGACATTTGAGTTTCGCCCTGCCGCGCACATCAAGGTAAGTAAAATTCTCACGCTGCAAGACGATCTCGCGATGGCTCTTAGGGCGCAGACCATCCGTATCCAGGCGCCGGTTCCTGGCAAAGACGTCGTGGGTATCGAGATACCGAATCAAAATATCGATACGATCTATCTGCGCGAAATTTTAGAAAGCGACGTGTTTAAAAGCGCCTCCAGCCCGCTTACGATCGTGCTTGGCAAGGATATCGTGGGGCAGCCATTCGTCACCGATCTTAAGAGGTTGCCGCACCTTCTCATCGCAGGCACCACGGGAAGCGGCAAGAGCGTGGGCATCAACGCCATGCTGCTTAGCCTTTTGTATCGCAACTCGCCCAAGAGCCTGCGCCTAATAATGATTGATCCGAAGATGCTCGAGTTTAGCATCTACAACGACATCCCGCACCTGCTAACACCCGTCATCACGCAGCCTAAGCAGGCGATCATCGCGCTAAGTAACCTTGTAGCCGAGATGGAGCAGCGCTACTCGCTCATGGCGCAAAACAGGACGAAAAACATCGACAACTACAACGAAAAGATGCTACGCGAGGGCGGCGAAATTTTGCCTTACATCGTCGTTATCATCGACGAGCTCGCAGATTTGATGATGACGAGCGGCAAGGACGTGGAGTACTACATCGCGCGTCTGGCGCAGATGGCGCGCGCCAGCGGCATCCATCTCATCGTAGCGACGCAGCGCCCTAGTGTGGATGTCGTCACGGGGCTGATAAAGGCGAATTTGCCTAGCCGCATCAGCTTCCGAGTGGGTTCGAAGGTCGATAGCAAGGTGATTTTAGATCAGATGGGCGCGGACAGCCTGCTTGGGCGGGGCGATATGCTCTTTACGCCGCCTACCGCGCCGGGCCTCATCCGCCTGCACGCACCGTTTACGACCGAGGATGAGATCAACAAGATCACAGAATTTTTAAAGGCGCAAGAAAGCGTCGTTTATGACGAGCGATTTTTGATCGAAAACGAGGGCGCCAAGCAAGAAGGCGGCATAATCAATCCGCAAAATATCGTGCTTGACGAGCTTTACGACGAGGCTAAGGCGATCGTTTTGGAGGAGGAGAAGACCTCGATCAGCTACCTGCAGCGCCGCTTGCGTATCGGATACAACCGCGCCGCGACGATCATCGAGCAGCTCGAACAGATGGGCGTTTTAAGCGAGATCAACGCTAAAGGTCAGCGCGACATAATCAAGTAAGCTTTAAAATTTCGATGAAATTTAAGCGGCGAAATTTTGAAATTTATTGGATTTATAGGTGCCAGAATTTTTAAAATTTGATGGGTCTATATCGATAG
>NZ_CALIJA010000175.1 GCF_938017615.1 uncultured Campylobacter sp. | reverse complement strand
TGCTTTTATAAAAAGCTCCAAAAATAGCTCTTTTTGATAATGTGACGAGTTCGGATCGAGCAGCGAGCAAATAAAGCGCGAGTGCAACCGCACTTCGTCGCTAGCGTCAAAAAGCGCCAAAAATAGATTGTAGTCATTATTGCCGCGCAGCTTTTTCACTTCTAGCTTATCGCTTAAGACTTTGATTTGCTTTAGCATAGATTCAAATTTCTCTATATCCATATCTCCTCCTTTAAAATTTTAAAGCATTATAGCAGACAAACTAGGCATTTTTTGTCTTAGTGCACAGCCTCATAAAGTTTTTCTAAAATTTTAACCATTGCTAGCGTATCGAGCTTACAATATTCTAGCAGAGCCTGCTTATAAGCTTCGCGCTCTGTTTCTTTCATAAAAGTCATAGCGGCGTATGCTTGCATAGCTTCGCCTCCGTGATGGATTAAATTTAAATCCTTATACGCCAATTCTAATTCGGGCACGAGTGCGGGCAGGACGTATTTTATGGAGTAGCTACCTTTCATCGGATGGTAGTAGCTTTTGCTTGCAAAGGGTGCCATGATGTCTTTTATATTGTCGTGGATAGCCATAAGCTCGTTTGAGATTTGCGGATAAGCTTCCGCCATGCGTCTTATCACTCCTTTTTCAAAGCTCATATTATAGGCTAGCACGCAGGCGTCCTGCGGGATAAATTTGATTAAATTTAACGCTAACTCGTATCTAGGATCGGCGCCAGCCTCAGCTAAAAACTTAAAATGCTCTAAATTTCCCTTGCCGTCATCTTTGTGGATTGAAAACTGAAAAGGTATCTGCTCGTAAGGCCTAAGCCCAATAAATTGCGGCACCGCCTGCTGAAAGGTCTCAAAGTCGAGGTGATAGAGCGGGTAGCGGAGCGTATCCAAAAACTCTTTTATTGCATCTTTGTCTATGATCTGTTCTTGCGAGATTTCTGATTTTATTTGGATTTGCTGAGAGGCGTTAAATTTACTTAGATCTTTTATATCGTTAAATTTAACCACGCCGCTTTTATAAAGCTCAAATTTCTTTTTACTTCTTAAGCCGCTAATATCAAAAATACTATACTCAGGGATGCCTCGCTGCTTGCGCCAGCAGTACTCCAAAGCATCGCAAGTATAAGGA
>NZ_CALIJA010000174.1 GCF_938017615.1 uncultured Campylobacter sp. | reverse complement strand
CATAAAAATTAAATAAAATACTTTAGTAAAGAATCAATAAATCTTTCTAAAATAACCTATGCGTTTCGATTTCACATCTAAACGCTCTTGCACAAACTCAACGCAAAATCCAAAACAAGAAGCCCCATAAGTGGGGCTTGGCTCGATAATTTATTTTGCTTTTTTAGCCTTTTTGCTTCGCGTAGCCTTAGCATGAGTTCTAGGAGAGCGGTTTGAGATGATTGGCTTACCATCAGGGTATTTTTTCTGCACGTGATTTACAGGTATCGCTGCACTGCTGCTAGCACCGTATTTCTCGCCGTTTGTAAAATACTTCCTCATCACTTCCTTCCATCTTTTTGCGTATTTATTCGCGCGCGGAGAATCGTTTAAGATGTCCTCGTAGTCGTAAATTCTCTCATAGAAGTCGTTAGTTAGTTGATCGTCGATAGTGATTCTGCCGTTGTCGATCGATACGCCTAGGTAGACGCCTGTTTGCTCGCCCGGGCTTACCATCCATGCAGAAATATCAGGTAGATCGGTTGCGCGACCGGTTCTTCTACCTACGCCGCCTGCTGCAGCACCTACATTGATCTCAAGGGTGTCTGTGCCAGTAAAAATGTCTTGATATGACTTCGTAGTATGAAAGATCATCACGATGTCGCTCGTCTCGTAGCCTGCTTGTAAGCCCACGCCGTAGCCTTTATATTTGATAAAAATCGGTGAACTCCACTCGCCGTTCTCGCCTTTGACGCTAAAAATTCCATCGCCGTACTGCAGCGATGCGCCCGCAGCTAAACGTTTTACGTCGGTTAGGATTGCGACGGCTTTGGCGCTGGTTAGATAGCGCTCATCGGTGCCGAAGTTATTAGCCGCTACGAAAGATCTAACGACGTTAGTCGCCGCTATAACCTCTTGATTTGCCACGACGTCCGCGTGCAAAAGACCGCAAAGTGCAACAGATGCTAGAAGCAAAAACTTTTTCATCATTTAATCCTTTTAAAATTGAATTTTCGTTATTATAACAGCAATTTCATTTGTTTTAGCTAATTTTTAACAAAAAATTGATGAAAAATAACGAATTTTGGAAAATTTATGAAATTTCTAGCTATTTTTGCACTTTTGGCGATCAAAATTTTCGCTTTAGACATAGTAAACGGTGACGTTATTATCTTAAAATTAGATAAAAGCACAACCGAGTTGAGCTTTGGCTCAAAGAAAATCCCCCTCATCACGGCGCCAAATTCTAGTGATAAAATCGCCGTTTTAGCGGCGAATTACCGCGCTAAGGGAGATTTCGCGCTGAGAATAGTAGATCAAAGCGGCAGCCGTGAGCAGATCGTCGCTTTGAAAAAGGGCGAGTATAAAAAAGAGGCTCTAAGCGTCGCTCCGGGTAAAGTTAAACCGCCCAAAGAAGCCGCCGCACGTATCAAAAAAGAGCTCGACGAAGCCAACGCGATCTATGCGATTACCACGCCGCGCTATCTTTTTTCCACGCCGTTTGAGCTGCCTTTAAACTCCAAAATAACCTCTGCGTTCGGCAATGCCCGCACTTTCAACGGCGAGCTTAAAAGCTATCACAGCGGCACCGATTATCGCGCCGCGGTAGGCACTGCGGTGCGCGCCGCCAACGACGGCGTCGTAGTCATCGCCAAAGACCGCTACTACGCCGGCGGTTCGGTCGTGATCGATCACGGCGGCGGCATCTATTCGCAATATTATCATCTAAGCGAAATCAAGGTGACGCTTGGCGATCGCGTTTACAAAGGTGATGAAATCGCGCTTTCAGGCGAAAGCGGTAGAGTTAGCGGTCCGCATCTGCACTTCGGCATCGCGATCAACGGCGTGAGCGTCAATCCGCTAAGCTTCGTCGCTAAATTCAACGAAGTGGTTTTTGGCGAGCGCTAAAATGCCCTACAATCCGAAGGAGTTGATGAAAAAAATTCTCGCAGGCAGCGATTTTAAGCTAAAAGGCTCGGTCAAAGGTCGTGTGCGCGTCGCGAGTAGGGACGGAGCGATCGTAAATTTTACCGCCGCAGACTTCGGCGTGCAGAGCCTAAGCGACAAAATTTCGCTCAGTGGCGAGCAGTTTGAGCGGTTTCGGGCTAGAATTTTTGGGATTTTAAACGCCGGCGGACGCGAGCTTGCAGGCAGGCTCACGCTCCCTTCTACGCCCAAAAAGAAAGCCCGCGCAGATCGTCTCCGCGCGGCAGATGGCTATGCGGAGTTTGACGGCGCCTGCGATTTTGGTAGCTTTTGCGGCGGAGATTCGGGCGCAGTTTCGCCCGAGGCTGGCGGCAGCTTGGCAAAGACTTCGTATGCCACAAATGCAAGGTGTGGCGATTTTTCTGCGCGCAGCGCTCAGAGTGCGCAAGGCTTTACTTCGCAGGCAAAATTTCAAGATGTTTCGCAAGCAGAATTTTATGGTGCGGCTCGGGCGGAATTTTGCGTAGATACCGCGTGGGATACGGCGTGCGAGAATTTTATTTTGCAAAATGACGCCGCGCAGGATGACGTGAGCGTGGGGCTTGCCGCTAGTTTTGAACAGGGCGCAAATGCGAGGAGTGAAAATTTTATGCCGCAAAGCTCTGCACCTGCGAATTCTGCCAAAGGGCAAAGCTTCATTCCTACATCGCGAAATTTTATTTCCGCGCAAAGCTCTGCGCTCGTGAAAGATTCCGTATTTAAGGCGCAAAATTCTAATTTTATGGCGCAAGCGGAGAATTTTGTGGCTGAAAATTCGTTTGTAGCAGAGCAGGACGCGGACTTACGAAGTAAAAATTCTACGGCGCAAAGCTCTGCATCAAAAAATTCCACTTTCGCAAATTCTGCGCTTGATATAAAGTGCGCAAATGATTGTGGGTCTCAAGGCTCCGAGTTTTCTAAGGGGCAAAGCGCTAATTTCGCTAGCTGCCGTGCCGCAAATTTTGCCTTAGAAAATGCCTTGGAATTCGCGCCTCAAGATGAGAATTTAGTCGGTGAGGATTCAATGTGCTTGGCAAAAGGGCAAAATTGCGCGCTAAAAAATTCCGACGAGCAAAATTTAGCACAGAAAAGCTCCGCACAAGAGTGGCGCCCTTCGAATTTGCCGCCGCAAGCGGGAAATAAATTTGCGCCCGAATTTGAGCGATTCGCGCAGCCCGCGTTAACGGGTGAGAATTCTACGGTTGCTTCTTCTATGGCGGAGGGGGCGCTTGGTGATGAGCCCGCGTCTGCTGCTTTTGGGAGCGAATCAACTTTTGCGACTAAGCCCGTAAATTTCTATGGCAAGCCTGCGCGCAAAGCGCCTGCGAAAGAGCGCGCGCGCCTGACGGGGCGTCCGCAGGCTCTGCCTATTGCAAGCACTTCGCGTCCTATCTCGCTACCGCAAACGTCTAAAGCTAGGCTCATCGAGCTTAAGCCGCGTTTCATAGGCATCGCGCATAGGATTAAAATTTCGTTTTTAAAAAAGAGCGCGAGCGAGCCTGGCGAAGGGGTTTTGGCGCGCGTTCGTATTCCGCTTTTGATGGAGAATTTCGGTCTTAATGATATTTTGTCATCCATGGCGAGCTACCAAATGGCGAAAAAGATGGTGCGCACGATCGCTGATCTTTACATCGCCAAGGATCTGCGCGGCGTGCACATAGGCGTGCCGGTACGCCTTGAAATGGGCTTTAAAAGCGGTATCTCCGACGTCAGCAACCACGCCTTTATCTTTAAGCTCATCGAGGACAGCCTCGTCAAAAACGGCGTCATCGACGACGACAATGCAGATATCGTGCGCGAGATCAAGCTTTTTAAGCAAGACGTTTTCGACGGGGTTTTAGTAAACATCATGCGGTTTGAGTAGAGGCTTTGCGGCACCTTGCGTATAAATTTTAAAAAATTCGCGTTACCGCATGAAATTCCATCGTTTTCGAGCTTTAGCTTGCACTGGCAGTAAGCGCTTTTTAAAATTTTTTTGATCAAACCAGTAAAAATTTGAAAGGATTGAGATGCAAAAAGCCTTTTTTAATTCGCCTATTGGAATGCTTGAAATTCAGGATGACGAGATCGGGATCTGCAGTATCGACTGGGTCAAAAGCTCTGCCTGCAGCCCCAATGATGAGATCTTTAAAAAACACGATGCAGAGCCTAAATTCGGCTTTGTGCGTGCAACTGATGATAAAGGACGCGATTTAAAGCTTAGTGATTTAAGAAAGAATTTGGCTCTTTGCACTGACGAGCTTGGCGCATATTTCAGGGGCGAGCTTGAGAGCTTCAGCGTTAAACTGAGCCAAAACGGCACGCAGTTTCAAAAGTCCGTGTGGAGTGCGCTTTTAGAGATCCCTTATGGTGAGGTCGTAACATACGGCGAGCTAGCCCGGGCTATCGGTAGACCGCACGCAAGCCGCGCAGTAGGCGGCGCAAACGGCAAAAATAAAATTCCCATCATCGTGCCGTGCCACCGCGTCGTAGCTGCGGGCGGGCTCGGAGGATACAGCGGCGCGGGCGGCGTAGCGACCAAAGCGTGGCTGCTAAACTTCGAAAGAGAAAATTTAGCCAAATTTGGCAAGTAAAATTCCGTTAAATTATGCCTTGCAGGCACGGCGCTGATTTTAAAATTTTACCGCGAGACGCTGCGAAATTTCATAAAGCGATTTTGTAAATTTCTAGTCTTACGGCGACCAAGGCAGTTAAAATTTTGCAAGAAGCGAAACTTGCTATGCTGACTTAAAGCCCTAATTTTAAATTTATCACGCCGCAGACGCCTGCTATGAGCGGTTGAAATTTTTCGCAGTGATAAAATTTAGCCTCGCGAAATTCCGCTCTGAAATCCTTCGATAAATTTTCATCTTGCGTGCATTTAGTGTAGCAGCACGCGAGGCGGTAAAATTTTGCCGCTCCTTTTTGTGTAGATAGGCAAGGATGGCAAGGTTTTGTTGTGGAGTTTTACAGAGGCTAAAAATTCTATGCTGCCGCGCTGTACGGGCAAAATTTCATATCGCCGTATCAAAGCAAAGTAAAATTCTTAAATCGCGCTTGCCGAGGTAGGGTAAAATTCCCGCAGAGGCGGTAACCGGGGCAGAATTTATCCCAGCGGCAACATGACTAAGTAAAATTTTATAAATACACGAAGCGGGCGGTATCCCAGCAGAAATGGCATTGTCCTAGCCAAGCTTCTTGCGAAAGCAGCGAGCGCGCCAAAGATAAAATTTCTCGCGGAGGCAGCAAAGTGCAGCAGCATCCTGATAGCAACGCTAGGCAAGAATGAAATTCCATGCAAAGAGAGCGGATGGAAATTTTGCGCAAAGATCGCGCTATTTGCTGAAATTCTCGCAAAAGCAGTATTCTTTTAAAAAATTCCTAGCAGCGGTAGCGTTCGTTGTCAAAGCTCGCCTTTGAGGCGGTGGCGTTTTGCTAAGGCTTCTTGCGAAAGCGACGTTGCATAGCAAAGTAATTGTAAAAGCGGCAAGCGTACTGTAGATAAAATTCTTAGCAAAAGCGGCATATCAGAGCGAAATCCCATTCAAAATGCACGGCAAAGATAAAATTTGCCAAGCAACTACGAGCGAAAACCCTGGCAAAATCAGCAAAGCTTGGTAGAACGAAGAAAATCTACGTAGCTTTGCCAAATTCCTAAATTAGCCAAAATTTTCTATCAGATCGCTAAAAATTTTAGCTAGATTTTCGACGTCGCTAATCTCTACTCGTTCATTGATCTGATGGATCGTGTCGTTTCGCACGCCAAACTCCGCTGTCTCCACGCCAAACTCCGCGAAGTATCTCGCATCGCTCGTGCCGCCTGCGGTATTTAGCTCAGCTGCTGCGCCGCAGATCTTCTGCACGCTAGCGCTTAGTTTTTGCACGATTTTGGAGTTTCGCTGAGTTAAAAAAGGCTTTGAGGAGCTTTTTAGTGCGAGATGTAGCGATGCGCCTGCTCGCAGCTGTGCGGTGCAGCTCATTTCTAGCTTGCCGCAGGATTCGCTTTCGTTGCATAGCACGTCTTTAGCGTCCAGTTCAAATAACTCTAGTACATAGTCTCGCACGTCTTCTAGCCCCAGCCCTACGTCGCCGCGTACGTTAAACATCACGCGTACGTCCTTGGGTGTTACGTTTACTACCTGCGAACCGCCGCGAATGTCGGTGATGACTATCTTGGCTGGAGCGAAATCCTCGCTACCCGCGTCCAGATCGTGTCCCGCGAGGCTTGCTAGCACCGGCGCTAAAATGTGGACAGGATTGATGCATTTATCTGGGTAGGCTGCGTGCCCGCCGATACCCGTGAGTGTGAGGACGCCGTTAATCGAGCCGCGACGGCCGATCTTAATGGTATCGCCGAAGCGCACTTCGCATGTAGGCTCCGCAACGACTGCGAAGTTGGGTAGGGCACCTTGCTCGCGCAATTTAGAGAGCATTTCGCGCGTGCCGTAGATGCCGTCACCCTCCTCATCGCTGGTTAGCAGCAGGCTTAGCGTACCCTTAAAATCGTGTGCCGCCGCTAGCGCGCAGATCGCCGCTGCGATGCCGCTTTTCATATCCTGCGCGCCGCGCCCGTATAAAAAGCCCTCCGCTTCCACCGGCACAAACGGATCGCTCGCCCAGCCCTCGCCCGGCGGGACTACGTCGATGTGCCCGGCAAAGCATAGATGCGGACCCTGTCCGAAGCGCTTGGTAAAAATCGCGTTAGTTACGCCGTTTAGCTCGAATCTATCCTCGCTAAAGTCCGCCAGCAGCATCGAGACGTAGTTAAAAGCTCCGTCGTCGCTAGGCGTGAGCGAGCGGAATTTGATGAGCTCTTTTAGAATTTCAATCGGTTTCATAAGCCATCCTTTGGTTTAAATTTTAGCAAAAATTATAGCGTATAAAAGCTTTAGTGCGAAAAATACCAAAATAAACGCCGAGATATATGCAAATGCCCGCACTACAATGTTTGGAAGCTTGCTACGAGCTAGATATATAGCAAGCGGAAAAAGCGTGATCCAAGCTAAAATTCCGCTTACAAGCCCCGCAAGAGCAAGCGCGAAATTTGCTCGCGCGGTACCGGCAGAGACGCTGAGCCAAAACATAATGACGTATGGATTTAGTAAATTTATTAAAAAGCCTTTGCCGTAAAGCGCCGCGCCTGAGCAAGCCTCGACGCTTGCAGGTTGCACCGAGCTAGCCGCGCCATGCCAGATCGCGTACGCCGTGTAGAGCAAAAAGCACGCGCCAAATACCGATATGCAGGTAAAAACGATCGGGATTTTGGCTAACTGCGATATGCCGAACGCCGATAGCACCAGATAGAGCATATCCGCGCTCATGGCGCCGAGGCCCAGGCACAGCGCCTTGGTGTAGCTTCGCAGCGCGTAGGACATTATCAGCACGTTTACCGGACCGATCGGCACGCTAACGCCCAGCCCCATCAAAACCCCTTGTACGAATGGTTGCATCCCTCTGCTTGTACTCCCCAAATCTGCTAAATTTCGGCACGCGCCGCTGCGAAAAAATCTATGGGCGCGGCTTTGCGAACAGATCGATGACGCACAGCTTTGCGAATGGATCAATCCTAAAATTCCGCGCGCCCGCCGATCGGTTTTTAAATTTAACGCAACCGCCGCCATACGCGCCTTAGCTTTGAAATTTTAAAGCGAGCGTTGTAGCGCGCTCGGCTCTAAAATTTTTAACGTGTGCTCTTGCATGCGCCTCGACTTTAAAATTTTAACGAGCGCTTCACATACACGCTCAGTTGCAAAATTTCAATATGAGCATTATGTGCTTGAAATTTATACGAGCATTCGTGCGGCGGACCCGCTCACTAGACTTCAAATTTGGTTTTTAAATTTTAACGCATAGATAGATCGTAGTTTAAATTTGCACTTTAAATTTTGCGGCTAGAATTCTGCGAGGCAAAATCCGTCGTCTCGCCTGTGCCGCTAAGTTTGCGAGCCAAATTTCGCAAAGCAAAATTTAAACCGGCAAAAGATTGGCGACGAACGGCGGCTCGTTCAAGTCGATAGGTCTTAGTCGCGTAAATTTTAAGATCGCGGCGGTAAAATTTAGCCCACCGAAATTTTGCTTTGCGTAATTTCGCGTGTCCGCGCTCATAAATAGCCCATGATCGCAGCTAAAATTTCGCGCCTTAAAATTTATCCGCAAATTTTAAAAACCCAGCCGCGCCGTCTGAAATTTGACC
>NZ_CALIJA010000173.1 GCF_938017615.1 uncultured Campylobacter sp. | reverse complement strand
GAAAAATATTATCAGTCAAAAACTGGATGCTGTTGCAAATGCTATAAAAAATAAAAATTTAGTCATTAATGTGCATGGGCTGACTCCTGACGAAGTTATAGCAAGAATAAAGGCTGCAATAGAGAAAGGATAAAAATGTTTAATTTAGATATAAAAATTTTCATAAAATTTCAGCAAATCTAAAGTTTTAAAATGTATAATCGCCATCATAAATTTTATTAACAAGGAGAAACAAATGATAGTAACCAACAAAGCCGTTGATTTCACGGCAACTGCGGTTTTAGGCAACAACGAAATAGTTGAGGATTTCAACCTCTATAAAAATATCGGCGAAAAAGGCGCGGTCGTATTCTTTTATCCAAAAGATTTTACCTTCGTCTGCCCGAGCGAAATCATCGCATTCGATCACAGATATCAAGATTTCAAATCCAAAGGTATCGAAGTTATCGGCGTTAGCTGCGATAGCGAGTTCACTCACCTTGCGTGGAAAAACACTCCGGTAAACGCAGGCGGTATCGGCAAAGTGCAGTTCCCGTTAGTTTCGGATATCACAAAAGATATCGCGCGCAGCTTCGACGTGCTGTTCGGCAATGCCGTAGCGCTTCGCGGCAGCTTCCTACTCGATAAAGACGGCACCGTCCGCCACGCCGTCATCAACGACCTACCGCTAGGCCGAAATATCGACGAGATGTTAAGAATGGTCGATACGATGCTATTTACAAACGAGCACGGCGAGGTCTGCCCTGCAGGCTGGCACAAAGGTGACGCAGGGATGAAAGCAGACCCTAAGGGCGTCGCGGATTATCTAGGCAAAAATGCGAGCAAACTATAAGTTGTAAAATTCTTCGCGCGGGCGTACGAATTCTAATGCTAACCACGTAAAGTTTAAATTTAGCCTTGCGCGGGCTATTAAAGCTCTCAAAGCTTTATAAATTCCGCTGCCAAAATTTTGAGTCGCGGCGGCGGAATTCCAAAAATTCCAAAAATTCCAAAAATTCCAAAAATTCCAAAAATTCCAAAAATTCCGTTTCTTGAAAATCTGCAAGTAAAATTTCAAAACCGCAAGTAAAATCCCAAATCCTTGGTAAAATTTCACCCATAACAAAGCTCGCAAAATCATACTTTAAACTAGCTTTTGTTACAATCGCAAGTTTTTAAATCCAAGGACAATTATGAAAAAGCTTATATTTTTTATCTCCGCCCTGCTTTGCTCTTTGAGCCTTTACTCCGCAGATACCAACCCGGATGCGCCACTTAAGCTCGATCCTAGTGTAGTGCACGGCAAGCTGGCAAATGGCGTGAAATTTTATATCCTCAAAAACGACGTGCCAAAAAATAGCGCGCTTTTTTACCTCAACGTAGCCGCAGGTAGTGTTGATGAAAATGACGACGAGCAGGGCTTAGCGCACTTCGTTGAACACATGGCGTTCAATGGCAGCGAACATTTTGATAAAAACGAGCTAGTCCATACCCTGCAGCGCCTAGGGGTGAAATTCGGCGCCGATCTCAATGCGCAGACTGGCTTTGAAAACACCACTTACAACATCCAAGCCCAAGTAAGCGATGAGACGCTAAAGGACATATTTTTGGTGCTGCGCGATTATGCAGGCGGCGTGAAATTTGACGAGAACGAAACGCAAAAGGAAAAAGGCGTCATCTTAGAGGAAGCAAAAAAAGGCTTTGAGAGGCGATTTTATGAAAAGCGCGCCACATATTTATACCCTAATTCCATATTTTCCAGACGCTTTCCGATCGGACAAAATGAAATCATCAAAGGCGCCACTGGCGAGCAACTAAAAAAATTCTATGCGCGCAACTACCTTCCTAGCGCCATTAGCATCATAGTCGTGGGCGACGTAAACGTTGAGCAGATTAAAAACCTAATCAAGCAAAATTTTAGCTCTCTTTCTGCGCACGGCGAAAAAATCCCGCGTGATCTTAGCCTGCACCCATTTGAAGGCGGGCTAGCAAGCACCGTAGAGCCCGAGCTCGGCGCCAATGTCGCTAGCGTGCTTTACGCAGGCAAATATGAGCCACTAAATAGCTACGGTGTGCTTAAAAATGAGTGGCTGCAAGCCTACGTATCGAGGCTGATGGAGCTTGGATACGACGCGATGAATGTGAATGCCAAAATTCCGCTTAAAGCCTATTTCGGCTCGGATGATCTGTTTAAAAACCGCAGACTATACAGCATAAGCGCGAATATTTTTAATTTCGACGTCAACGCCACGCTAAGTAGTCTTTTTAGCGCGATCAAAGGGGTGCGCGAACACGGATTTAACAATGACGATTTTGATAGCGTTAAGGCGGAATTTAAACATCAAGTGCAAGCCGATCTACTTAAAAACGATACGCAAAGTGCGCAAATAGGGGCACTACTCGATTTCGTACAAAACGGCAATGTAAAGCTTAGTAAGCAAGACGAGCACGATCTAAGCCTCAAGGCGTTAGAAGAAATAACGCTAGCAGATGTTAATAAATTTTTCTCAAAGATAACGGATGGAGCGAAATTTACGGAGATTATCTCTGCAAAGGATTTGGGCATTAGCCAAAAAGACGCGAAGCTGCTCTACGAAAAAGCGCTGCCGTTTAATTTCGCTGCTTCTAAGCTTGCTTCCAAGCAGCTTGCGGGAGCAGATTTAAAAGAGACGGAATTTAAAACGCAAAAAGGTGCTAGCGGCACTGAAATTTTGGAGTTTAAAAACGGCGCTCGCGTAATTTTAAAACCCCTTAAAAGCGAGAAAAATAAAATCGCCCTCGCAGCCGTTAAAAAAGGCGGCTACGCGCATTTCGGCAAGGCTCGTGGCGAAATTCTAACCGCACTGCTAAACTCAGGCACCATAGGCGAGCTAAACGAATACGAAGCGGGACGCTTGATCTCAAAATTTGATTATAAGCTAAGATTTAGGATGGACGACGCGGACTGCGGTTTTAGAGGCGCAGGAGCGGATCTGGAGGCGATGACACACGAGCTTTACGCAAGATTTAGCGAGCCGCTAATTCATGCAAGCTCGCTTATAAAATACAAAACCGACGCGCTTTCGGCGATTGCGCTACGAGACGAGACGGCGGAATTTAAATTCGGCGAGCAAATTTTAAAATCTCTATATTCAGGAGATACGGCTCGCAAGCAGCCGCTTAGCGTAGATGACGTAAAGAGCGCAAATCTTGCCGATTTACAGCGCGATGCGGATGAAATTTTTTCAGGTGCTGGAAATTTTATCTTTGTGCTTAGCGGCGATTTCGAGCCTGCGCGCGCGAAACAAATTCTAGCCAAATATATCGGCAATCTAAAGTCCGACGCAAGCAGCGCTACGCCTAAAACTTTGATGCTAAATACTTCTAGCGGCGAGATTGTGCAAGACTACGGCGATAGTGACAAAAGCGAAGTTCGGATGATTTTTTCAAACTATGAGCTGCAAAATTTCGACTTTGCAGACACTTATAAATTTCAAGCGCTAAAAAGCGTGCTAAGCAATCGCATCGTCGAGCAGATCCGCGAGGCGCGCGGACAAATTTACTCGGCAATGGTGCATAGCGCCTATGTGCGTGAGCCACAAATTGCAGCGAGCTTGAATGTATCATTTTCTACCGAGCCGAAAGATGCCCGTGCGGTTGCAGCAAGCGTGAGTGAAATTTTAAAGCAGATCGAAAGCTCCGGCGCAAAAGATAGCGAGCTTTCAAATTTTAAAAAAGCGCAAATTCTATCGACCAAAAGAGCTGCGCAGACGAATGATTTTTGGCTTGGAAATATCACTGCACACGAGCTTTACGGATATCCGCTCTATGACGAAAAAAGCTATGCGGCAAGCATAAACGCAGTAAAAAGCGCGGATGTGCAAAAAGCGGCGCAAATGCTAAGCGATAGGCTATTTACAGCGATTTTAAATCCAAAAAGCTCCGAGAAACGCTAATGTTCGTTTCATTTTTTAAAAGCAAAAAATGGGCACTTTTAGCATATACAGGGCTAGTATTTTTGATCGCTATCAATTGGTACCAAACTACGCTGAGCGTGCGTTTCAACGAATGGTATCGCGTATTTTATGATTTATGTCAAAACGTAGATCGTCATACGTTAAACGATTTTTACGTGCAGATGAAGGTCTTTTTATGGATAGCGATGCCTGCCGTAGCGGCGGCGATTTCGGAGCGATACGTGGCGCGAATTTGGGCGTTTAAATGGCGAGAGGCGATGACCTTTTCCTATTTTTCATACTGGAAAAAGGTAAGTAAAGATATCGAAGGAAGCTCACAGCGTATCCAAGAAGACATCTACCGCTTCTCAAAAATCATCGAAGATATCGGCACGCGCGTGCTTTCGGCGGCGATGACTCTTTTTGCATTTATTCCCGTTTTGTGGAGCCTTAGCGAGAAAGTACCTTTTGAGGCGCTCAAAAAAATTCCCGGCTCTCTCGTGTGGATCGCACTTGCAGTAAGCATCGGCGGACTGATAATTTCTTGGCTAGTAGGCTGGTTTCTGCCTAGGCTTGAATACAACAATCAAAAGGCAGAAGCTGCGTTTCGCAAAGAGCTGGTTTATGCCGAGGAGAATAAGGCGGAATATGCGAGCGAAGAGACCACAAAGACGCTATTTAGCAAACTAAAGCACAACTATTACAGGCTATTTTTGCACTACTGCTACTTTGATTTATGGCTAAATTCTTTCTCGCAAATCCTAGTTATCGTGCCCTATCTCATAATGGGACCAGGACTTTTTACTAAGGCGATTACGCTTGGAGTGATGATTCAAGTAGGTAATGCTTTTAACCAAGTACGCGGTAGCTTTAGCGTTTTTATCGATAACTGGACGACGATCACGGAGCTCCGCTCAATCCATATGCGACTTAAAGAGTTTGAAAAAAATATCAATTACAAGGGCTAGATAAAATTTCGCCCGTATCTTACGGCTCTAGATTTCGCTTTCTAAATTTAAAACAAAATCCCGAGCCGCTAGCTTTTAAAATTTCTACCCTTTTACTGCTCGCTTTTTTCGTGATGAGCGATGTTTAGCTTTATAAATTTATAACTTCCTACGAGTAAGATCATCCAAATCGCGATGAAAACTAAAGATTTGATCATTTTTAATCCTTAAAATTTTTTATAAATGCGGCGCGTAAAAAGCGCCGTAGATATGAAATTTAACCAAGCACAAAAGCACGCAGTGCCGCGCACGCAAGCAGCTTCTCGCCGCCATACGGCGCGCGGAAGCCGCGCTAGAGCGGGCGCACCTAATAATGCTCGTTTATAAGCTCCTCTTTATCAAGCTTCTTCGCATCCATTGTGCGCCAAACATAGCTTATATAACCCAGCACGAAAGGAACTAGAAACGATACGTAAAACATTGTCTTAAGCGTATAGAGACTCGAGCTTGCGTTGCTTATCGAAAGCGAGCTTTGCAGGTCAAAATTTGACGGATAAAACGCCGTGTTGTTTAGCCCCAGGATCAAAAACACGCTCGTTACCGCGCATACGACGCCCACGCCGTAGAAAAATACTCCGCGCACGCTGCTTGTAAATGCGCCTTTGAATATCCCCACCAGCACCAGCACGACGCCGAGCAGTAGCAAGATTAGCGCCGCAGGCAGGCTTAGGTAGTTATGTAGATACTTAAAGCTCTCAAGGCTTACGACGCCGCCAGCGCCTACTGCGTAGCCCTGCTTTAGCAAGACCCACGCCAAAAACGCGATGAAAAATACCAAAAACGCGCTAGCGTTAAATTTAAGCGAGGCTTTGAGCTTAGCGATCATTTCGAGCTCGGCGATATTATTCATCAAATATAAGCTCGCTCCCGTCCTAGCGCAGAAAAATAACGCAACTCCCAAGATGTAATTAAACGGATTTGCTAACGCCTCGAGTCCGCGAGCGGGGTTTTTCCACTGCACGAAATTATTATCACCCAGCGCAAACTCGCTGCCACTAAAAAGCGTCGAGACGATGATACCGAGCAGGATCGTGCCCAGCGAGCCGTTTATGAAAAGAAAGGCTTCATAAGTTTTAGCGCCCAAGAAATTATCGGGCTTTTTTCTGTATTCGTAAGCGACGGCTTGGATTATGAAACAAAAAAGCAGAGCCATCCACGCCCAATACGCCCCGCCGAAGCTGGTCGCATAAAATAGCGGAAACGCCGCAAAGCACGCCCCGCCGAACATCACGAGCGTAGTAAACGTGAGCTCCCATTTCTTGCCGATAGAATTTATTATGAAATCCTTCTCGGTTTCATTCTTCGCCAGTGTAAAAAGCAGCGTCTGACCGCCCTGCACGAAGAGCATAAAAACTAAAATTCCGCCCAGAAGCGAAACCACGCACCACCAATAAATTTGAAAAATTTCGTGCATCTTAAAATCCTATCTTTATCTGTTTTAGCATGATCTTTATCTCGGCTATGAATAAAACCGTAAATAAAACCGCAAAGAGCGCAAACGAGATTATTATGTTCGTTCCCGCTAGGCTCGTAGCTGCGACACCCACCGGCATAAGATCTTGTATCGCCCACGGCTGGCGCCCTACTTCGGCCACGATCCAGCCCGCCTCGCACGCGACGTATCCCAGAGGAATGCTAAAGACGCAAAGCCATAGAATTTTTTTGTATTCGGCGAGATTCTTTCGCATCGCTAAAAATAGCGTCACAAAAAATAGCAAGATAAAATAGCTTCCCAAAGCCACCATCACGTGGAAGCTATAAAAGGTAAGCGCCACGGGAGGGACGATCTGCTTCGCATCGTCAAGGTAGCCGTAGCCTAAATTTTGCATATTTTGATCGCCGAATAAAATTTCGCGCGCTTGCTGCATCGCCGCGGTGTCATTCGCGTCTTTGGCGAGCTTGTAATCCTTTAGCGCTTGCAAGGCGATTTTGCCTTTTTCGATCTTTTTATCCGCGCCTTCGATGCCGAATTTTTCGTTTCCAAATACCAAATCATCGATGCCCGGAGTGAAATTATCAAGTCCTCTCGTAGCCATCAGTCCCAGCGCGTAAGGCGCCTTGATCTCAAATAAAAACGGCTCCTTATCGTCTCCCGCGGTTTTGCTCGGATTTAAAACTCCCGCCGCGACGATGCCCGCGTTTACTTCGCCTTTATACAGGCCCTCCATCGCCGCAAGCTTCATCGGCTGCTTTTGCGCGACCTGATAGGCGCTCTCGTCGCCGCTAAATAGCACGAAAAGCGAGCTTAGCATACCGAAGCTTGCCGCTACGATGAAGCTTTTTTTAGCAAGCGCGAAGTCTTTGTTTTTTAGCATATAAAACGCCGAAATTCCAAGCACGAAAAGCGCCGCGGTAATATAGCCGCCGCCGACAGTATGTAAAAATTTAGCCACTCCGAAGTGAGATAGCGCGATATCTAAAAAATTGCTCATCTCGTTGCGCATCGTATCTGGATTAAAGCTCGTACCCACCGGATTTTGCATCCAGGCATTCGCGATTAGTATCCAATACGCGCTTAAATTTGATCCGATCGCCACGAGCCAGGTCGAGAGAAGATGAAATTTCTTGCTCACGCGGTCCCAGCCGAAGAACATTACCGCAAAGAAGGTGGTCTCCAAGAAAAACGCGAGCAAGCCCTCGATCGCAAGCGGCGCGCCGAAGATGTCGCCCACGAACCAGCTATAATTCGCCCAGTTGGTGCCGAACTCAAACTCCATTATGATGCCGGTCGCGACGCCGATGGCGAAATTTATACCGAAAAGGCGCAGCCAAAATTTAGTGATCTTGAGCCACTCCTGTTTGCCGGTCGCGACATATAGACTCTCCATAAACGCCACGATAAAGCTAAGCCCCAGCGTTAGGGGCACGAAAAGAAAGTGATAAAGCGCCGTGAGCGCAAACTGCGCCCTCGACCAATCCACGCTAGCAAGCTCTTGCATTCCTACTCCTTAGTCAAATTTTTATAGATGAAATCGATTTTTTCTTGATCGGTTTTAAATTTAGAATCTAGATTTTCGTCGAAAATGAAAAATTTAAGTAGCACAAAAATTATAAATAGCTTGATCAAAATCACCGCCCATAGCGTTTTGCCAAGCTTCATCGAAGCAAATCCGTGCGCGTAAAATTTTAAAATTTTGCCGAAAAACATCAAATTTTAACCTTTAGCAATTATTAGTTTATATTTTTTATTATATAGTAA
>NZ_CALIJA010000172.1 GCF_938017615.1 uncultured Campylobacter sp. | reverse complement strand
CCTAAAAAAATGATAAAATTTTAAAAGTTGATTTTTTGAAATTTAATAAAGATAATTTTTTTGTGCAGTGAAATTTAAACCACCTTTTTGGCTAAATTTAAGCTAAAAACGCTATAATCCCGTTTCTTTTATTTCGTGCGCTCGTAGCTCAGCTGGATAGAGCATTTGATTGCGGTTCAAAAGGTCGGGGATTCGAATTCCTCCGGGCGCACCATCCACAAATATCTTTTTAAACCGAGCTTCGCTATAATCCGTGAAATTTTAATCTTGGAGCAAAAATGAGAGCATTCGCCGAATGGGAAGAGCAAGAGGCGCTTTTGGTGTCTTTGCCGCACGCACGCACCGACTGGGCGCCGTATTTAGGCGAAATACGGGCGGCTTACCGCGACTTTATTGCCGCTGCAGCGAGGTTTGAGCCGGTCGTCGCGATTGCGCCGAGCCGCGAGGATTTTGAGCAAATTTGCGGCGGCTTGGCAAACGTCAGCTTCGCGCAAATAGACACCGACGATACGTGGATCCGCGATTACGGCGCGATCGACATAGAGGAGGGCGGCAAAATCACGGGGCTAAATTTTCGTTTCAACGCCTGGGGCGGCAAATTTGCAAGCGTCAAGGACGATGCGCTAAATTCTAAGCTTTACGCCGCGAACGCCCGTCCGCTGCGAGACGTAGATCTGATCTTAGAAGGCGGCAGCGTCGATTTTGACGGCGCGGGCACGATGCTGACTACGAGCGCGTGTTTGCTAAACGAAAATCGTAACTCCCTAAGCAAGGCCGAGCTGGACGCGCGGCTGCGTGAAATTTTCGGGCTGAAAAACATAATCTGGCTGGGGCGCGGCTTTATAAAAGGCGACGACACCGATAGCCACATAGATACTCTTGCACGCTTTTTAAGCCCGCGCACTGTGGCTATTTCGTCGTGCGACGATCCGAGCGATCTGCACTACGCGGAGCTTGGCGCGATGAAGGATGAAATTTCATCGCTTGGGTACGAGGTGATCGAACTGCCGATCCCGCGCGCGATCTTTTATCAGGGGCGCAGGCTGCCCGCGACATATGCAAATTTCGTCTTTTTAAACGGCGCGCTCATCGTGCCTACCTATGCAGACCCCGCAGATCCGCACGATCCAAACCGCGCGGCGGACGAGCTGGCACTGTCGCGTCTGCGAGCGGCGTGCGCGGATCGCGAAGTAGTGGGAGTAAACGCGCGCGTTTTCATCCGCCAAAACGGCTCGCTGCATTGCTCGTGCATGAATAAATTCAGGCTTTAAATTTAGATCGAAGGAAAAATATGAAAATTTTAAAAGTTGGGCTGATTTCGCATAAATTTGAAGGTACTAAATCGCGCACAATAGCGCGCAGTATCGAGCTCATCGCGCGCGCAGCGGCGAAGGGCGCGCAATTAATCGTTTTGCAAGAGCTTCATCAGACGCATTATTTTTGCCAGCGCGAAAATACCGAAAATTTCGACTATGCGCAGGATTTCGAGCGCGATTTGCGGCTGTGGAGTGAGGTGGCGAAGAGATTTGGCGTCGTGCTGGTAAGCTCGCTTTTCGAGCGCCGCGCCGCGGGGCTGTATCACAACACCGCCGTGGTCTTCGAGCGCGACGGCTCTATCGCGGGGCGGTATCGCAAGATGCACATACCCGACGATCCGCAGTTTTACGAAAAATTTTATTTCACGCCGGGCGATCTGGGCTTTGAGCCAATAGATACGAGCGTGGGGCGGCTCGGCGTGCTCGTGTGCTGGGATCAGTGGTATCCAGAGGCGGCGCGCGCGATGGCGCTACGCGGTGCCGAGCTGCTCATATATCCGACCGCGATCGGGTGGTTTGACGGCGACGGCGAGGAGGAAAAGGCGCGCCAGCTGGAGGCCTGGGTGGCGGTACAGCGCGGGCATGCGGTTGCAAACTCCCTGCCCGTAATCACGGTAAATCGCGTGGGCTTTGAAAGTATTGCGCTGAGCGAAGTCTCGCCGGATGAAATTTTATCCGGGGGAAATGAAATTTCGGCAGCAAGCGACGGTGGAACAGCCGGCGATAGTAAAATTTTAAGCGAGGGCGGAATTTTATCTTTTAATAACGGTGCGCTAACGGATAGTGGCAAAGTGGCGATTGGCGGCGAAATTTTGCCCGCGAAGGATGAGGCGGCACGAGAGAATTTAAAGATTTCAATAGAGATCAAATTTAACGGCGAAACTTTAGAGGTGTTGCCGAATAAACAGCGCGTAGACCAGCTTGTCAGCGAAGAGGGAATTAGGTTTTGGGGCAATAGCTTTGTTTTCGGCGCGCAGGGCGAACAGCTGTTTCGCGCAAACAGCGCCGATGAGCTATGCGAAGTCGTGACCATCGATATGCAAAGATGCGAAAATGTGCGCCGCTGGTGGCCGTTTTTGCGAGATAGACGCGTGGAGGAGTATGGAATTCTTACGAAGAGATACGGGCTGTAGCATCCTGTATCTCAAATAGGCATATGGTTTATCGGACGCGCACAGAATGAAAGCAAATAATTTTTATGGTATCAATGTGCAGAGGCGCCGCCGAAATACATTGAATATACCGAATGAGCTTAAAATTTTGATTTTACAATGCCCGCAGAATCGGGCTTTGTAAATAAATTGTAAAAAATTTGCCAAAAACTATTGACAATTTTTAAATTTTTCTCTATAATTACGCCAAGTTTCGCATATAGGTATGCGGAATGAATTTTATTTAAGGAGTAAACCATGAAAAAAGGTTTTACTATGATCGAGTTGATCTTCGTTATCGTTATTTTAGGTATTTTGGCAGCTGTTGCTATTCCAAGACTTGCAGCTACTCGTGATGATGCTGAAGTTTCTAAGGCAGCTTCTAACATTCAGACTATGGTAACAGATTTAGGTGCTTATTATACATCTCAAGGTAATTTTTCGACCGATGTTAGTGCTATGACAAATGTTGCTAATCCAGTAAAAGTTAAATCACTAAGCTGCTTTGAAGCTCATTCTCCTACTGCTGGAAATGATACAATCTCTGTAACTGTTAATAGTACTGGTGGTCTATGCGCACAAGTATGGAGCATGCCTGGTCTATCACAAATTAATGCCAGAATTAGTAAGGATACTGGTCTTAAGTTCGGTGGTAAAAACGTTAACTATAACTAATATTTTAGTATAGATATTTTTTTAAGGCTCTAGCTTCAGCTAGAGCCTTTTCTTTGGTTTCAACATTAGCTTTAGCTGTAGCTAAACTTTGTTCAAGGGCTGGAACATTTTTTTCAGCA
>NZ_CALIJA010000171.1 GCF_938017615.1 uncultured Campylobacter sp. | reverse complement strand
TAGGTTCGCCGTGAAATTTAAAATTTCACGCGGCCGCGCACAGTGTCATGTGTCACTACGAGATTCTAAATTTCATGTCGAGCGCACCGTGAAATTAATCCGTCGGTCGCGCAGCAGATCGCCGCACGATCTAAAATTCGCGCTTGCGCCGCGACATACACCGCCGTGAGTTGAATTACGCGGCAGGCGAGCTAAATTTTACGCTCGTACGATCAGTCATGTTGGCGGAGGTTTGCAGAGCCCGGATTAAATTTTACTCACCGCCATGCAACGTCTGCGGTGGGCGCGGATGTCTGATCTGCTCTGCTTGCAAAGGCGCAGGCGGCTATAGCTGCATGGCAGTAGAACTAAATTTTACGAGCTGATGCGTCGCGGCAATGAAATTTCGCGCCGTGCTGCCCGCTGCGAACTGAATTTGCGCGATGACTATATGCCGCTGCGCGCTTATAAATTAAATTGCACTCCACGCGCTCGTCGCCTGATTGTCGCGCGGGATTGAAATTTGCGTGCCGCTTATCGCAGAATTTTAGGCCGCTGCATGCCGCGCTATAGCTGTCGTAAAATTTTAAATTGCATGTCGTACGTACGAGCTCGCCGTGAAATTTAAAATTTTATGTAGGCGTGAAATTTGCTTCGCGTTACGCTGTGTCGTACATCGTCGCGAGCCAAATTATGTGCTGCTGCGGAATTAAAGCTTGCATGCCCGCTACTACCGCTCGGGCGCCGTATGCCTGGCGGCTCCGTTTTGCGATCCGTTCGCGCCGTATTTGTTGCGGCAGTTATGTACGTCGCCGCGCCGCAGTGCGAAATTCCGCGTCTAGCTCTATTTTAGAGTTTTGATTTGCAGCGAGATTTTACGGCGCGCAATGGCGCTAAATTCCATCCTGCGTGAGATTTTAGAATTTTAAAATTCCCTTTCGCGGTATAATTATATGAAATGCTAAAATTTGCGGGATCTTAATAAAGGAATTTTAAAATTTATGCGGCGCGGCTTTGTGGCGTGCCTGCAAGAAAGGAGCGATCATGGACAAGCTGGATAAAGAGGAGCTTGCAGAGGCGTTTGTTGCTAGACTAAAAGCTTTAGCGCGTAGCGGCGGCGCCGATCTGCGTGAGCTTGATCGCGAGTTTTATGGATTTAGCGTGCGACTTGGCGTGCGTTATGACTTTGCCGGCAAGTTTAGCGTCTCGCAGATAAGTGGCGGCGAGCGCGCGCAGCTGCATTTCGCTGACGTCGCGCAGTTCGAAGCTCATGCGCGCGAGTGCCTACGCGCGGCAAGCACTGATGCGGAGCTAAGCGAGGCCTTTATGCTACGCCTGCGTGCAGACCCCCAAAAAGCTGCTATGAATGCGGATCAAATCATAAAATTTCACGATTTTAAGCCTTTTAGCGTTCAGCTGCGTTGTGAGCATTGCGGCGGATCGGGCAGGAGGCGCTGCAAAGCCTGCGAAGGCGCAGGCAAGGCGCCGTGCGCTAACTGCGGCGGGCGCGGGCGCTTGATCTGCCCCGATTGCAAGGGCGCCGGTGGCTATAGCCGTGCGGCGTTAAGCTCTACGGACGCTCATGCGCGCGGCCTTTCTGCAGGTTCTGCGTCAAATTCTATGGGCTATCGCTTCATTCCCTGCGCTAGCTGCGGCGGTAGCGGCTCGCGCATTTGTCCAGCTTGCGGCGGTACGGGCAGGCTGCGCTGCGAAAAGTGTGGCGGCGCGGGTGATTTTCGCTGCGAGCACTGCGATGGGCGCGGGTATTTCACTCGCACCGGCAAAATATCCGTTTATGCCCGCCCGAGCGTCAGCATAGGCGCTAGCTCGCAGGTTTTCGGGCGCGAGCTGCTGGAGTTTTTATGCAGCAAGGGCGTAGGTTTTGCAGCTCGCAGACTTTTGTTTCGTCTAAGCTCGCTGCGAGCGGTGCAGGGCGGCTGCGAAGCGGTATTTAGCGCGGAGGATGATTTTTTGCGCTTGAGTTTTGCCGTCTGCGGCAAGGCTTACGATGCGGCGTGCTTCGGAGGTGCAACATTTGTAAGACCTAGCTTTTTTGACGAAGTTTTTGCGCCGGAGCTTGCGGCGGCGCACGGCGCACCCGCTAGGCTAGGGCGGGATGATGCGCAAAGCCTTTTTGCGCTGTTTCGCGCAAAGCCTGTGCTGGATGCGGCGATGCGCCTAGCTAGTGCTAAGCTGCGCGGCGAGACGCTAAATCTCGAGCAGTTGCGCGGCGCGGATAGACATTTTAACTCTGTAAATTCTACCTGCGGCACGGCTGATCGCGACGCTTTGAGCCTTGCAAAAGACGCTTCGCGCAAAGAAAATCTCAAGGGCGGCGCGAGCGTAAAATTTGTAGGCATGAAATTCGCGAGCGCTTCGGCAAATCCTATGAGCGCAGAAGATAATCGCTTGGGGTTGCGCGGAGAGCAAGGTAGGTTCGCAGGCGGAGTGGGCGGCGGCATAAAATTTACAGGGGCGGATCTTTCGGAAAGCGGAGAGAATTCTGCCAGCGATTTTGATGCTAGGCAGCAAAGCAGCGAAGCTCGCGCGCAGAATGGACCTAATTTTGCCGGCTCGCAAGAAGGCTTAAGTGACACTTCTGATCGCACTGCGGAGGGTCTTTACGAATTACGCGGCGAGCGAGATTACCGAGATTTAAGTGTCTTAAATGCTCAAAATTCCACAAATTCCATAGACTCCGCCGCAATAAATTCCGAAAATCTAGCCGCTGCAAAATTTAAAAATCGCACGAATACGCAAGATCCTGCCGCGTCAAATTCTAAAATTTCGCCCTTTGCGCGATTAAAGAAGTTCTTTTTCTCGCGTTCTTTGCGCGAGGATTGCGCTCAGAGTTTCATCGCGGCGATTATGCGCGTTTGCGAGGGCTTTATTTCGCAGCAATGCGCTCGTGATTTGGGCAGCGCGATGGCTGGGGCTCTTGGCGTGCTAAGTCCGCGATATGACCGCGCGGTGTGGTGCATAGGCGAAGGCGCGCTTATCGCAGCGGCTACACTAGCGTGCGAGGGCTGCTTCGAGATGATCTTTGCGGAGCATTATTTTTGGGCACTTGCATGCGGCGCGGTAATCGCTGCTGTGGGGTTGCTGGGCGGTGTGGCGCTGTGGCTGGCAAGCGCAGTGTGGTGCGTCGTAAAAGCTCGTAAAATTCCGCGAGAGTATCGCTGTGGCAGGGGTGGCGCGGCGTTTGCTCGCTTTTGCAAAGCTCTGCTCTGCGCCGTTTTGGCTAGCGCAATCTACGGAGGCGCGGCAAATACGGGCTACACACCGAAAACCGGCGCAGCAGGGCTGCTGCGAGGGTGGATGCCTGCATTTTTTGAGGACGAAAATTCCGCTTCCGCGAGTGATGGCGTAAATTCTGCAGACGAAAATTCTACGAGTGCAAGCTCT
>NZ_CALIJA010000170.1 GCF_938017615.1 uncultured Campylobacter sp. | reverse complement strand
TTGCAAATTTATAGAAATACTTATATATTTTTAATAAATTTAGAGTAGAATTATATAAAATTTTATATGCAAAGGAGCTTAAATGAAAGAAATTTATCCAAGCGGTTTCGTGCCGAAAAAGGCGCATTATGCGCCGGGCATCTTAGATGACGACGGTACGCTCTACGTCTCGGGGCAGTTAAGCGTGGATCCGCGCACGGGGGCCATTGCGGAGGGTCTTGCTGCACAGACCGCGCAGGCTTTAAGCAACGTCGCGGCAGTGCTGGCCGCCGCGGGCGCGGATAAAAACGACGTGCGGATGTGTCGCGTCTATACGCCTGACGTCGCGAACTGGGACGTGATCGACGAGCAGTACGCGCTGTTTTTTGGCGCGCACAAGCCCGCTCGCGTCGTGGTACCGACTACGGCTCTACACTTCGGCTGTCTCGTAGAGATCGAGGCCGTCGCAAAAATAAAAGAGAAAAAATAGGAGCGAAAATGAGCGATTTCATCTGCACGGGCTGCGGCAAGCACGCGCCCGTCGATACTTTGAGCTATAAATGCGACTGCGGTGGGCTGTATAAGCTAAACTCCGATGCGCCTAAATTTAACCCCGCGCTCGTAGATCAAAGCGAGTTTAGCATCTTTAGATACCGTAAGTTTATGGGCATCGACACGGCTAAATTTAGAGAAATTTCGATGGGCGAGGGGCTTACGGCGAGCGTGAAATTCGGCGAAGACCTCTATCTCAAGCTCGACTACGCGATGCCTACGCTTTCATTCAAAGATCGCGGTGCGGCGGTTTTGGTGCTGCACGCCAAAAATATCGGCGTGAAAAAGGTGTTGCAAGACTCCAGCGGCAACGCAGGCAATGCCGTGGCGGCGTACTGCGCTCGCGCGGGCATCGAGTGCGAAATTTACGTCCCGAAGGGCACGTCGCCCAAAAAGATCGATATGATCAAAAGCCACGGCGCGCACGTCACGGTATTTGACGGCAGCCGCGACGAGACGGCGGATGCGTGCCGCAAAAAGGCCGCGCAGGAGCAGATCTATTACGCCAACCACGTTTATAATCCGATCTTTTACGAGGGCACGAAGAGCTACGTTTATGAGATCTACGAGCAGCTGGGTAGGATGCCGCGCAATATCTTTATCCCCGTGGGTAACGGCACGCTGTTGCTGGGCGCTCAAGCGGCGCTAGGCGAGCTATATGAGGGCGGTCTTATCAAAGCGCTGCCAAAAATTTTCATCGTTCAGGGCGAGCGTTGCGCTCCGCTTTTCGGCGCCGAAGGTACGGCGCGCGCGATAGAGCCACAGCCGACGCTAGCAGAGGGCATCGCGATCGCAAGACCGATGCGCGCGGTCGAAATTCTTGGCTCTAGTTACGCGGGCGAGCGAGAGGTGATCTTGGCGAGCGAGAGCGACATACTGCCTGCCAGAGCGGCGCTTGCGCGCGGCGGATTTTACGTCGAGCACACGACCGCGGCTACCTACGCGGCGTATCTGCGCTACAAAGAAAGTCGCGATCTGCAAGGAGATAGCATCATTCCGCTTTGCGGCGCGGGGCTGAAGAGCGATCATTAAATTTAAGCGCCAGACGGATTTGTGTGGCTAGCTAGCGGCGAGGAATTTAAAATTTTCGCCGCTTTAAATTTAGCGAGTTTGTGAGCCAATGTTTTAGCGAGATGTTTAAAATTTATGACGCGTAGGCTTTTAAATTTAAACTTCTACTGAAGCACAGAGATGCCTTTGTTTGGCATGATGCGATGATACAGCGCATTTTGTGGACGACTTTGCCGTTAGCTGGATTTGTAAAATTTATCTACGATAACTGGGCAGTCGCCCTTTAAATTTAAAAATACGATCAAAATTTTATAAAAACTAATCTGCAATGTGCGGCTACCATCTACCCATTTCATTTATAAAATTTGGACGTTTTATCGCTTTTAGCTAGCGAGCCTCTACGCAGATGATAAATTTATGCGGCTATTTCGAGTTTTCTTTAGCGATGCGCGTAAATTTAAGCACAAATTCGCTTTTCGCCGCAGTGTAGGCGTCGCGGTCAAACTCGAAGCGCTTGCAAAGCTCTAATTTAAGCGCCTCGTACCGCTCGGCGATATCCGCATTCGCCCGCAAAAAATCTCTAAAAAATATCTCATCCGCATCGCCGAAATTTCGCATATGCACGTGAAAAACGCGCTCGGCAAATCCCGCTTCGGTGTAGCCCTTATTTAGGCTGCAGCGGCTCCCCTTTTCGCTCATTAGCAGATAGCCCGCCTCTATCAGGCGCTGTTTGGCGGCGGCGATATCCGAGCATTCGATTAAAATATCTACGATCGGCTTCGCCCAGATCCCGCTTACCGCGGTGCTGCCGATATGGTGGATCTTGATCTCGCCATGATCTTGCAACAGGCCGCGCAGAATTTCGCGCTCCTGCCTAAAGTATTCGCTCCAGCGCGGATCGTGCGGTACGAGACGTATCGGAAAGAGCTGCCACAGCTCTTGCAGGCTCATCGAAAGGAGTTTATTGCTCATCTAGCTCCCGAGTATTGGGTGAAATTTGAATGAATGGCGGGTAGATAGGGATTCGAACCCTAGAAGGCTGACGCCTTACGCGCTTTCGAGGCGCGCTCCTTCGACCGCTCGGACATCTACCCGAATGAAAATGTAATTTAAGCCAAAAATGGCTTAATAACAGATTTAAAAATGAAATTCCGCGTGAAATTTCGCCTGATTTTGCGGGCGGGGGTTGAAATTTAACGGCACAAATTTAGATTTCGTTTTAAATCCACGGCTTAAGGTACGGCGCGGCTTTCGGCATAAAATTTATTTTCGTGCGCGTAGTTTTGGGCACGGAATTTTACCGCTTTATGGATGAAATTTTATAAAGTAGCAGCGTTTTACGCTCTGCGTGGCTTTTGCGAGCAAGGAATTTTAGCATTTGGCGGGCAAATTTTATCGCAGCGGCGAAAAATCACTCGCCGTTTATAAATTTCATGCACCGCTCTACAAAATCGAGATAAAAATTTTGATCTCGTCTCCGCCGTAAAACTCAAAATCCGTTCCAAACGCTCTTTTTAGTTCGCCGGCCTCAAAAAAGCTCCAAATTTTGCTCCAAAATTTTGCTACGTTTTGCGGCTCATTTGGGAAACTAAAAACGGCGTATTTGCCGCTTTTGATCTCCAAGGCTTCATCGCTGCGGGGCGCTTTGGTGCCGATAAAGATATTGTAAAGCCCGTCAGCGCCGTCTTCGTAATCGTAATAGACGCCGTAAATCTCGCTCCGCCCGTCATAACACTCTTTCATAAATTTCGCCCACAGCGCGGGAATTTTGCCGCTTCCGCCTAGCTCGTCCGCGTTTTTCGTGCGGGCTTTTAACCCGTAAATTTTAAATCCGTCTAAATACGAAATTTTGATTTTTCCGCTCAAATTTTACCCTTTCCGCTACTGCTCTAAAAGCTCTCTCGCCTGCTTTGCGATCGCGACGTCGGTGAAGCCGAAAAGCTTAAATAGCTCGCTCGCGTTACCGCTTTCGCCGAAGCTTTGCATGCCGTGTACCGCGTCTGCAAATTTATACCACTCAAGCGCGCTTGCGGCTTCGACGGCTAAAATTTTAGTTTGCGGTTCTAGAATTTGCGCCAAATAATCCGCGTCCTGCTCGCACAAAAGCTCGAAGCACGGCGCGCTTACGACGTTTGCGCCGATGCCTTGCTCTTGCAGGATCGCCGCCGCTTTTAAGCAGAGCGAGACTTCGCTGCCGCTTGCGATGAGCGTGATTTGCGCCTCTTTGCTCTGCCTTAGCAGATACGCGCCGTTTTGCACGTCACCCAAGACCGCCTTAGGTAGCGGCTCAAGCCCTTGGCGCGAGCAGACGAACGCCGCGGGCGCATTCAGGGAAAGCGCCGTGCGCCAGCATTTTACGTTTTCGTTGCCGTCTGCGGGGCGGAAGGTGTAGAAGCCTGGCATCGCGCGGAAGGTGCTAAGCTGCTCGATAGGCTCGTGCGTCGGCCCGTCCTCGCCCACGCCGATGCTGTCGTGCGTGAAGACGAAATAATGGCGCAAACCCATCAGCGCCGCGAGTCGCGCGCCCGTTTTGAGATAGTCGCTGAAGATAAAAAACGTCGCGCTAAACGGGATGAAAAGCCCGTATCTCGCGAAGGCGTTGCCGATCGCCGCCATCGCGTGCTCGCGGATGCCGAAGTGTAAATTTTTGCCGCACGGAAAGTCGCCACCGCCTTTTAGCTCGGTCTTATTAGACGCCGCCAAATCGGCGCTTCCGCCTAAAAAGCCGGGCACTGCGTTTGCGATAGCGTTTAAAATTTTACAGTTGCTATCGCGCGTGGCGACCTTAAGCCCGCTAAAATCAGGGAATTCTATCTTGCTAAAGTCGGGATTTAAAAGCTCGTTTAAAAGCGCTCTTTTTTCATCGCTTAGCTTCGCAAGCTTTTCCTTCCAAAGCCGCTCCTCCAAATCGCCTTTCTCAACCGCGGCGCGCGTTTCAAAAAGCACGTCCTCGCTTACGACGAAGCTTTGGGCGGGATCAAAGCCCAGGCTTTGCTTAGCGCGTGCAAGCAGCTCCTCTCCAAGCGGCGCGCCGTGCGTCTTGGCTGTGCCCTCAAGCTCTAGCGCCCCCTTGCCGATCGTGGTGTTTGCGATGATGAGGTAGGGTTTTGTTTTATTTTTGACCTCGTCAAGGACGAATTCTATCTGATCGAAATTATGCCCGTCGATGCGCGCAACCTCAAAGCCTTGCGCTTCAAATCGCACTTTCACGTCCTCAAACCACGCGATATCGGTGCTGCCGTCGATCGTGATGCCGTTAGAATCATAAATTATCGTTAGATTATCGAGGTTGTGTCTGCCCGCAAGCGCGCACGCTTCGTAGCTGATGCCCTCCTGTAGATCGCCGTCACCGCAGAAGCAATAGACGCGGTGATCGATGATCTCGTTTCCTTCCTCGTTTAGTAGATGCGCGGCGTATTTTGCGGCCATCGCAAATCCGACTGCGTTTGCGACGCCCTGTCCGAGCGGCCCGGTAGCGATCTCAACGCCCGGGGTAGTGATCTCCGGATGGCCGGGGGTTTTGGAGTACAGGCGCCTGAAGCTTTTCAGATCGTCCATGCTCAAATCGTATCCACTAAGATAGAGGTAGCTATACACTAGCGCGCTTGCGTGCCCGCCAGAGAATACGACGCGGTCGCGGTTCAGCCACGCGGGATTTTTGGGGTTGTGGCGGACCTTACTCATAAATATGCTCATTACGTCGCTTAGCCCCATCGGCGTGCCTGGATGGCCTGAGTTGGCGCTTTGGATCATATCCGCGCTTAGAAATTTTATCGTGTTTGAAATTTTACTTAGCTGCTCGCTCGACATTTTTCATCCTTTCAGGTATTTTTCTATCAAATTTAAAACCAAATCGCGTAGGCTCGCATCATAGTTGCTCATCGCGCCGCTTACCTCGTCTATTAGGCGCTGCTTGTAGCTTCTAGCACCCGCAAGTCCGAGTAAATTTACGAAGGAATTTTTAGCGCCGTCCGCTCCTACGGGCTTGCCCGCGCTTGCTTCGTCGCCCGTGGCGTCGATGATATCATCCTCGATCTGAAATATGAGACCTAGCTTTAGTCCGATTTTATAAAGCTCATGCGCGAGCTCATCCTTTAACCCGCCGATTATGGCGCCTAGCTCAAACGCCGCTGCGATGAGCGCGCCCGTTTTATGCAGATGCAAAAACTCAAGCTCGCTTTGCTTTAACGGACTGTTTTCAAAATGGCAATCGATCGCCTGACCGAGCACCATGCCGCTGCTGCCTGCGTTTCGTGCTAGAGTTTTAATGCATTTTATCTTGATCTCATCGCTTAAATTTGCGCTTGCGGCGATCAAAAACGCGTCGGTATTTAGCGCATCGCCCACCAAAATCGCCGTGACTTCGTCGTATTTTTTATGCAGGCTCGGCCGTCCGCGGCGCAGATCCGCATCGTCCATCGCGGGCAGATCGTCGTGGATAAGCGAGTAGGTGTGGATCATCTCAAGCGCCATCGCCATCGCCAACGCGCCCTCAAAGCGCCGTTCATCCACCGCCGAGACGACGCCTAGTAGCAGCTGCGCGCGAAAGTGCTTGCCGCCCGCTTGCAGCATGTAATTGAGCGCCTCCTCGAAATACGGATGAAAGCTAGACGCCTTCAGCTCGTTGTGCTTCAAGTAATCTTTAAATTTTTCTAAAATATCCATCGATCCTACCTTGCGGTTTTGATTTGCTCTGCTTAGGCGCGCCCTTGACGAATGCAAATTCGCGCCCTTCGAATACCTTTTCGTCGCGCAGCTTAGGCTTTGCTGTCGCGAGCCGTTTGTACGTCGCGTAGAAGTAATCACGCCGCTTAAAATTTTAAATTTTAATTTCCCTAGCTTTACGCAGTGCGCGAGGCGAAGGATGCTCCGCTTTTTTGAGCCGCATCTTACGCTAGATTTGCTCGCGGATGTCGCGCAACGGCTCGCCCGCTTTGCATTTAAGCCGTGCGAGCTAAATTTTACTTTGCGCCGCAGCGTAGCAGCCTACTGAAATTTTAGAATTTGCCCTCACGCCACCCGTTAAATTTGACCGATTTGCTAAGGTTGAAATTTAATAACCTAGCGTCAAATCAAGCGAGCCGTGCTTTATGCAAACTGTATCGCCACAAAAATCTAAATTAATGCCGCCTTATAAAATCGGGCTTCATTTAGTTCGCTATAGAAGCCGCTCGCTCCGTAAAATCCAAACCGCTCGCCAGGCGGGAAGTAGTCGCCCTCTCTAAAAAGCCTATTTTCACCATTTTTGAGCTACGCTTAGCCCTTATTGCCAAGCAGATCACCCAATCCGCCGAGCCCTCCTAGCATGGATGCTGCGGCGCCTTTCTTTTCATTTTCGACCAGCTTTATCGCGTCGCCTATCGCCGAGATCAGCAGGATCTGCAAGCTCTCTTTGTCGCTAAAAAGGCTGTCGTCGATGCTCAGATCAAGCACCTCGCCCGCGCCGTTTAGCCTGATAGCGACCATACCCGCACCCGATTTTACGGTAAATTCCTTGCGCGCATTCTCCTCCTCGATCTGCTTAGCCTTGGCCTGCATCTGATCGAGCATCTGCCCCATTTTCGAAAAATCCATTCCCTCAAACATCTTTACTCCGTTATTTGGTTTTTTTCGTTTACTTGCACGATTTTAGGCTTGAAGCTTCTTGCTTTTTTGGCGCTCATCTGTGCGTAGGCCACGATGATGACGACGTCGCCGACGCAGACTTTACGCGCGGCCGCGCCGTTTAGGCAGATCTCGCCCTTTTTATCGCCGCGGATCACGTAGGTAGCGAAGCGTTCGCCGTTATTGACGTTTAGGATCTCGACTTTTTGGTATTCGCAAAGCCCCGCAGCCTCGATAAGCTCGGGTCCGATCGTGATGGAGCCCACGTAGTTTAGGTTGGCGTCCGTCACGCGTGCGCGGTGGATTTTGCTTGATAAAATTTCGATTTTCATCGGCCGTCCTTTAAATTTAGTCTAAATTTGACCCGCCTCGCGCCGCGACGAGCTCGCTTACGACCTGTTTGTCGCTGAAGGGGTGCTTCACACCCTTGATCTCCTGGTAGGTCTCGTCGCCCTTACCCAAAATAGCGATCATCTCGCCGTTTTTGGCAAGATCTAGCGCGCGCGCGATCGCCTCTTTGCGATCCGCGATCTTTAAAATTTTATCTTTTCGGCGCATGCCGGCGCAAATTTGCTCGATGATTTCGCTCGGCTCTTCGCTGCGCGGATTATCGCTCGTGACGATGCAAATTTTGGCAAAGTGCTCGGCGATGGCGCCCATTTTCGGACGCTTGCCGTGGTCGCGATCGCCTCCCGCGCCAAAAACCGCGATGATCTCGCCGCTTGTGCGCAGCGCGTTTAGCACCTTTTCGATGCCGTCTGGGGTATGGGCGAAATCGACGATCACAAGCGGGTTTTTATTTACGATCTGCACGCGACCCTCGACGCCGCCGAAGTTTGCCAGGGCTTTTGCGATCTTTTCGTTCGGCAGCTTGGTCAGAATTTTAACCGCCGCAAACGCCGCGGTAAGGTTGTAGAGATTAAACTCGCCGATCAGATCGCTTTGCAGCTGCGCATTATCGCCGTTTGGAGTGCGCACGAGCGCGTCGATGCCGCCCTTTAGCCCGTATCCGCTCACACCGAAGCTCGCGGGATTTTTTATGCCGTAGGTAAGGGCGTTTGCGGGGTTAAATTTAATGTGTCCGTCATCGGCGTTTATAAGCTTTGGCGCGTCGTCCGCAAAAAACGAGCTCTTGACTGCGGCGTATTCTTGCATGCTGCCGTGATAATCGAGATGATCTTGGCTGAGATTAGTAAAAATTTTAAGCGCAAAATTTAGCCCCTGGATGCGGTTCTGCGCGATTGCGTGCGAGCTTACCTCCATAACGAAATACTCGCAGCCCTGCTTGTTAGCTTCATAAAGATAGCTCATCGTCTTAAAAACCGAGCTCGTCGTAAGCCCCTTCTCGTCGATTCTACGCTCGTTTATGAAGGCGCCGCGCGTGCCGCTTAAACCGCAGCTAAAGCCCAGATCCAGCAGCGTCGAATAGATCGCCGCCGCGGTCGTGGTCTTGCCGTTCGTGCCGGTGATGCCTACGATTTTGATGCGCGGATCGATATTTAAAAGCTCCTTTGCCCGCGCGATAGAGATGATCTGCGCGCCTTTTTGCGCCGCTTCGGGTTCAAATTTAGCATTCGCGTCCGTGCGCATAAAAAAGCAGCCCGCCTCGCACTCGGCGGAGTTGTCGGTGATAAAGCTATTTTCGAGTCGTATTTTCATGATTTTTGATTTTTTGCATTAGCGCTTCGAAGCGCTCATCGCCCGCATACGCGGCAGCCGAGCTTTCGACGTAATTAAGCCCCATTTCGTAGTAGCCGTTTTCTATCAAATTTTCTAAGAATTCTATCATCTCGCTTTTGTCCGAAATGGCGATTTTAGAGGAAAAAATGATCGATTCGAAGGCGTCTTTAAAGCCTCTTTGACCTACCGCGCGCATAAAATCGGCATAGGCGATAACGGCGATCTCATCCTCGGCGCCGGGTTCGGAGGCCGCTTCGTTCGCGATCTTTTCGTTGATGGAGTTTAAAATTTTAAAAAGCTCCGCGGTTTGAGTTTTGGGGCTGAGGTTGTAAAAATCAAAGAGCATAAGCGCTTCTTCGCGATCTGCCAGCGCGGTCTGGCAAAGCTCGAGTAAAAATAGAATTTCCTCCTCGCCACTTTTTTCGTAGGCGAGCGAAAAATACAGCTTCGCAAGCTCAAATTCTCCGCGCGAAAAGGCTTTTAGCCCCAGCTTTTTATAATTCAAACTCTTCGCCTTCGGGGACGTTTACGACGCTAAGCTCTGGATGGATATCCATGCGGAGCTGGCGCTCGACGCCGTATTTTAGGGTCTGCGCACTTGCGGCGCAGCCGTGACAATGCCCGGTAAGGCGGACGTGGACGATGCCGTTTTTTATGCCTAAAAGCTGTATATCGCCGCCGTCGTTTTGAAGCATCGGGCGGATTAGCTCCAAGCTGCCTTGTACCGGAGCTAGAAGCTCTTCATCGCTAAATGGTATCATTAAAATTCCTTGTTTTGGTTTTGGCGAATTATATCCAAAAGCGATAAAAAAAGGCTTATCGGGGATGAAATTTAATCTTAAATTTTGCGCGAGGGCGCGGATTTTGCGCCGTAGGTTGTAAAGAATTTATGCAGTGCAGATAGCTAACACTACAATTTTAAATTTTATCGATCTAGAGAAGGGCAAAGTTTGTGAATCATCGGGTTTGTGAATATTCAAATTTAGACTATTTGTGCCATAAATTTGGGATGAAATTTCAGCTGAGCCGATGGTTAAATTTGAGATGAAATTTTGCTTGAACGGGAAAGAAATTTGTAAAGTTTTGTCAGAAGTCAAAGTGAGAAAAAATTTGAGCTGGTCGCCTAAAGATAGGGATTAGGAGCAAATTTATTCAAAATCAAAGTGGCAAAATTCGATTTAAATTTTTTGACAAAAACCTTACGAAATTTTGCACCGCTTTTAACACCCGTTTAAATGGGCATTAAAAGCATTTTATCATTCCGCGCTCTCTGTGCCCTGCACTCTTTTGAGCGTGGCGATAAGATTATCTCTAAATTTATAAATATCTTCGAACTTTTCGAGTGGATATCTAGTCTCTTGTTTCTCTATTTCGTGAATGCCAATGTATTTCTTCGCCGTATTAAAATGCAATCTAGCTATCCATTTGCGGTTATTATCGTCAAAGAGTACTCCAAAATAGCTTTGAGTATCCCTTGCATAAATTTTATCAAGCTCCGTATATTCGCCCAGTATTGATTTAATGATAAAAAAGCCTTGCAGCTCATCTTGCGTAGTTACGATCTTGGCTTCATCATTACTACTTTCTTCATCCTCGTCCGTGATATTTGCCGTTAAGCCCGCACGTACGGAATTTATCTTTTTTGAGGCCAGATCGGTCACTATCTCGCTCAGAGCGGTTTTTGTATAGCTCTTAAAGTCCTCTAGCACACTTCCGGTTATGCGCGTTCCTTGCGGAAGTATTCTGCAGGCAAACATCCTAGCCAGATCATCGCTAGGCTTAGCGGTTTCTTCCTCAAATATCTTTTTTATCTCAAGTATTCGGCGCTGCTTATTCGCCATCTCCAGTATCGAGCTGATATTTAGATCGCTTTTTGTAAAGCGCTCAAGAGCCTTTACGTCGCGCTTGTTGAGCTCGTCAAGGTTTACGATAAGAAAAGGATTGTCGTCAAGCCTATTTTCCTTGTTAATATCGGAATAAAATCGGTATTCTATGCCATTTGTTAGCAGTGCAAATTTAGCGTCAGTAACGCCGAAATATCGATATAGCTGGCTTGAATGCTTGTCAAGTACTTCGGTGTGCTTCTTGACCTCTACGATGATGAGCGGCTTGCCCTCATACATTATGGCGTAATCTACCTTTTCGCCCTTTTTAATGCCTACGTCCGCGGTAAATTCAGGCACTATGACGTTAGGGTCAAATATATCGTAGCCTAAAATTTGAAAAAACGGCATCACGAACGAGTGTTTCGTAGCCTCTTCGGTTTGCACGGAGTCCTTGATGCTCGATATTCGAGCACCCAGGCGCTGTAAATCCTCATATAGATCCATAAATTCTCCTTTTATATTGATTTTATATTACGCAGCGTAGGACCTTGCCGACGATATATACTTGCAAATCGCTATCCGGTCCTATCTCGTAGCTATCGTATTCTTTATTAACGCTTTTTATGTGCAGTACGCCGTCGGGGCTCTTTTGTAGCAGCTTCACCATAAAATGGTCGCAGTAGTTGACGATATATAGCCCATCGCCTTCAAATTTTGCCGTGACGTCCACAATCACCCAGCTATCAGGATAAAGCATCGGCACCATAGAGTAGCCCTCTACCGGCATGCAGCGAATCCTACTCGTATTTTTAGGGCACACCTTAAAAAGCATCCGAGAAAAAGGTATCAATACATCGGTGTCGTAGATCTCTATGCCGTTTATATCGACGCTCTCGCCGGCACCTACGGATGAGCTAAGCTTACGGATAAAAATTTGATCCGTCTCGGTTTCTTTAAGGTTTGAGGGACTAACGTCATTTTTGCCAATACTTACGTCATCACTAACGTCAATACTTACGTCAAAATTTTCATTTGCTAAATCTGAAATACTAATTTCAAAAGCATTAGCTATTTTCTGTAAATTCTCTCTAGTGGGATTTTTACTTGCTTTTTTGCTTTCGTATAGTTGAATAGTAGATCTCCCAACTCCAGATATTTTGGCTAGTTCGTCTTGCGACCATTCCCTTTCTTTTCTTAAAAAACTAATCTTTTGAGCTAAATCCACAGGGACCCCTTGACAAACCTAATAAATTAGGTTATAATTCAAAATATACTTAGAAAAGATAATACCTATAAAAAGGTTAAGATTTTCTAAAAGTTCTTTGAATTTTCATTGTTAAGGTAAAAATAAGGAGATCATATGGACGATATGGTTTTATGGGTAATATTTGTCTTATGGAGTTACCTATTTTTATTCGATGAATAAGCGGCCTCTCGCTTCCTAGAGCAAGAGGCCGACGGATTATTCTTCGCCAGTTTTGTCGGCGGTATTTGCATTATTGCTAGGCTTTGGTTTCTTGCTTGCAGTAATGTTAAAGCCGCCGCTTTGAGACTCGCCGATAATATTCCGACTATTCGCTCTTATTTGAGCCGGCTTAATTTGCGTCGATTGACTAAACGACGGGCGGCTATCGGTCGTTTTAATAGTTTCGGCGCTTTTATCCTTTTGCTCTTTAGCCATATTTTCACCCCCTTTCTCGTGATACACGGAAACTATAGTAAACAAAGAGATAAAAAATACCACTGCGAATGATAGGTAGGTAATCCCTCTTAAAATTCTACCGGTTTTATTTACATTATCTTGAGCGAGGCCTAAGGCTTTTGACGTAACATCTAGCATAGCTATTAGACCTTCTGCGTGTTCGCTATCGCCTTGTTTGATGTTTTCTTTAAAATATGCATTATCGAGATTGGCGGTGAGCCTAACGGCGCTGCTTTTAATGGCTATTAGGCAAAGAGTAATTATTGTCACGGTAGTTATAACGATCGCCGATAAAAAATAAAATTGCGATGAGCTTATCTCATCTAGTTTTATCGCATAAAAAGCCGCACCTACGATACTAAAAGAAAGCCACAAAAACATCCTGACTATGGTTAATTGAGAAGGGATGATGGAGGTAGTAATATTGTCTAGATCCTTACGCTTGGCTTCGAGATTTAGTTTTAAATTTTTCTCGTAATTTTCAAGGCCATTGGCCTTTGCCTCATCTTTTTTCATTTCCGCCGTATCCCCTTTTGTAGAATTTCCGAATAATATTATATCAGCGGGGTTCTTAAATTTTTACATTAACAATGAAAATATAAGAAAGGAGTAAAAAATGGCAAAATGTAGAGTAAAACCGGTTACAAAGGCCGTAAAACAACAACTAAAATACGATCTAAAAGACTACTGTGCGATGCGAGGACTAAGCTTAAGCAGCTTTTACAAGGGCTATATAAGCCAAAAAGCTAAAAAGATACTAGAAAAAGACGGCATAAAGGTAGCCTAATGTGGGTAAATTCCAAACGTGCGGCTGAAATTTTAAGTGTAAATTTAAGAAAACTACAAAGAAGAGTAGTTAAAGCCCAAGCTAGTGGGAAAAAATTTTGCACTATTAAACCTAATATATTAGGTTTTACCTACACAGATGGCGTTGGTCACGGTGGTAAAACCCTTCAAATTTGGATTGACGATAGCCTGATAAACAACGAAAGCAGCGAAATTTCGCGACAAAGCGAGAGCGTTTGCGACAATAAGCACGGCGGAGCAAATTTAAACGGCGCGGCTGCGGCAGATCCGTCCGCAAGCGGCGGCGCTTTAAACTTAAGCAATGCATCAATCTGCGGTAGTGCGCAGAGCCTAAACGGCGCGAGGCGAGATTTAAACGGCGCAGAGCAAAGCTCAAGCGATCCGAGCAGCGCGACAAGCCTCCCTGCTATCGCTACTTGCTCGGATAAAAAACGCAAAGCCGCTTTTGAAAAATATAACGTCGTTAGGGAGTGGGAAGACGCAAAAGGCAAGATCAGCGAGGCTACTTTTCTGGAGTATATCAACGCTAAAAAGATATGCCCCGTAAAGGTAACCGCAAATAAGCTCTACGACTGGCAACGTAAATTTAAAAAAGGAGGCCTTGATGCGCTAGTGGACGAGCGGGATAATAATAAGACCCTAAAGCTTGACGCGCTAGGTCTTGCGCCGCTTTGCGTAGAGCTGATACTTGCATGCAGCGGTATGGGCAAGGTAGATATAACAAACATCTACAAGGCGCTAAATTACCACGCGGCGAAAAACTCTCTCATAAACTTTGAGGACTTTCAAGGTAAAAAAGACGAGATTGTAAGCTATGAGGTCGTAAATCGCTTCGTAAACAACTACCTAAACAAAAATAAGCTGGTAAAAAACATCATCCTTTACGGCGAGGATGGAGCGGTCGGTCGCGGCTTGCCGGCTCTTGGTATCAGCAACTACGCCGTAAGCACGATAAACGAAGTCGTGGAGATAGACGGCAGCCCGCTTGATTTAATCTGCAACGCTAGCGAGCTTTGCGAGATGATCGGCTGGCAAAACGTCAGCACTATCTTTAAAGACAAAGACGAATTTCAAAACTATGTAAAAGAGTGGCAAAAGCGCTACACCATCATCGCTCTAATCGATACGTATAGCGGGGTAGCGACTTTTCACATCAGCGATAGTGAAAATTCTCTCTCTATTGCTAGAGCCGTCGCCAAATATATCGTGCGCTACGGCAAACCAAAGGTAATCAAGGGCGATAACGGCAAAGCTTTCAAAAGCGAGTACATGCGCGAAGTCTTAGGCACGCTTGAGATCGAGTATAAAGCCGTGCGTGCTTATAGCGGCTGGCTCAAGCCATACGTGGAGCGAAATTTTAGAGCCTTGCAGCATAGTTTCAGCGCAAATTTGGCGGGCTTCATAGGACACAATATCTCGCAGCGCCAAGCCATAGAGTTTTTTCGCTCTAAAAAAGAGCGCCGCTTAAAAAGAGGCTACAAGACGAATCTAACGATGCTAAAAAACCTAAGCGAGGTGCAAGAGCTGATGGATATGTATGCGGAAAAATTTCTAAACACCCGCTACCTTGAGCGCCTTGATACTACCTGCGCAGCTGCGTATAGCGCAAAGATAAGCGACGCCGTGTATATGGACGCTCTAAGCATCAGCGCGCGTCTTGGCGGACGAGAGCTTAAGCACGTGCATAAAAAGGGTATCAGCCTAGATGGTGTGAGGTTTTACAGCGTGGAGATGTACGGGCTTGAGCGCGTATGGGTTAGCAAAAACGTCAATAATATAAACGAGTGCTTTTTATGGAGCGAGGATAACAAATTTATCGGTGTTGCCTCTACGCTTGATTTGGATGAGGGAGTAAGTGCCGAGGAGGCTAAAAGCGCGCAAAAGCTATTTAATAAGCGCCTAAAAGAGACCAAAAAGCAGATGGACGCTGCATCGATCGCACATCGGGCGGATTTTGAGCAGATAGTGCGCATGGTAGAAGCAAAGCCCGCCGCAATGCCTAAGCCGCAAGCGGCAAATAACGAAAGCAGGCTAATAGATGCTGCGCTAAAAGGGGCTAAAAGCTTGAACTCTAGCGTAGCTTTGAGCGATGAAATTTTGAGCGCGCAAGCTACGCAGCGCAAAGCGGAGCGCAAGATAAAGAGCTTTGAGGAAGTAGTCTGCGGATAAGGTGCTTTTAAAGGGCATAAAATGTCTTTTAAAAGCCCCTTTATGGGCAAAGGAGAAAATATGCAAGAGATTATATCTAAGCTAAATGAATTCTTAGAGGGCGGAAGCGTGAGTATGAGCGCGCTTGCGCGGGCTTTGGGCATCAGTCCGGGAGCGATAAGTCAGTTTCGAGCGGGCAAATACAAGGGCGATAATGCGGCGATCGCAGCCAAGATAGGCGCCTATATCGATGCGAGCGCCAAAAAAGCAAAAGAGTTTGCCGCCTCGCCCGCGCGAGATGAAATTTTTAACTCGCGGGATTATAAGATGGCGAATTTCGTCATCTCCGAAGCCGTAGGCGAGCGCGAGATAGCTTTGCTTTACGGCACCGCAGGTAGCGGCAAGAGCACGATACTACGCGACTTTGCCGCCAAAAATCCTAACGCGGTACTAATTGAGGCTACCTGCCACACCAACGCTAACGCTTTGCTTGGCGAGCTATGCGAAGCGCTAAAGCTGGAAGCCGCAGGCAGCGCTAATGCAAAATTAAAAGCGATATCAAGCTTCCTAAAAACCGCCGATAAGGTGCTGCTAATCGATGAAGCCGAGCATCTGCCGCTCAGGGCGCTTGAGGATCTACGTAGAATTTACGATTTTTCGAGTACTCCGCTAATTCTAGCAGGCACGGAGATTTTGCTAAAGAATTTAGTGGGGCGCAATAAGGAGCTTAGGCAGCTATATAGCCGTATTTGCGGCAAATGGGCTATGCAGGGGCTCAGCAAAGAGGAGAGCGATGCCTTTTACGGCACTGGGATCTTCGCTCACGCCAAAGGCAACTTCCGCGCGTCCGAAAAGTTACACAAAAAGTCGGTCCGCCTAGCGGCTCTTAACGGCTGCGCCGTGGGCGAGGAGATCATAGCCCAAGCCTGCGGCATGGTAATTTTATAAGGAGGAATAAGAGATGAAAGCGTATAAGGGTATGAAAATGAGCGATCTAAAAGCTTGCAAAGATGAGATCATAATCGCGCACTCATTCATTCTCTTCAAGACCCCGAGGGGCTGGATTACAAAGAGAAGACACCGCGAGAGCATAGCGGTGCCGGTGCCGAGATTTCATCGAGGACTAGGAACGATTTGGAGTTAGGCAGCTTTGATTTTAAATGGCGCCCCACGCGGGCGTCTTATAAAGTCAAATTTAAAAGGAGTGGATATGAAATTTCCCAAGGAGCTTGAAGCAAAACGCACCAAGTGCATCGTCTATACTCGCGTGATGGGCTACTTGCGCCCGGTAGAGAGCTTCAATATTGGTAAAGTAGGCGAACACAAAGAACGTGTGCTGTTTGAAGAGAAAAAAGATGTCGCTAGCACTAAATAAGCGCGATAAGCGGAAGCAAAAGGAAGTGTGAAATGCAAAGAATTCAGGGCTACCGCACGGACAAGGTATGCGCCGAGCGGGTGAGGATGCTAAAGGGCGATGCGGATGTAGCTTACCGCGAGCTTGCGGCGATGCTAGGCATCAGCGTCGAGCGCGTCGCGATGATAGAGCGCACGGCGCTTGCGAAGCTTAGGCACCCGAAAAACCGCAAGAAGTGGATGGAGATATTTGAAACCATCGCCGAGCTTGAGCGCTGCGAAGCTCAAAGGCTCGGTAGCGGCTGGAGCCTGAAAGGAACGAAGAATTGAAGCTAAAGGATTTGATAAACCTAAGCGCGCAGGATTATAGCGCCGCGGCTCTGCGCGAATTACACGCAAAGATGAGCGCCACCGTGCCTGATATGGTAAGCGTAGGTCTTCGCTCGGTGCGTCGCGACGAGATAAGAGACGGGGAGCTTGTAAAGGGCTGGGCATTTTACGTGGGCTTTTGCTACGGGGATAAAAAGCCTTGTGCCGAAATCGCGAGCTTCGGTAGGCTTCACATCTGCGCCGATGAGACGATGGCGGCAGATCCTTATATAGAGAAAATTTTAAGATATCTAAGAGAGGCGTAGCTTTTATCGGGCTCTTTTAGCAAGAGCCTACATAAGCGCTAAAGCTGAACCGCTGAAAAATCTAAAATTTTGCAAAGCAAAATTTCTGAAACTTTAGGTGGGTGCAGGGAGCGTAGCTCCCGCTCGCAAAGAGGGGCTTCGCTCCTCTGCGAAGTCAAATTTAAAAGAAAGGAGCAAAAGATAATGGACAAACGAACGGCAAGGCTCTGTTTCGTAAGCTCGCCGTATGCAAGTATCCCGTGCAAGCATGAACGAGACCGCGACTACTACGCCCGCAAGCTTGCCGAGCAGGCCTGCGCCATCGTGCGCGCCAATGGCTACGAGCCTATATCGCCCGTACTTGCATGGATGGGGGTGTATAGCGAGCTGGAGCGAGGTCGCATAATGAAAAACTGCGAGGAGCTCCTCTCGGTATGCAGCTACTACTACTTTTTTGCCTGCGAAGGCAGCGAAAATAGCAAAGGTATGGCATACGAGCGAGAGCTTGCAAGGCAGCTCGGCGTGAGGGAGCTGAAATTTAGTCTTTTTGACGAGTGAGGAGAGTATGGTGCGGATCGTAAAGAAGAATAAAAACAACCTTCCGATCTGCTTACGATACGGCTACGTGCTGAGTTACGGCCTAGCCAAAAGATTTAAAATTTTAGGAGAAAAACTATGGAGATCAAAAACTTCGCAGACGTCGATAACGCGCTAAAGCGAGTGTGTGAGCTTGAGGTGGCTTTGACCGATATAAACGGAGAGATAACGCTAAAGTGCAACGAGATCAAGGATGCACAAAAAGCCCGGGTCGAGAAGCTCGATAGCGAAAAGAAATATATCGAAGCTCAAATCACCGCATTTTGTGAGAGCAATAAGGCGGAGTTCGCCGAAAAGCGCAGCAAGGATTTCACCTTCGGTAAGATAGGCTATAAGCTCAGTAAAAGCGTAAGTTTGCCGCGCATCAAAGAAAAGGTCGAAAAGCTCATCAAAGCGCTAAAGAGCTATAAGCTTGATGATTGTATATCCTACGAGGAGACTATAAACAAAGACGCGATCTGCGAGCTTGATGACGCAAGCCTCGTTAAACTCGGCTTAAAGCGCACGGTGAAAGACAACTTCCGCATCGAGACCAAGATAGAGAATTTGCAAAGCGCAAATGTCTAAAAATCCGCGCTTTTAAACTTTAACAAAAAGCCCTATCTAAGGGCTTTTGATTAAGGTTTTATGAAGCGAAATTTTGGTAAAATACTAAAATTTA
>NZ_CALIJA010000169.1 GCF_938017615.1 uncultured Campylobacter sp. | reverse complement strand
AGAATTTAGGATTTTACGTTATTTAAAATTTTAAACCTGGCGCACGAACAAAACGCTAGATAGTCCAAGTTAACGGGGGAATTTTAAATAATTTTAGATCGCTTTCTAAAAAATAATCGAAATTTTATCCGAATGGAATTTGAACTTAAAATTTATAAAAAATTGCCTTAATAATATGCTTTAATACCTGTCGTCCGTAACTGCAAGATGATATTTCGTGCTAAAATTTCCCAATGCTTACAATGACATTGAGCTAGGCATATCATCAAACCTATAAATCGCTGTAGCTTTCACACTAAAGCTAAGTGCATTGACCGCTTTAGTCTGCAGCTGACGCGACCGCGTCCTCCGTCATCCACTATCTACACAGGGATAAATGTATATTGTATAACGGGAGATAGCTGGAGATTTTAACGCCCTATAATACGACGCCTCTTCGCTCATGGCATAGCGTCCTTTATTGTTCCATTCGTAGTATTTGATTTAAATTTACCGGCATTTATGCTAAATTTCAAATCTAAGGCAATTTGTTGCTTGCTGTTGTAAGCGTTTTGGTATTTGAATTTTATTCTACAGCCTATATGTAAGTCGCTAAAAAGATCCACCATACGCCGCCGTAAAAATACTTGCCGAGCTTCGCAGCTAATTACAAGCCGTTAATGTATAGAATCAGCTGAAATTAACACCCATTTAAGCTATTGCATATTTGATTTCTTTTATATTCTAAAAGCCCGCCACCAAAAAGCAGCAGACCTAAGACTAACGTCGTTTTACTATCTCACGCAGAAGCCGATATGCAAACTGCGCAAAATTATAATATGCTTTTTATTGCAAACGCTTCATTTTAAAATTTTGAAACCCGACTCGGAATAAATATAAATTTGAAATTAGTTTTATAAATAAGCTTGGAATTTTAACTCTTAAATATGGCGAAATTCAAAGATAATGAAAGTTCAAAGGCGCTAGTTTATGCTCTTGCCGCCGAATTTCAAAAGCGCGCTGCCCCACGTAAAGCCGCCGCCGAACGCATCCAAAAGCATAAGTGAGCCGTTTTTGAGCCTGCCGCTCTCGTAAGCGTCATTTATCGCCATCGGGATCGACGCCGAGCTCGTGTTGCCGTATTTGCCGATCGTAAGCACGCACTGCTCGTCGCTAAATTCTAATCTCGCCTTGACCGCCTCGATAATGCGTAAATTAGCCTGATGCGGGATGAAAAGATCGACCTGCTCGGGCGAAATTTTATTTTTCTCCAAAATCTCCACGACGTCGTTACTGAGCGTCGGTACCGCAATTTTAAAGACCTCGCGCCCGGCCATCTGCATGAAGCCTAGTTTTTCGTCGATGATTTTTTGGCTGAGTGGATTGACGCTGCCTGGGGCTGCGGTGATGAGAAGATCGCCCTTGCTGCCGTCGCTAGCGGTATGAATGTCGATGATTTCGTTATCGTCGCGCGCCGCGATAACCGCAGCGCCTGCGCCGTCGCCGAAAAGTATGCACGTAGCGCGGTCGCTCCAATCGACTATCGAGCTTAGCTTTTCCGTGCCGATTATCAACACGTGTTTTTTGGCACCGCTTTCGATGAGGGATTTTGCGAGCTCCAAAAGATAGATGAAGCCCGTACAGGCGGCATTTATATCAAACGCCGTGATGCCGAAATTTAAGCCCAGTTTATTTGCGATGACACACGCAGTCGAGGGCATACAGAAATAATCGGGTGAGATCGTGGCGCAGATTATCGCATCGATCTCGTTTTTTTGCAAACCGCTACGTTCGATCGCCTTTAGTGCCGCCTTCGCACCTAGATCGCTAGTGGTCTCGCCCTTCGCGATACGGCGCTCATGAATGCCTGTTCGCTTGACGATCCATTCATCAGTCGTTTCAACTATTTTTTCAAGATCGAAATTAGTTAAAATTTGACTCGGCGCGTATGCTGCGATTGAGATCATCGAGGCTTTTTGCATTCGTTTTCCTATTCGTTTGAAGAAATTTCGCTTTCTATCGCGAAGTTGATTTTAGAATCTGCAAATTTAAGCGCTTGAAAGATCGCGTTTTTAACGGCTTTCGGGGTGCTTTTGCCGTGGCTTATGATGACGCATTCCTTGACGCCCAAAAGCGGCGCGCCGCCGTATTCGTCGTAGTCCGTGCTTTTTTTGATAATTTTAAAGACGCGCTTCATCAAGATGGAGCCTGCGATGGCGATAGGGGATTTTTTTGTTTCGTTTTTGATAAGTTTGCCGATAGCGCTCGCGACGCCTTCGCTGGATTTTAGCATAATGTTACCAATAAATCCATCGCACACGACCACGTCTACCGAGCCGTCAAAAATTTGATTGCCTTCGACATTACCAATAAAATTTTGCATCTTCTTAAGCATATGAAAGGCTTCTTTTGTTACCTCGTTGCCTTTACTATCCTCCTCGCCGTTGGATAATAAGCCGATGCGTGGTGCGTTTAGGCCCATAATCTCCTTGGCGTATGCTTCGCCCATAATCGCGAATTGAGACAAATTCTCAGGCTTACAATCCACATAAGCGCCCACATCCAGCACAAGCGTGCGTCCACCTATGGAATTTGGCATCAGCGTAGCGATTGCAGGGCGCAAAATGCCCTTTAGTCTGCCTATGCGAAGCGTAGCAAGACTCATCGTAGCGCCGCTATGTCCTGCTGATACCACGGCTTTGCAAGTGCCGTCTTTTACTAGATCGACCGCTTTAAAGATGCTACTCTCTTTGCGTTTAAGAGCGTCGGTTGCGCCCTCTTTCATCTCGAAAACTTCGCTTGCAGCTACGTAAGTGATATATTTCTCAAAGCCTTGATCTTGTGGAATAAAAGGCTTGATTTGCGCTTCGTCGCCTACCAAAAACGCATTAAATTTACGCTCTCGCAGCGCATCTACGACTCCGTTTATTATCGGCTCGCAGCCGAAATCACCGCCCATCGCGTCTATAGCAACGGAAATCATCGGATTAATATTCGCCCGTAGTTTTGTTTATTCTATGCGGAATTTTCCAGCTTCCGTCTTTATCTTTGACGGGAATCGGAAGGGTCACTTTGTAGTGAGTGCGTCTTTTCGCCGCACGAGTTTTACTAACTCTTCGCTTTGGAACTGCCATTTTTTCTCCTTTATAAATTTAGTTCTTGCATTCTTCGCAATAAAAATAGTCGCTTTTAAAAGCTTCTGTTTCGCTTCTTAAAATTTCATCCACATCAACTTCGGCACCGAAAAACTCCATCACGTCCAAGCTCTCGTGCCTTTCGTCGTTAAAAACGCCTTCGCTTAAAAGCAAATTTACGCTCTCGCTCACGTCAAGATCAAATTCTTTGCCGCAGCGGTCGCAAATGTATGGAATTTTACCCTTAATTTCGCCCTTGCACTCGATAAACTTAGAGTCTTTTCGTTTTAAATTTCCGCTAAACTTAAGCCCGTCTTGCGAAATTTCAAACGGCACAGGCACGGCGGAAATTTTAGCAAAAGCGATTTTCACGCGACACTCTTAGCAAATTTCTCTTTTTGCAAAGAAAAATGCGATCTCGGTTTTTGCGTTTTCTAGGCTGTCGCTGCCGTGAACGGCATTAGCGTCGATGCTATCCGCAAAATCCGCTCTGATCGTGCCTTTATCCGCTTTTTTCGGATCGGTAGCGCCCATTAGAGCGCGATTTTTAGCTACGGCATCGTCGCCTTCGAGTACCATTACGACCACCGGGCCGCTAGTCATAAACTCAATCAGATCCTTGTAAAAAGGGCGGTCTTTGTGAATTTCATAAAATTTACCCGCATCTTCGGCGCTTAGGCATAATTTTTTAGCCGCTGCGATTCTTAGTCCGTGGCTTTCGAAACGATCGATAATTTTGCCGATAACGCCCTTTTTAACGGCATCAGGCTTAATAATAGAAAGCGTTTGCTGCATATAATCTCCTTAAAGTGAAAGGCGGATTGTATCGAAAAATAGGTTAAAATTTATTTAAGGATTGAATGAATTAAAATTCCGCGCATTTGATCGCGGAATTTTATCTGCTAAGCAAATACCGGGGTATCTCCGCTGCGTAGATCCGCACCTATGGAATCTCTGCTAGGTTGGCCCGCTACGATGTCGCTCCAGACGATACAGCCGTCGGTCGGACAGGCGCTAGCACAAGCCGGCTCGTCATTGTAGCCGACACACTCGACGCATTTATCGGCGTATACGTAGTAGCTATCCTCGCCGCTTGGGTTATCGCTATCGTCAACGATCGCATTTACCGGGCACTCGTCGATGCATGAGCCGCAGCTAATGCAAATATCGGTGATTTTTACAGCCATTGTTTCTCCTTTATCAAAAAATGAAGCGCGATGATAACATACTAAATTTAAAAAATGATAAAATTTAATATTATCAAGCAAATAA
>NZ_CALIJA010000168.1 GCF_938017615.1 uncultured Campylobacter sp. | reverse complement strand
CATCGTCCGAAAACGTGCTACCACATCGCCAATCGAGTAGTTGCGGACATGCCCCATGTGGAGTTTTCCCGACGGATAGGGGAACATCTCAAGCACATAATACTTTGGCTTCGTGTCATCCATCTCCGTGTGGCAGCTGCGCTCTGTCTCCCAGATGTTCTGCCATTTCGCCTCAATCTCCTGCGGGCAATATCTCTCCACTATACTCCTGCTCCTCCCAGTATTCGACTGACAAATCATACGGCTATACTATCAATAGTTTTGATATATTATACATGAAATATGCGGAATACGTCAATCATTATTCCGATTTACATACATACTTTTAGGACCTTTATCCCGATTTTATATTTCCCCCAATACATCTAAGGGAATGTCGATGAATTCAGCACATCAACGGTTTCTTTATGTCTTTTGACACGCATTGATTGCCCGCACCTTGGCGCATTGCTCAGGGGTAAGGGCGAGCTTGCCGCGATCGAGGGAGAGGAGTCCCTCTGCACGGAGGCGGTCAACGCTGCGGTTGACCGTCTTTAGGCTCGTGCCAATGGCATCGGCAATGTCCTGTCGGCGCATGGGGAACCGCACGGCGACATCGCATTCGGGCAGGTTCTTTTCCAGGTAGGCGAGGAGGCGCGATTGAACCGTCATGTATTTGATCTGACCGTATTCGTCCGAGATGGGCCAGGATTTTCGTGCGATCATGCAGGCAACGGAAAACGCTGCTGCCGCGTCGTGCTGGAGCCATGAGCCAAACGCGTCGATACTGATGGCGAGCAGATCGCATACCGTCTCTGCCTCACACGTTGCGGCATAGTACGGCGTACCTGCAAGTGCCTCGTACTCGCCGAGGAATGTGGGCGGGTCGGCGATGGCAAACACATACCGATCGCCGCTTGAGAACTCGTTGATGATGCGCACGCGTCCTGCGAGGAGGATGTAGACCGTGTCGGCATGCGTCCCCTTGCAGCGGATGATCTCGTCGGGCTGGAATGTGAGCGGCCGCGCAACGCGCAGCAGGTGTGGCGGTATCTCGGGGAACGACGGTAACAGCATGGTGACTCTCCTCTCAGTGCAGTCTCTTTCTATTTTAGCGAAAAAAAAGCGCGCTGAAAAGTCACATGTCCTTTTTTTTCGTTTGGCATATTTAGTATAATCAAAAAAGAAAGGGGAGTGCGGTATGCGTTCGGACAACGTGCAGAGCAAGCGCGTGGAGGTGATGGCTGGGCTGACATCGTTCTTTGCCATCTCGTACATCATCATCGTCAACCCGTTGATTCTTGCAGACGGCGGAATCCCGGCGGAGCTGAGCGTGTTCGCAACGATATTCGCCTCGGCGGTCGGATGTCTGCTGATGGCACTCTGGGCGGATGCGCCGATCATCTTGACCCCCGGCATGGGGATCAATGCGTTCTTCACATATACCGTCGTGACGAACATGGGGTTCCGTTGGCAGGAGGCGCTTGCCATCTCGCTCGTCTCGGCGCTCATCTTCTTCGCGTTGGCGGTGACGCGCGCGGGCAGGGTTCTGGCGGACGCTGTGCCGAAATCGCTGAAATACGCAGTGACGGCGGGCATCGGGTTGTTCCTCGTGGAGATCGGACTGGAGAAGGCAGAGCTGATTCGTGCCGGCGAGAACTCGATCCTCGCGCTCGGCGATCTGCAAAATCCGTCTGCGCAGCTCGCACTCCTCGGTCTCGTGTTGAGCCTGCTGTTCTACCAGCAGCGGGTGAAGGGCGGTTTTTTCATCGCCATCCTCATTGTGACGGTCATCGCCAATGTGTTCGACCTCGTCCACGCGAATACGATTGAGATTGATATGACGCGGCTCGGCGAGTACGGTGCACTGCTCTTTGTAGAGGATTTCTCCTCCGTGCTGACGATTTCGTTCTGGCTTGCGGTATTCTCGATGACGATGATCCTCGTCTTTGAGTCCATCGGATTGCTCGAAGGGCTGCTGCCCGATACGGAGAAGTTCCGCAACGCGTTCCGCGCCTCGTCTCTGACAGCGGTGCTGTCCTCGGTGCTCGGGACGAGCCCGACGGTTGCTGCCGCAGAGAGTGCGGCGGGCATTGTCGAAGGAGGGCGGAGCGGGCTGACGGCACTCGTCGGCGGCGCACTGTTCCTGCTCACGCTCGTATTCATCCCGCTGCTCGCCTACGTTCCGCAGGCGGCTGTTGCGCCGGTCATCATCATCACAGGGGCTCTGATGATGCAGCAGCTCGAAAACATCCACTTTCAGGATTTCTCAGAGTGGTTCCCTGCATTCCTCATCATCGTGCTCATCCCGCTGACAAACAGCATCTCGACGGGTTTGGCGTTCGGTTTCGCCGCGCACCCGATGATTTGCCGCAAGCAGCCGCTTCGCGCAAGCGGGCACTTTGCGCGCAATTTAGACTACGCAGGCGGCGGCAAAGCAATTATAAGCAGCTATACAGCGGAATTTGCGCAAAGCCTCGCCGCGAGCTTTATTTCAGCACCTTGCCTAAAATCCCAGCACCTTTGCCGACGGCGCTGCCGCGAAGCGCGCTTTCTTTTTCCCTCATCACCGCAAATAGCCCGTCCAGCGTCTTTTGCGTGATGTAATCGTTCAAATCCTCGCCCTGCTTAGGCAGATACTCGCTCGCGCCCAGCCCGCGCGCGATGCTTTGCACCGCTTCATTACCCGCGATCTTGTTTTGCGCGAAGGAATTTAGCCCGTTATACGCCGTCGCGAAGCTGTTTTTGCTCATCATATCGCTTACGATCGGTCTGAAAACCGCCCGTAGCTTCGCGCCCGATTTGCTCTGTAAATACTCGCTAAGCGCCGTGTCGCCGCCGCCGATGAGCTTTTTAACGTCGGCATCGCTCATAGATTTCAGATCTTGCAAAAATATCTTTGATGCGCCGCTCACCGCCTTGGTAGCGGCATCGTTCATACTCACGACGAGCTCGCGTTCCCATTTATCGCCGCCCACCTTTCTCGCAAGCTTTGCAGCGGCCTTCAGCGAAGGAGGAAGCTCGATTTTAGCGGTCTTGCTGTGGATATAGCCCTTGGCGAGCTCGGCTACGGCGCGGTTCGTAGCCGAGGCAAGCAGGTCTTTGTAGTTTCCGCTCTGAGTCGCACCGAGCACGTCTGCGCCCTGCTTCAGGATATCCGTAACGTCCGCATGCGCGAACGACAGCGCCGCAGCGGCGAGTAAAACCATAAATTTTTTCATATTGCAACCTTTGGATAAAATTTGCGCCATTATGCCAAACTGCGGTAAACGCTCAGCCCGTGTTCGGTCTAAATTTACGCGCTGCGCGGGCGAGCTAAGATAAAATTTAGGCTAAATTTAAAGCGCCTTCGAGTTAAATTTTAAACGTCAAATTTCAAAGCTAAATTTAACGGGCAAAATTTAAAGATAAAATTTGGCAGCGGACTTTGCGCGCTTACGTTTAAATTTAAAATCGGCGCTATGACGACTTAAAATTTTAAAAACTGCATTGCGCCTGAGTGCCATTTAAAATTTACAGCGCGCATGATATCAACGCAAGCCGCACAGAGCGAATTATGTCGAGAAGCGCACATACCCTCAGCGCAAACGATTGAAATTTTATCAAAGCAGCCAAAAAGCTCTTCGTAAATTTAAAGAGTTTAAATTTAAAAGCGAGCTGCGGCTTTCGGCACGATAAGCAGGCCTAAACCAGCCCTTGATCCAGCATCGCGTCGGCTACGCGGCGAAAGCCCGCGATATTCGAGCCCAGCACGAGATTGCCCTCCGCGCCGAATTCCTTCGAGGTCTCGTAGCTGGTGCGAAATATGTGACGCATGATCTCGCGCAGCTTGCCGTCGACCTGCTCGAAGCTCCACGACGCCATCTGCGCGTTTTGCGCCATCTCAAGCCCGCTCGTAGCCACGCCGCCCGCATTCGCCGCTTTCGCAGGACCGAAAAGAAAGTCTTTTTGTGAGAGCATAAAATCGATCGCCTCAAGCGTGCTGGGCATATTCGCGCCCTCGCAAACCATGCGGCATCCGTTGGCGTAAAGGGTTCGCGCATCGTCCAGATTAAGCTCGTTTTGCGTAGCGCTCGGAAATGCCGCGTCGCACGGCACGCTCCACACGCCGTTGCGGCCTACGGGATAGGCGCTTGCGGGGGTAAATTTTGCGCCGGGACGCTCTTTGGCATATTCGCAAAGCCCTACGCGCAGCTGCTCTTTTAGCTTTTTAAGAAGCATTACGTCAATTCCCTCGGCATCATAGATAAAGCCCGTGGAATCGCTTACCGTAACGGGCTTAGCCTGCATTTGATAGAGCTTTTCGGCGGTGTAGATCGCGACGTTGCCGGCGCCCGAGATCGTGCAAATTTTGCCGTGCAGCGAATCGCCCCTGGTAGAGAGCATCTCGTTTGCGAAATACACCGAGCCGTAGCCCGTAGCCTCGGTGCGCGCAAGACTACCGCCCCAGCTTAACCCCTTGCCCGTAAGCGCGCCGTCGAATCTGCGGGTGAGTTTTTTATACGCGCCGTACATATAGCCGATCTCGCGGCCGCCCACGCCGATGTCGCCCGCGGGCACGTCGGTATTGGAGCTGATTAGGCGGTGAAGTTCTAACATAAAAGCTTGACAAAATCTCATAATCTCGCCGTCGCTCTTGCCCTTGGGATCGAAATTTGCGCCCCCTTTTGCGCCGCCGATATTAAGACCCGTGAGGGAATTTTTAAAAATTTGCTCAAACCCTAAGAATTTCAAAACGCCTAAATTTACGCTCGGATGAAAGCGCAGTCCGCCTTTGTAAGGCCCTAAAGCGGAGTTGAACTCTATGCGGTATCCTGTATGCACGCAGGGCTCGCCGCCGTCGCTCATATAGACGACGCGAAACATCATCGTGCGCTCGGGCGCTAAAATGCGCTCTAAAATTTTGTTTTTCACATATCGCTCGTCGCGCTTTAGAAGCGGTATGAGCGAGTATAAAATCTCGGTCGATGCTTGGATAAAGACCTCCTGGCCGGGATTGGCGCGCTTTAAATTTAGCAGCAAGCCGTCGATGTAAGATTTCATAGTTCCTCCTTTTGAACCGGATTAAATTTTAATTTTTTGGCTTTAGCGATAAATTTTTTCAGCGCCAGCTCCTCGCGAACGCCGATCTCATAGCCTATAAATTTCAGATAATTTAAAATTTCACGCTCTTTTATGTCACGCGAAAAGGCGTAGCTTTGCAGGATATATCTTGGAATTTTAATGCGCGATCGTAAAAATTTCGTCGCCAGGCGCGAGTAAGCCTTATCGTTTTTCACGCAGCACAGCCGCCCAAAAACAAAGGGCAAGCCCGTGCGCTGCTGCCAAATTTCGCCCAAATCGTAGAATTTATCCTTGCCCTGCAAAAGCAGCGCCTTTAGAGCATTATCGCCGATTAGCACCTCGCCGCTAAGATCCAGCACGCGAGCTAGCATATTTGAGCTCATCGACGCAGGATCGAGTCTGGGCGCCGAGTTTTTGCGCACGAGTACGCTTAAAACCTCGCGCTTTGCGACGATTCCAAGAGGCAGTCTGCGGTATTTTGCGCGGCGGCTTTCGATGCTGGAGATTACCGCGGCATCTATGCGCCTATAATAAAGATCGGCGCAGAGTTTGCTCGGCACCCCTTTTTTAAATTCTATCGATTTTTTAACATAAGACGGCAGCGGAAGGGATTTTAAAAATACGTGAAAAGGGAGCAAATTTAGATAATCGATTTTGCCTAATAACATAACTTTCTCCGAATTTAGCGCAGAAAAAAGGGCTAAATTCCGGCGCTAAATCGGAATTTAACCAAAAAATTTTAAAGTTTATTTGACCTCGGTGATCGGGATGGATTTGTATTTGCTAAACTCCACTATGCCCTCACCTTTTTTGAAGTGGATGCTCACTCCGTCTTTGTTATCCATATAGATGCCGTCGGCGGCGCGGTCGCGCTTAAGATCGTAGCTTTTGCCGCTATCGTCCTTTAATACGGCGGTATTGAAATCGTCGTTTGAACTAAGCGAAAGTTTTTTGCCCTGCTCATCGACGAAATAGAAGGTCTTTGCGTTCTCTTGAGTTATGGTTTTTTCGCTCTGTGCTTGCTTATTCATAGCGCTATCCGGGGATTGGCGGAGCTGGTTTGAGCCGCATCCTAGCAAAACTAACGCCAAAGCGGCACACGATAGAACTTTAAACATATTTCTCCTTTAAATTTAGGTTACACTCGTTGATGAGTGATTTTCGGATATCCCAAAGCTTTTGAGAGAGATCCACTTTGTAGCTTTGCGGATGGACATTGCGAAGGTGCTCGAGCCAAAATTTACTCTTCTGCTCCTTGCTAAAACGCGCGATCTCGCTTACCGTGCGGCGCACGCCTACGAATTTGCCCTCCTTAAAAACGGGACGCAAGAGCTTATGCGCGCTGAAATTCGTTAAAATTTTACGCTTGTAGGTGTAAAGAGGGTGAAAAATTTCAAGTGGCGCACTCTCGTCTATACTCTCTCCCTCAAGCGCGATCAGATCGGCAAGCGCCATGCCGTTGTCTTTATCGTAGAGCCTAAAGACCTGTTTGTAGCCTGGATTATTGATCTTGCGCGGATCGTTTGAAATTTTGATCTTAGCCACGATCTCGCCATCTTTTTCGATACCGCTTAGCTTATACACGCCGCCTAGGCTCGAACTGTCTCCGCCGGTAATAAGCCTCGTACCGATCCCCCAGCTATCGATTTTAGCATCGAAAAGTTTGAGTTGATCGATCGCGTATTCGTCCAGGTCGTTGGATGCGGTGATCTTTGCGTCATTAAAGCCCGCCGCATCGAGCATCTTGCGCGCCTGTTTGGTTAGATACTCCAGATCGCCCGAATCGATGCGGATTCCAAGCGGCTTATGACCGCTTGCGCGCAGCTCCTCAAAAACCTTGATCGCATTCGGCACGCCGCTTGCGAGAGTATCGTAGGTATCGACGAGCAGAAGCGCGCTGTTTGGATAAATTTTAGCGTAAGCGCGAAACGCCTCCAGCTCACTATCAAAGCTCTGAATCCACGAGTGCGAGTGGGTGCCGATCGCAGGGACGTCGAATTTCTTTGCGGCAAGCACATTTGACGTGGCACTGCAACCGCCTATAATCGCAGCCTTTGCGCCGTAGATACCAGCACTTTGCCCCTGAGCGCGACGCAAGCCAAACTCCATCACCGAATCACCTTTGGCGCTAAAGTTTATACGCGAGCTCTTCGTGGCGATGAGGGTTTGGAAATTTATCGTATTTAGGATCGCTGTCTCGATGAGCTGCGCCTCCATAATGTTTGCCTTGACGCGGATCAGCGGCTCGTGCGGAAATACGATCTGCCCCTCATCCATTGCGTAAATTTCGCCGCTAAATTTAAAGCCTCTTAAAAATTCCAAAAATTCCGGCTTAAAGAAATTTAGACTTTTTAGATACGCGATATCGTCATCGCTAAATTTAAGATTTTCGATATAATCCACGACCTCGCTTAGGCCGCAAAATATCGCATAACCGCCGCCGCTTGGGTTTTTGCGATAAAAAACGTCAAAAACCGCCGTCTGATCGGGCTTTGTAAAAAAATAGCCCTGCATCATGCTAAGCTGATAAAAATCGGTAAGTAAAGCCAAATCTTTCATTTACGCCTCTTAAATTTAATCTCGCCTCGCGCAGGAGCAAGGAATCATAGCTTTTTAGCTTCTAGGCTCTTTTTATAAGCCGCAATGTCAAACTCTTTGATGCGAGCAACGCCGTCGTCCACCGCAGCTTTTGCGACCGCCGTCGAGATCACGGCAAATACGCGTGGATCGAAAGGATTTGGGATCACGTAGTCTTTGCCGAATTTTAAATTATCCTTGCCCAGCATCTTGCGGATTTCTGCAGGAACTTCTTCGCGAGCAAGATCCGCCATCGCGCGAGCGGCCGCAATTTTCATATTTTCGGTAATCTTTTTGGCTCTTACGTCAAGCGCGCCGCGGAAGATATACGGAAAGCCCAAAACGTTATTGATCTGATTTGCAAAGTCGCTTCTGCCTGTGCCTACGATCGCGTCGCTTCTTACTTCCTCGACCTCGCTCGGATAAATTTCCGGTACCGGATTTGCAAGCGCAAAAATGATTGGATGCGGCGCCATAGTCTTTACCATCTCTTTGGTTAAAACGCCCGGCTTGCTAAGACCCAAAAACATATCGGCTCCGTTAATCGCATCTTCTAGCGTGCGATCTGCGGTATCTAGGGCAAATTCTTTCTTTTGCTCGGTAAGATCGGTGCGACCCTTGTGGATCACCCCTTTGGAATCGAGCATTATGATGTGTTTGGCGCCTAAATTACGATACATCTTTGCACACGCTATGCCAGCAGCGCCCGAGCCGCTTACGACGATCTTCATATCCTCGATTTTTTTGCCGCTGATAAGGGCTGCATTGATTAGCCCTGCGCCCGTAATCATAGCGGTGCCATGTTGATCGTCGTGCATGACGGGGATATCGACGGCTTTTTGCAGCTCGCGCTCTATCTCGAAGCACTCGGGAGCTTTGATATCCTCTAAATTTATACCGCCGAACGTAGGCGCAAGCGCTTTGCAAATTTCAATTATCTTTTTAGGATCTTTTTCGTCGATCTCGATATCGAAAGCATCGACACCGCCGAATTTTTTAAACAAAACCGCCTTGCCCTCCATTACGGGCTTTCCGGCGATTGCGCCGATATCACCAAGCCCCAAAACCGCTGTGCCGTTAGTGATAACGGCTACGAGATTAGCCTTATTCGTGTATTTAAACGCAGCCTCGTGATCACCTTCGATCACCTTGCAAGGCTCCGCGACGCCCGGCGTATATGCAAGCGCCAAATCCTCCGCCGTAGCGCACGGGGTTTTTACATTCGTTCCGATTTTACCACCTATGTGGTACTTCAAAGCCGCTTCAACGTTTACTTTAGCCATTTTATAATCCTTTTTTGATTAAATTTGAAATTCTCGTTTTAACTTCGTCTCTCCCTAAAATTTCACAAATTTCAAAAATCGACGGACTTACGCTGCCTCCCGTGATCGCGACGCGCAGCGGCTGGGCAAGATCCTTTAGCTTGGCGCCGTTTACGTCCAAAAACTCCATCGTCCTTTCCTCGCACTCCTTTGCATTTAAATTTGCGCTTAGAGTATCCGAAAATTTTGCGAGTAAGCTTAGCGAACTTTCGGTTACAAATTTCTTATACGCCTTCTCGTCGTAGCAGCTCGGGCGATTTAGAAGAACCTTAATGCCCTCGGCCATCTCCACTAGCGTCTTTGCGCGCTGTTTGTACTGCTGCGCGATGAGATGTTTTTTCGCATGCGAACGGATATCGACGCCGAATTCCACAAGCTGCAAGACAAGCTCATCGTCGTCAGAGTTTTTAATATAATGCGCGTTTAACCACTCGAGCTTGGTTTGGTTGAAGGTGCTACAGCTCTTGCTGATATGGTTAGGATCAAAGTATCGCTTCATCTCCTCCATGCTAAAAATTTCATCATCCCCGTGACTCCAGCCCAGGCGCACTAAGAAATTTAGCAGAGCTTGGGGCAGATAGCCCATGCGCTTGTACTCCATCACGTCGGTAGCGCCGTGACGCTTACTTAGCTTGCTGCCGTCGGTGCCGTTAATCATCGCGACGTGGTAAAATTTTGGGATTTTAAAGCCTAGCGCGTTATACAGCACGATCTGCTTCGGGGTGTTGCTTAGATGATCGTCGCCGCGGATCACGTCCGTGACGCCCATCAGCGCGTCGTCGATCACGACCGTAAAGTTATACGTAGGCGTGCCGTCGCTTCTAGCGATGATGAAATCGTCCAAAATATCGGCGGCATTAAATTTTATCTCGCCCTTGATGCCGTCGTTAAATTCTATCGTGCCGCTAAGCGGGGATTTGATGCGGATTACGGGCTCGATCCCAGCAGGCGGCGTGCCGGTAAAGTCGCGATAGCGGTTATCGTAGCGCGGACGCTCTTTGCGAGCTTCCTGCTGCGCGCGCAGCTCATCCAGCTCATCCTTGCTCATATAGCATCTGTATGCCTTGCCCTCATCTAGCAGCTTTTGGACGTATTGTTTGTAAAGATCAAAGCGCGAGCTTTGATACACGATCTGCCCATCATAGTCCAAATCACACCACTTAAAGGCTTCCTCGATCGCCTGCGCGGCCTCCTGCGAATTGCGCTTCAGATCAGTGTCCTCAATACGCAGCAGGAATTTGCCGCCGTTTGCCCTAGCGTAAAGATAACTAAAAAGCGCCGTTCTAAGTCCGCCGATATGTAAATATCCCGTAGGACTCGGCGCAAAACGAGTTACTATCATAAAATTCCTTTGCAAAAATTACCATTTAATGTTATAATCGCGATCTTGTAATTATAAAGCAAAAAGACTAAATAAAGGTTAAAAATGATAAAGAAACTGCTTTTTTCCGCAATGATCTGTGCTGTTTGTGCAAATGCCGAAGTAGTAAACGGCGTCATCGCCGTGGTAGATAATGAGCCCATCACCGGCTACGAACTAGCCAAAGTTCAGAAGCTAACGGGCGCTTCGCCGCAAGCTGCGATGGAAATTTTAATCGGGCAAAAGCTGCAACAATCCGAGATTAAACGCCGCGGCATCGCGGTAAATGACGCGGAGATCGACGTGAGGCTCAAAGCGATCGCCGATCAAAATAAGCTTAGCTTAGACCAACTCAAAACCGCTGTGCAAAAGCAAGGCATGAACTACGATGACTTTAAAGCAAATGTCCGCCGCACACTGCTTGAAGAAAAGCTCTACGGCTCGATATTCGCAGACGTACAGCACCGCACGACCCCTGAAAATGTCAAAAAATTTTACAGCCAAAATAGTTCATTATTCACGACTTTCGATAGCATCACGCTCACCCGCTATATCGCAAAATCACAAGCTCCGCTCGATAAGATCCGCGCAAATCCGAAGCTCCGCCCAAGCGACGTGTATGTGATGAAAGGAACCCTCAAGGCCAATCAAATGGACGAGGGGCTCAAATATATCGTCACGAACGTCGAGCAGGGCAAATTTTCGCCGATCATTCCTACGCGCAACGGATATGAGATGTTTTACGTAAACGACAAAAAAGGACTTCGTACGCTTGATTTTGATAGCGTGCAAGACAAGGCGATCGAAGGCTACGTGACCTCCGAGCGCAAAAAGGCGGTCACTGAGTTCAACGACAGGCTCCGCTCAAATGCCAATATCCGCATTATCGAGCGCCCGCAGGCAAAATCGCAAGGCGCAAAAACCGCTCCAAAAGTTAAAGTGCAAAAAAGGCAGTAAATTTTAAAATCCGATGCCGTGTTAAATTTAATCGGAATTTTAAGATATGCTATCGCGAGAAAATATAAATTAGCAGCCTTAATGGCATTCAGTTTTAATAAGAATTCTAAAAACGTGAAATTTAGTTCAAATTTTAAAGGTGCCTAGCGATAATAATCAGTGATTTTACCGAGTTTGTAAGTAAATGACGGTATAATTTGTTGAGATTTTAAAACTTTTAGAAAAATCTTTAATTACCAAGATTTATATAAATTTCTATATCCGATATCTACTTCAATACCGGCGTTTTCTTCGGAAAGATGATTTTCTTGGATGCACGGCCAAACGACGGGCAT
>NZ_CALIJA010000167.1 GCF_938017615.1 uncultured Campylobacter sp. | reverse complement strand
TCAGCGCTTTTATCTTGCAAATGCCGCTTTTAAATGAAATTTGCTTCGGGTCTTTCTTTCTATATAAAAGCGGCAAACTTCAAATAAAATGCAAAATTTTAAAATTTACACGCTTAAACATCACAAGTAGGGAGAATTTAAAATTTTGTCTTTCGGAGATTAAGTAAAAAGCGCGTTAGAAAAAATTTTGTAGGTCAAATTTCATTTTAAGCGATTGCAGATTTAAAGCTTGTATGCAAATACTTTTAAAGCCTGCTCTAGTTAGAATTTATCACTAAACTAGACGGGCTCAGCCTTGGAATTTCAGCGCGCCAATTTTAAAATTTTGCGCGAGCTGGGCTTAAAATTTTAAAATTCGATTCTACATGCGAAAACTCTTAAATTTCGCGGCTTAGAATTTTGATGGAGAATTTTGCTGCAACGCTACTTTTGGGCGCGCGATAAATTACACGGCTGCAAAGCCGCGTAGAATATTGAGCTAGGCTCGCTGCTGCAAGCCTAGCGAATGCCGTAAGCTAAAAAGGCGCTACTGCAAAGCGTAAAATTTTATTTCAAAGCCTTAAAAAGCTCCACGCTGTCAAGCTGTTCCCACGGGTATTCGTCGTTTCCGACCTGTCCGCGCGCTGCGACGTCGGCGTAGAGAAAGCTTCCTTTGCCCGGGCGATCAAGGCCGAATTTATCGATGATCCAGCGCGGCGTGAGCGGAAATTTTTCAAGCACGAAAGCAGATAGCTCATCGTCGCTAGCCGCGCCTAAATTTGTCCCCATACAATCGACGCTGACGCTGACGGGCTTTGCGACGCCGATTGCGTAGCTGAGCTGGACGATGCATTTTTTCGCAAGCCCTGCTGCGACGATATTTTTGGCGATGTAGCGCGCCGCATAAAGCCCGCTGCGATCGACCTTAGTGTAGTCTTTGCTACTTTGAGCGCCGCCGCCTATCGGGCTGTAGCCGCCGAAGCTATCTACGATCAGTTTGCGCCCCGTTAGACCGCTGTCGTGAAGCGAGCTGTGATTTACGTAGCGGCCGGTAGGATTGATGTAGATGATCGTTTTACTCTTGTCGTAAAGCTCCTTCGGAAGCCCCGCCGAATCGATCAAATTTCCGATCAGATCTCGGACGCGCTCGATGCTCATGCTCTCCACGCAGGGCGCTGAAACCACGATCGTATGGATGCTTTGCGGCTTGCACTCCTCAAAATTGCTCTTCGTGCCGTAATCGACTGTAACCTGCGTCTTAATATCGACACCAAGCTCGTTGGGATGGGATTTTGCGTAGGCATAAACGTGATCGCAAAGAAACCTCGCGTAGGTGATCGCCGCCGGCATAAAATTTTTCGTTTCGCAGCTTGCGAAACCGAACATTATGCCCTGATCCCCCGCTCCGATCTCGCCGCCCTCTTGATCGACGCCTTGGTTGATGTCGGGGCTTTGCTGGTTTAAAAATACGTCCACTTGCAGATCCTGCGGATGCAGGCACTGTGCGCGCGTGAAATGAGGGTTGTCGTTGTAGCCGATCTTGCTAAGCGCGCCCTTTACGATGTGGCGGTAATCATCGTGAGTAAAATCGATCTTGGCGTTTACTTCGCCGCCGATTACTACGTGTTTGCCTGCGATGAAAACCTCCGCTGCGACGCGCCCGTTGGGGTCTTGCTTTAAAATTTCATCCACGATGCTGTCTGCGATGATATCGGCGCATTTATCCGGATGACCGGGGCTTACGACCTCGCTGGTAAATAGATACATATCTGCTCCTGATTAAAATTTCGGGGCATTTTATCTAACGAGGTTTTAAGATTGACTAAAAATTACGAAATTTCGCCCAAATTTAAATGCGCTTAAATAAAATTTCGATATATTTCAAACGACGTTTTGATTGAAAGGTAAAAAATGAGTTCGATTCAAAAATTAGTAGCCAGCTACAAAGATAAAAATCTAGTTCTGCGCATAGTTACAGGCTTGATAATAGGCGCCATTTTGGGCTTTGCCGCGCGTTCGACGGCAGGCGATATTGCGGCAGAGCACAATTCGTTTTTAATAAACGTAGTAGCTTTTGCGGAAATTTTAGGAAATTTATTCGTAGGCGCCCTTAAAGCGGTAGCTCCGATTTTAGTTTTTATCTTGATTTTAAGCTCGATCGTAAATAAACAATACGGCAGCGCAAGCGGTTTAAAACGCGTGGTTGTTCTATATATCGTAGGCACCTTTTTAGCCTCGTGCGTGGGGGTAGCAGCCAGCTTTTTATTTCCGACGCAGCTTGCTCTAAGCAATGTCGGTGCGGCAGAAAATACCGCTCCTGCGAGCGTTTGGATCGTGCTAAAAGATCTGCTTTTTAAGGTCGTAGATAATCCGCTAAACGCTATCGCGCACGGAAATTACGTAGGAATTTTAACCTGGGCGATAGGTCTTGGCGTCGCGCTTAAATTTTGTACTAATGAAACAAAGAAAATTTTTACCGATCTGAGCGAAGCGGTAACTAAAATCGTGCAGTTCGTAATCCAGCTCGCGCCGTTTGGAATTTTCGGCTTAGTAGCTTCTACCGTGTATCAAACCGGTGTCGATGCGCTGCTTGGATATGCGCGAATCGTAGTTGTGCTCGTAGGCGCGATGGCGTTCGTAGCCCTCGTGGTAAATCCGCTCATCGTCTTTGCGGTGATTAAGAAAAATCCATATCCGCTCGTATTTACCTGCCTGCGCGAAAGCGGCCTCACGGCGTTTTTCACCCGCAGTTCGGCGGCGAATATCCCGGTAAATTTAAATTTATGCAAAAAGCTCGGTATCAGCGACGAGCTAAGCTCGATCTCGATCCCTTTGGGAGCTACGATAAATATGGCGGGCGCTGCGGTGGTAATCGCGATCTTGGCGCTTGCCGCGGCTCATACGCTCGGCGTGCGCCCCGATTTTTGGACGGCGCTACTGCTTTGCGTGGTCTCGGCAGTCGGTGCGTGCGGCGCTAGCGGCGTGCCAGGCGGCTCATTGATGCTGATACCGCTTGCGTGCTCGCTCTTTAATATCTCAAACGATATCGCAATGCAGGTCGTCGCGATCGGCTTTATCATCGGCGTAATCCAAGACTCTGTAGAAACCGCGATCAATAGCTCCACGGACGTGATTTTTACGGCGATCGCGTCGCAAAGTATGCAAAAATAACTCACCTTAAAATTTACCGCAAATTCCGCTTAGACGGCGGATTTGCGGTTTTTAAAATTTTACTTATTCTTTTTTGATAAAATTATCCAAAAATTTTAAAAGGAAATCGATGAATTGGAATTTAGGCGAGCTGTTTGCAAACGAAGCGGAATTTAGCGCTGCGATAGATAGCGCGGCCGCGCAGGCTAGGGATTTTGAGCTTAAATTTAAAGATAAGCTGCACGCCCTTAGCGCGGAGGAATTTTTAGGCGCGCTTGAACTTTATGAGAGCATCAGCGAGCAGATCGGCAAGATAATGAGCTTTGCACATCTTAGCTTTGCGCGAGATACGAGCCTTGGAGCGCAGCAGGCCAAGACGGAGCAGGCTTGCAACGATATTTCGCAGAGCCTGCTTTTTTTCGAGCTCGAGTTTAACGAGCTTGACGCCGCAAAACAGGACGAATTTATCGCAGGGAGCGGGAGATTCAGATATTATTTGAGCCTGCTTAAGCAGCGCAAGGCCCACCAGCTAAGCTTGCCGCAAGAAAGCGTGCTTTTAAAAACTTCGCCCGTAAGCGGCGAGGCGTTTTCGCGGCTTTTTGACGAAAGTATGGCGCGGATGAGCTTTGATTTTCGCGGGCGCAAGCTTGGCGAGGAGGAAATTTTAAGTCTGCTTCATAGCTCCGATCGCGAGGTGCGAAAGGACGCCGCAGCCTCGCTAAGTGCGGTGCTAGAGCAAAACTCTCACCTGCTTGGCTACATCTACAATATGATCAAAACCGATCTTAAAATTCGCTGCGAGCTGCGCGGCTACGATAAAGCTGAGGCGGTGATGCACGAGGAAAATCAGATAAACATCGCAAGCGTCGATGCGCTGATCGCAGAGACGGAGCGAAGCTTCGGTCTAGTCGGCAAATTTTACGCCAAAAAGCGCGAAATTTTAGGCTACGACGCGCTGTATGATTACGACAGATACGCGCCTCTTGGGGGCGACGAGAGCGAGTTTAGCTTCGAGCAGGCTAAGCAGATCGTGCTTGCGGCGTTTGAAAAATTTAGCCCGAAATTTAAGCAGATCGCGCAGGTGGCATTTGAGCGAAACTGGATCGACGCAATGCCCGCGCAAAATAAGCAAAGCGGCGCATTTTCGCATTCCGGCTCGCGCGATACGCATCCCTTCGTGCTTTTAAATTTCACGCGCAAGCGCCGCGACATATTTACCCTCGCGCACGAGCTGGGGCACGCGATACATCAGTATCTAAGCTACTGCGTGGGCTATTTTAACTCCTTTACGCCGCTAACGACGGCTGAGACTGCGTCGGTTTTCTGTGAGATGCTGGTGTTTGATTATATGCGCGAAAATTTTTCAAATTTAAACGGCTCGCAAAATTTAAAAAGCGCCGCCGCCTCGGACAGTTCGCAAAATTTAAAGCGCGATGCTTCGCAAGAGGCTCAGGGTGGTGAAATTCCAAGCGAGCACGCCGTAAAACACGCCGCTTCGCAAAGCTCTGCGGGTTCGTGCGAATACGCAGCGCGCGATACGGATACGCCCTCGCAGACCGCAAGCGACAAGGCCGCGCTAAGAGCGATGCTTGCGGCAAAGATCGAGGATATCTTCGCTACGCTTTACCGCCAGATCGGATTTACGACCTTTGAGCGGCGCGTGCATGCGAGCGCGGATGAGCTAAGCGTTGAGCAGGTGGGTGAGCTTTGGATGGAGGAGTCGCGCAAGATGTTTGCGGGCGAGCTAATCTTGCAGGATCATTACAAAAGCTGGTGGAGCTACATCCCGCACTTCGTTCACACGCCGTTTTACTGCTACTCCTATGCCTACGCGCAGCTTTTTGTGCTTGCGCTTTACGGGCTGTATAAGAGCAATAGGCTCGAAAATTTCGTTCAAATTTACACTGAGTTTTTAAGCTCGGGCGGCAGCGACGCGCCGCAAAAGCTAGTGGCGAAATTCGGGTTTGACATCAATAAAAGCGAGTTTTGGCGCATCGGTATAGAGCAGGTCGCGGCGCTTGTAGATGAGTTTGTGAGGGATTAGGATGATAGATAAAATTTTAAAAGACGATAAATTTATCGCTGCGAGCAGTGCGAATATAGGCGCGGTTTTGGACTACGTTTTGGCTCTTGGATGCGGATTTGGCATCGTTGCGAGGACGGATCAGATAAAATTTGACCCGCCGCTGCCGGAGGAAATTTTAAAAAGCTTCAAAATACCCGCGATCTTTTTGCAGCTGGAGGAATACACGCTTTCTAGCGCGCATCTTAGCAAGGATGAGCTGGTTTTCGAGGCGGGATTTGGACCGCAGGATTTTGCAAGCACGCTTAGCGTGCCGTTTTACGCGGTCTTGCAGATCGTCGTGGACGGCAAGCCCATCGCGGTAAATTTTTCTAGTCCCGAATCCGAGTGGCTTAAGCGCGAAAAATCGCGTAAAATTTTCTCAAAATGAGCGATATTTTAGAAGGTCTTAATCCCGCTCAGCGCGAGGCTACGAGCCACGTGGACGGAGCGATGTTAATCTTAGCGGGTGCGGGCAGCGGCAAAACCAAAACGATCACCGCGCGCCTTGCTTACTTGCTCTCAAACGGCGTGCCTGCGGAAAATACTCTCACGCTTACGTTTACGAACAAAGCCGCCGCCGAGATGCGCTCGCGAGCGCTTAATCTGATAAGCGGGCTAAATTTAAGCAGCGTGCCGCTTTTGTGCACCTTTCATAAATTCGGGCTTTTGTTTTTGAAATTTCATATTAGCGAGCTTGGGCGTAGCGCAAACTTCCAAGTAATCGATACCGACGATAAGAAAAAGATCATCAAGGGCTTTGAGATAAATTTGCCCACGTCGCTATTGGCGGCTAAAATTTCAACCTATAAAAATTCCTTGATTGATCCCAAAGATATCGACGAGCTTCTAAAGGGCGAGGACGATGAGCTAAGCAGGATGTATAGCGGATTTTACGCGCATTGCGCTAGAGCGTATAAGCGCTACGAGGCGTATTTGGCGGCGAATAATCTTGTGGATTTCGATGATCTGCTGATCTTGCCGTATAAAATTTTAAGCGCGAATGAGCGGCTATGCGATGAAATTTCGCGCCGTTACGCCTATATCACGGTCGATGAGTATCAGGACACCAACGACATTCAATTCAAGCTGCTGCAAAAGCTTTGTACCGTGCACGAAAACCTCGTGGTGGTGGGCGATGACGATCAGAGTATCTACGGCTGGCGCGGCGCACGGATAGAAAATATTCTAAATTTTAAAGATCAGTTCTCAAACGTAAAATTTATTAAACTCGAGCAGAACTACCGCTCCACGGATGAAATTTTAAATGCCGCCAACGAGCTCATCTCGCATAACAAAAACCGCCTCGGCAAGAGCCTTACTAGCATGAACGGCGGGGGCGAAAAGATCGAAATTTTGCGTTCAGACGAGGAGAGTATCGAGGCGGCAAAGATCGCAGAAGCTATCAAAAAGCTGCTTTCAAGCGGCGTAACGCCCTCTCAAATCGCCGTACTTTACCGCGTAAACGCTCTTTCGCGCGCGCTGGAAGAGGGGCTGAATCGCGCCAAAATCCCGTATAAAATGGTAGGCGGCGTGAAATTTTACGAGCGAGCCGAGATCAAGGATACGATCGCCTATCTGCGCTTAGTAAACGACGAGCACGACGACTTTTCGATGAGGCGGATCATAAACGTGCCCAAGCGCGGCATCGGCAAGGTCTCGCTGGCGAGGCTCGAGGAGCTTTCGCGCTTGCGGCTCATCAGTTTATTCGACGCTTTTAGCGAGCCTGACGCGGGGCTTAGCGCCAAGGCGGCGCAGGCCCTATCCGAGCTTAAAAGTGGCATCGCTTCTATCTCCGCGCTAGCCGATACTATCAAAAAAATAGAGGCGCTGGAGCCCGTTTTCGGGCTAAAGGCTTACTACGCCTCGCTTCCGGACGGCGCCGACCGGGTAGCGAACATCGACGAGTTTTTGGCTATGCTAAAGGACGAAGCGAGCAATAAGCCCGATTTTGATCTGGCGGAATTTTTAAACGAGCTGAGCCTTCTTAGCGATCAGGACGCCATCATGGGAGATGCGATAAACATAATGAGCGTGCACGCAAGCAAGGGGCTTGAGTTCGAGCATCTTTTCGTAATCGGGCTGGAGGAGGGGTTTTTCCCGCTTTTGGGCGATAGTAGCGACATTGAGGAGGAGCGCAGACTCGCATACGTAGCGATTACGCGCGCCAAGCGCACGCTTACGCTTAGCTTTGCCGCTAGCCGCTTTTATCGCGGCAAGCGCGAGAGGCTCGATGCTAGCAGGTTTATATCCGAGGCGGGTTTGGTAGCTAAAGAGCCGCCGCGCGAGCAAAGCAGCGGCTTTAGTAAGGGCGAGCTGATCAAACACAAGCTATTTGGTATCGGACAGATCACGGCGGTAAACGGCGATCGGCTCACTATAAATTTCGGCGGAATTTCGCGCGTGATAATGTCAAATTTCGTAGAAAAGATCGGCTCTTATGAATAGATTGTTTTTGGCGGACAAGCCCGCGGGCATCGGCAGCAATAAATTTTTAAGTACTCTTAAGCGCAAATACGGCGTGAAAAAGGCGGGCTTTAGCGGCACGCTTGATCCCTTTGCGAGCGGCGCGCTGATCGTGGCATTCGGGCAATACGCGCGCTTTTTTAGGTTTTTAAAAAAGGAGCCAAAAGTTTACGCTGCGACGCTGTGGCTGGGCGCGCAAAGCCCAAGCGGCGATAATGAAAACATAGGGCGCGTGGAGCAAATTCCGCCGCTTTCGCGCGAGGTTTTAGATGCCGCGATGGCGCAAATGCGCGGCGAGATAAAATTTATCCCGCCCGCTTTCAGCGCTAAGAAAATTGACGGCGTGCGCGCATACAAGCTCGCTCGCGCGGGCGAAGAGGTGAGCTTGAAAGAGGCCTCGATGCGGGTTTTTGATGTCGAAATTTTAAGCTACGCTCATCCCTTCGTGAGCTTTCGCGTCGCACTCAGCGAAGGCGGCTACGTGCGCTCTTTCGCGCAAATTTTTGCAGAAAAGCTAGGCGCCACGGGCACGCTAAGTGCGCTTAGGCGGGAGAGTGAGGGAGTTTTTGACCTGCAAGATCCGCGCTTTGCGGATGAGGCGGCGCTAAATCCGCTCGAGTTTTTGGACCTCGCGCCAAACTTTTACGACGGCGACGCGCGCGACGTGATCTTGGGTAAAAAGCTTGCCGCAAAGGATCTGGCGAGCCGCTCGGACGGGCGCTATCTACTTATTTGCGGCGATTTTTACTCGATCATCGAGATTGGCGCGGGTGAGGTGAGGTATCTTTGGAATGACGTTCCGATCGCGGGTGGCGTGTTTTAATCGGCACCTCCAGCCTGAGACGGAATTTTAATCGGGCGGCCCTGGCTTGAAATTTGAGCGGTTATAAATACGGCGTGTTTTAAATTTGCTCGCATAGCGCGCCGCTATGCGCGGTTAAATTTTATCGTGTGGAGCAACGAGCGAGAGATCACGCTTTTTTGTTGCGCACAGATCGCAAATCGGTCTCAGGCGGCGTAAATTTAAACGTGCGGCTAGGCGGGCGACGCTCGCTTTTGAAAAGGAATAAATCTGCGGGGCTAAATTTAAACGCGGCGGAGCGGCTGGCGGCGTTTAAATTTGCTTGTGCCGCGCGATGGCGATGCGCCGCGAGATTAAAATTTAATGATTTAAAAAGCGCGCAGATCGGAGCTTAGTGTCGCGGCAAGCGGTCCTTGTCGAATAAAATTCCCACTCGCGGTAATGCGTAGTCTGCGCCGATGGGTTTGATTTTGCGGCGCACCGCTAAGCTAGATTTGCGATCTGGCGCGGCATACGGCTGTGCGACTTCGGTTGGCGGCTCGGTTTAGAATTTTAATTACGCGGATAGATTTGCGTTGCAAGCTGAAATTTAGCCGCGTGTATTGTGGATCTGAATTTCCGCGCTTTATAAAATTTACGTATCGGGCGCTGCGATTGCGGATCAAGTTTCGCACCGTGCGGCGGTGCGGTTAGAATTTTGCTAGCTCGGAATTGTAATCGTGCTAGATAGGGTTTCGCTGTATGCTGAAATTTAACTCGCGCGCGGATCGGAATTTTAATCGCGCTAGGTGGGCTTGCCGAGGGCTAAATTTAACGCAAACGCGCCAAAGCGTGGAAGGAGTAAAATTTGAAGGCTTATGCAAAGATCAATGTTTTTTTAAAAGTCGTCGGCACGCGCGGCGGCTACCACGAGATCGCCTCGCGCTTCGTGCTGCGCAGGGAGCTTTTTGATGAGATAAGCTTTGAGCGCGCGAGCGGCTTTGCGCTTGAATGTGGCGCCGCGCAGATTGAGGACAATATAATTTTAAAAGCCAAGGCGGCGCTCGAGCAGGCGGGCTTTGCGCGCGAGCTTGCGGAGTTTTTCAGCTCGCACAAGATCGTGCTTAAAAAACGTATTCCGATCGGCGCGGGTCTTGGTGGCGGCAGTAGCGACGCGGCGGCGTTTTTGCGGCTTGCGAACGAGGAATTAAGCTTAAAAATTTCGCGCGAGCGGCTTATAGCGATCGCGCAAAATATCGGCGCAGACGTCGCGTTTTTTGTTAGCGGGTTTGAGGCCGCAAACGTGCGCGGCATCGGCGAGATCATCGAGCCTTTCGAGGACCTCTTGCCCGCGATCGAAATTTTAACGCCCGCGATCTTTTGCTCCACCGGCGCGGTTTATAATGAGTTTCGCGCAAGCTTTATGCAAAATATAAACGCCGCGCAGGCGCAAGAGATGTTGCGTTTAAGCAGCGAGCAGCTGCTGGCGCAATATGGCGGCTTTCAGCTAAACGATCTTTTCGCGCCGTGCATAAAGCTATATCCGCAGATGAGCAAGTATCGCGATATGTTTTTAAGCGGTAGCGGCAGCAGCGTGTTTTTCTTAAAATAAGAATTCCAAGGCGCGCGGTTAAAATTTAAAAGCTAAATTTTAAAGATAAAATTTAAAATTCGCTCGCCCGCTTTTAAATTTAAGCAAAAACGGGCTAAGCTTAGGGCCAAATTTAGAAGGAAAAAGATGAAAGAACTGAGTAAAAATCGCAAGGCATTTCACGATTTTACGATACTTGAAAGCTTTGAAGCGGGCATCGTGCTAAAGGGCAGCGAGGTCAAAGCTCTGCGCGCGGGCAGGGGCAATCTCAAAGATAGCTTCTGTCGCGTGATCCGCGGTGAGCTGTTTTTGCTAAACGCCCATATCAGCTATCTTGAAAGCACCAACGCCCACTTTCGTCCAGACGAAGGGGCTGCGCGAAAGCTTTTGATGCACCGAAAGCAGATCGATAAGCTGCTTGGCGCGGTTAGTAAAGAGGGCCTTACTATCGTGGTTTTGTCGCTGTATCTGAATGATAAAAACCGCGTAAAGGCGCGTATCGCTTTGGCTAGTGGCAAAAATCTGCACGACAAGCGCGAATCGCTAAAGCGCAAGGAAGCCGACCGCGAAGCGCAAAGCGCGATGAAGCGATACGACAAGCATTCATTTTAAATTCACAAAACTTTGGTTAAAATGCGGGCTTTAAATTTAAACCCGAAGGAAATGCAATGAAGAAATTTTTACTATCATGTTTGGCGATTTTTGTTTTAAATGGCTGCGGAGATGATTCGCAGAAAAAGACGGGCTCTGCGGGCGAGAATCCTGCCGCGAGCGAGAATCAGATGGCAAAAAATTCCGCTCAAGATAAAAGTGGCGAGCGTATTGGCGGCGAGAGCGGCGAGGAGGTAGCTTTTACGCCGTTTAAAACGGGCGAACGATTTACGCTTAAAAGCGTCGTAGGCGGTGAGGTAACGATCGAGCGGACAGAAAAGGGCTTTAAGCTTGCGGACAGCGATAAAATTTTAATGTTTGATATTTTTGGTACTTACTGCCAGCCGTGCCGCATCGAAGCGCCGCATCTGATGGACTTTCAGCTAAAAAATTCCGCGGATTTTCTGATGGTCGGCTTGATTTATTTCGAGGACATTACGGACGCGCAAGTGATCGAAAATTTTACGAAAAAGTTCAACGCGTATTATTTCATCTCCAATTCAAAACAAAACGAGCGCATAGTGGGTCAAATTTTAAGCGACATCGGTTATCGCCATGCGCTTTCGATCCCTTTTAAAGTAGTGCTTAAAGATGGAAAATATCAAAGGCTTACCGACATTAACGAGGGCGATGAGCGGGGCAAGCCGTATTACTTAGGCATGGTCGATACCGATGTGATAAAAAGCGATATTGCCAGGATAAAAAATGGCAACTAAAACCGGCGTGCAGATTCGCACTCGCGCCAAAACAAAATCTTTTGTGCCTCGTCCGTATAAAGTAATTTTACTCAACGACGACGTGACGACGATGGATTTCGTGGTTTATATTTTGATGGAGATTTTCGCCAAAAACTTTAACGACGCCGTAGATTTAATGATGAAAGTGCACAAGCAGGGTCGCGCGGTTTGCGGCGCGTATCCTAAAGAGATAGCCGAGTGCAAGCAACAAGCGGTTTTACAAGCGGCAAAGGCCGCAGGATTCCCTCTTAGATGTGAGATCGAAGAGGATTAAATTTAAAGGAAAGCAATGATAGGATTTTTTTTAAACAAACATTTTGAACAAGCAATCAGCGTCGCAAACGACGGCGAGGACGAATATATCACTACTTCGCACGTAGTTTATGCGATTTTTAAATACAATAAGCCCTTCCATGGGCTCATCGCCAAAGAAATTCCGGATATTAACTACCTAAATATCTTGGATAATCTGGGCGGGCTTTTGGATATGATGCCTAAATCAAGCGGTAAGGATCCGGCGCAGACGATAGAATTTAAGCAGTTCTATACTGAATTAAATAACGCTAAAGAGCCTAAAAACGAGCTCGATTTTATGCTTAAAATTCTAAATGATAAGGAAAACGACTGCACTAAAATTTTAAATCACTACGGTATCAATGCTGCAATTTTTGAGCTTATCGTGCGAAAGTACAAATCCGCTTTCGATCACCGTGATGAGGTCGTTTCTCGCGATGAAGCCGCAGCGATTAAGCTAAACTCATACGATATCGATGATATCACGCATGCGATGAATTATGACGAAAGCCGCAGGCAGTGGCAGAATACGGAATTTGAGCCTGCGTTTGAGGGCGAAAAGGACGCCATAAACGAGCGCGATATTAAAAAAGACTCGCCTAGCTCACTTTATACAGCGAATCTCAATAAAATTGCGCTTGAAGGTAAGATCGATCCACTCATCGGACGCGAAAAAGAGATCGAAAAGACGCTGCAAACCCTCTGTCGCCGCAAGAAAAATAATCCGATCTTAGTGGGCGAAGCAGGAGTTGGTAAAACCGCGATCATCGAGGGTATTGCGCTAAAAATCGTCCGCGGCGAAGTGCCAGAAAAGTTAAAAAACAAGGTGATTTACGCCCTTGATGCTGGCGCGCTGATCGCAGGCACTACGTTGCGCGGGGAGTTTGAGGAGAGGCTAAAGGATCTCATAGACGAGTTTAGCGCCAATCAAAACGCGATTTTATTTATCGATGAAATTCACACGATCGTTGGCGCAGGCACGGGCAATCGCAACGAACTTGATATGTCAAACATCCTAAAACCTTCGCTTGCAAGCGGCGAGCTATCGGTCATCGGCGCTACTACATACGGCGAATACCGCTCGTTTTCGCAGGATAAAGCGCTTAGCCGCAGGTTTTGCAAGATCGATGTAAGCGAGCCTAGCATTGACGATAGCGTCGAAATTTTAAAAGGCGTAGCCAAAAAATATGAGGAATTTCACGGCGTGAAATTTAGCGACGAAATTTTGCGAGATAGCGTAACGCTTGCTAAAAAATATCAAAGTGATAAATTCCTTCCCGACAGCGCCATTGATCTCATCGATGAGGTGGGTGCGAGCTTTGCGTTTAAGCCGCACGAAGCTCCGCTTGAAATCAGTAAGGACGATTTGGTAAATACGCTTTCGATTAGCGCGAATATCGCAAATTTAAGCAGTAGTGTCGATAATAAACAAGTACTAAAAAATCTGGAAGCTAATATCAAGCGCGAAATTTTCGGTCAAGATGAGGCGGTTAGCAGCCTTTGCAAGGCACTTTTGCGCTCTTATGCCGGGCTTGGAGGCGCAAGCTCTCCGATCGGGGTATTTTTGTTCGCAGGTAGCAGCGGCGTGGGCAAAAGTGAGCTAGCCAAGGTCTTAGCCGCGCAGCTTGGAGTACATTTTGAGCGCTACGATATGAGCGAATATATGGAAGCTCACAGCGTCTCGAGGCTCATCGGAGCACCTCCTGGATACGTGGGCTTTGAAAACGGTGGAATTTTAACGAATAACATCAAAAAGCACCCATATAGCGTCATTTTATTTGATGAGGTAGAAAAAGCTCATCCTAGCATGACGAATATTTTTTTAGGAATTTTCGATAACGCAAGTCTTACCGATAATAACGGCGTTACGACCGATTTTAAAAATACGATCATAATAATGACGTCGAATTTAGGCACGAAAGAAGCGCCGCAGGTCGGATTTACAAAAGATGAGAGCTATAAAGTAGATAGTGCTATAAGAAGCTTCTTTGCGCCAGAATTTCGCAATCGTATCGATAAAATCATAAATTTCAACCGCCTAAGCACCGAAATTCTAGAAAAGATCGTGGATAAGACTATCGGCGAGCTGGAGTCGCAGCTAAAGAACGTAAAGATTAGTCTAAACAAGGAAGCAAAAGATTTGATTATCTCACGCGGTTATTCGGATGAGTTTGGCGCGCGAAATTTAAAGCGCGAGATCAGCTCTCAGATCAGCGATCATATAAGCGGCGAGCTGCTTTTTGGCGCGCTGCAAGAGGGCGGCTTAGTTAGCGTGAGCGTAAAAGACGGCGAGCTAAGCTTTAGCTTTGCTTCTACGCCTTTGCCACAGATAGAAAAAAAGCAACCCGCACTAGCTCAAAGCAGTGTCGTTAAATAATGGCTCGGTTTTACGATTTTCCAGATCCTATGGATGCGCCCGATTTTGCGCCGCTTGCAAGTGGCGGCGATCTGAGCGAGGATTGTTTGCTTAGCGCTTATAGCGCAGGGATATTTCCGTGGTTTAGCGAGGATGAGCCGATTTTATGGTGGTCGCCCAATCCACGCGCAGTGCTTGATCCGCGTGAAGTGCGTGTGCAAAAGTCCATCAAGCCCTATCTTAAGCGATATGAAGTGAAATTTGACGCAAATTTTAAGGGCTTCATCGAGCGCTGCAAAGACGTGCGCAAAAAAGAGAGCGACGGCACGTGGATCAGCGAGCAGATCGTGCAGGCTTACTCGCGTTTGGCAGCAGACGGCTACGCTCACAGCGTCGAGACATACGAGGACGGCGAGCTTGTGGGTGGGCTATACGGGCTAATTTTTGGGCGGGTGTTTTGCGGCGAGAGTATGCTGAGCCTAAAGAGCAACGCTTCGAAAGTCGCGCTGATTAGGCTTTGTGAGGTGCTTGCAAATTTCGGCTTTCTAATCGATTGTCAGATTATGAACGAGCATCTGAAATTTATGGGTGCTAAAGAGATGCCGCGAGCGGAATTCCTCGCTCTATTTGCTGAGCTTAGTGCGCAAGATAGCGGCTTTGAGCGCTTTGCGGATCTTAAAGTTCCGCGCGGAGCGCAGCATTGAGTCAAAGCTTGAGATGCAGCAGCGTAAAAAATGCGCGGAATTTAGAATTTTAAAGAAATAAGATGTGGCAAAGAGATAAAAGCTCCTCGGTCGGTATGATTATTGTGATGTTTATATTCGTGCCGGCGGCGCTTTTTGTATTTTTGGCGATTTTATATTTTTGGGGCAGCACTGAGCGCAAGCTACCGCGCCTGGATGTCAATGAAACCAACAGCGCGATCCGCGGCGCGATAATCGCAAAAGATAACTACGTCGCGGCAAATTCCGTCAAACTCTACAAAGTTAGCGTCGATGCGCGCAGCATCGATAAAAACAAGCTTGATCTTTTCGTACGGTTATACTGCATCTACACGGGCGATAGTGAAAAGCGCGTCAAAAGCGCGATCGAGGGCTCTGGCGGCACGACCGTGCTGTCGTATAAGATCGATGCCAAAACCGCAGTGCATCTAAAAGAGCTTGCGTATAAGCTAAATTTAAAAAAGGTCTTTGTCAGCTTCATAGGCTCAAACGGCAGGTTAAATCCGCCTATCCGCATGAGCGTGACCGAAAGCGGCGAGAAGCGCAGCTACAATGTCGGCGATTCGCTCACTCCGTTAATCGGCTATATCAATAAAAAAGAGGTTGATGGTATCACCAAGGTTAGCGGCATCAAAGGGATCGAGAAATACTACGAGTATTATCTAGCGCCGGTTAGAGATGAGTTTATCATCGGCCCGCGCGATATCGGCGGCAACATCATCCTAGAGCGCAGCAGCAAAAAAACGGGCAGGATCGACGGCTACAACGTCCGTCTAAGCGTGCCACTAACGCTGCAAAGAAAGATAGAGCGCCTAAGCGATGAGGGCGCTGATAATTACGATGCGCGAGAAATCGTGGTGGGCATTATGAACTCCAAAACGGGCAAAATTTTATCTCTTGCGACCAATGCCCGTTATGATCCCTCAAACATCACAAAAAACGATCTTAAGAATTTAAATTTTACCGCGAGCGAATACGCCTACGAAGTGGGCTCGATTATGAAGCCGATAATTTTCGCAATCGCCTATGATGCCAAAGCCGTCAAACCGGGCGAGATCATTAATACCTATAACGGCAGCTATAAGCTTGGTACTCGCACGATCCGCGACACGCACCCGGCTAAGCAGATGAGCGGCGAGGAGATCATCATCCACAGCTCAAATATTGGAATGATTAAAATTTCGGAGCGGCTGGAGGGGCAGGCTATTTATGATGGGCTGATGAACTTTGGTATGTCGCAAAAAACGGGCATTGATCTGCCGTATGAGCAAAGTGGAAATATCCCAAGCATCAAAAGCCTGAATAATAAAATTTACAAAGCCACGATCAGCTACGGCTACGGTGCGCAGATGACCTTCCTTCAGATGCTCAATGCCTATACCGTCTTTAACAACGGCGGCGTCATGATTAGCCCGCGCCTAGTCGAAAATCTCGAAAATAATGGCAAAACTTACACCGTTAACGAAAGCGAAACCCACCAGGTAATCTCTAAACCTACCGCTGACGTAATAAAAGGAATTTTAATCAAAACGGTTGAGAGTGGCACGGGGCGCAAAGGGCGGGTAGCGGGGCTGCAAATCGGCGGCAAGACGGGCACTGCGCGTATCGCTAAGGGGGGCGGCTATTCGAGCGCCTATAATAGCTCGTTTTTTGGCTTTGCCAACGACGCGGACACCAGCTACACGATCGGCGTTTTGGTGCGCGAGCCTAAAAGGGGCAGCTACTACGCCGCTCAAAACGCGCTGCCGATCTTTAAGCGCGCGGTAGGAATTTTGATAGAGGAGGGCTATCTAAAGCCCGCAGCCGACGCAAACGCTACGCAAAAGGTCGAGATCAAGGATGAGGCAGTTGAAATTAAAGATTAAATTTGCTAAATTTCGCGAGGTTTTTTAAAATTTTGCGGCGATGAAATTTCACGGAATTAGGCGCGGCTTTTTGAAATTTTACGGCGTTTAAATTTTATAGCGCAGAATTCTAGCGGCATAGAATTTATCGGCGTAAAATTTTAACGGCACGGCGATGGAATTTTATCGTAACGCGGGATTTTGGCGCGGTAGTAAAATTTCATATCAAGGCAAAATTTTAAATTTGCCGTCGCGCAAGTAACGCAAGCAAAATGGCGAGCAAGCTTAATTGCTTTAAATTTTTAAGACGCAGCGCTATAAATTCGTGCTGTATGTCTGCGCGGGTATGAAATTTAGCGAGTTCGGCTGCGAAATTTAACGATGAAATTTAACGCAAAGAAAAGAGGAAAATATGAAAGCAAGTGAGGGAAAAATGAAAATAGCAATAATCGGACTTGGCTACGTGGGGCTTCCTTTGGCGGCGGCGTTTGCGGCGAAACACGAGGTTGTGGGCTTTGACGTCTCGCAAGAGCGCATAGACGAGCTGCGCGTCGGGCACGATCGCACGCTGGAGCTTAGCGACGATGAGCTTGCTGCGGCGATTCGAAACGGGCTTAAATTTAGCGCAAATCTAGATGATATGAGGCAGAGCAATTTTTATATCGTGTGCGTGCCGACGCCCGTAGATAGGCTAAATCGTCCCGATCTTACGCCGCTATTAAAGGCCAGCGAAAGCGTCGGCGCCGTGCTTAAAAAGGGCGACATCGTCGTGTATGAAAGCACCGTCTATCCGGGCGCTACGGAGGAGGACTGCGTGCCGGTACTGGAGCGAGCTAGCGGGCTAAAATTTAACCGCGATTTCTTCTGCGGATATTCGCCCGAGCGGATCAATCCGGGCGATAAAATTCACACCGTCACTAAGATCAAAAAGATCGTCTCGGCAAGCACTGCTGAGGCTTTGGACGTCGTAGATAGCGTCTATCTTAGCATCCTGCAAAACGGTACCTTTCGCGCTAGCAGCATAAAGGTCGCCGAGGCCGCGAAGGTGATCGAAAACACCCAGCGCGACATCAATATCGGCTTTATCAACGAGCTTGCGATTCTGTTCGGCAAGCTCGGTATCAACACCAACGACGTCATCGACGCGGCGGCTACGAAGTGGAATTTCTTAAGCTTTCGTCCGGGACTCGTAGGCGGACATTGCATCGGCATCGATCCATATTATCTGGCGCAGAAGGCGACCGAGGTGGGCTATCACCCCGAAATCATCCTCTCAAGCCGCCGCATCAACGACAATATGGGAAGCTACGTCGCTACGGAGGTCGTTAAGATGATGATAAAATACGACGAAAAGGTAAAGGGCGCGAAGGTCTTGATCTTGGGCCTTACGTTTAAAGAAAACTGCCCCGACACCCGCAATACGCGCGTCGTAGATATGATAAACGAGCTTAAAAATTTCGGCTGCGAGGTAAGCGTCTATGATCCTTGGGCGAGCGCCGCCGACGCCAAGAGATACTACGACATCGATCTGCTGCAAAAGCCCGACTTGCGCAAATTTGACTGCGTCGTAATCGCCGTAGCGCATAAGCAGTTTTTCGAGCTTGATTATGCAGGCTCGCTGGTTTACGACGTGAAAAACGTCTATAAAGGCGCACAAGGAAAGCTCTGAAATTTAGCTTGGGGGTTAAATTTAGACTTCTAAATAGGCGGTTTAGTGGGGATAAGGATGAACGAGGCAAGGCTCGAAGAGCTAAAGAAAATTCTAAACGAACGACGTCAAAATTTAGAGCGAGGCTCACAGGAAAATTCTGACGCTCAAAATTCCAATGCCTTAATTTTAATAAAGGAGATATAGATGAGTAGAGGAAGTGTTGATAAAAGGTGTACTTATTACAGGTGGTTTTAAATCGCTACAAGAATATTCTGATTTGCCAAAAGCTACTAAAGGAATACAATGAAAAACCCGCTTTACTACGTAGATTATTGGTATGATTTGATTAAATTCGGCTTTGATCGGAAGCATACTTTTATAACGCTAATCGTTGTTTGCGTTTCATTTATCGCACCGATACTTCTTTTGATAGCATATCAAAGCGCACCTAGTAGAAAAAATATAGAAGATCCTTTTGTTTTTGTTGGAACTATAAGCGAATTTCATAAATATGATAGCTATCGTGGCGGAACCGGCTGCAATATATCCGTGCGAGGAAGCGGTAAAATTTTTGATCTGCATATCGGAAATAGCAAGACAGATTATGAACAATTCGGTATGCAATTTTGTGATTTAATTTACAAAAACTATATAGATCAAATTTGCGTAAAAATTAAAATGTCGGAGAGATTTTTAAATGAATACGGGTATTGCGATGGAACAAAAAAACATACTTCAAATGCAGAGGATTGGGATAAATTATATTTTCAAAGGAAAATGCTAAGCTTAACTAGTATATTGCTCTTTTTATCCGCGTTGTATTCAATCCTCAAGCTTCATAAAGAATATAAAAAAATCCAAACGGAAAGATTAAATTTTAATCTCTAAATTTACAGCGCCTGCGCGAGTATAAATTTCGCAAAATCCTCGCGGGAGTTCGGGCATTTGCACACTTCGTAGTATTCATAACCCAGCTCGCGCGCCCTGGCTCGATAAAAAATATCCAGCTCAAAATCGGTCTCGGAGTTATCCACGCAAAACGCGATCGGGAATATCAGTGCTTTTTTGCTTTGCAGATCTCGCAAAACGTCCGCGATATTGGGCTCTAGCCACTTCACGGGGCCAAGGCGCGATTGATACGCCAAAATGATCTCTTTAAATTTAATCCCGCGCGCAGCCAGCAGATCTTTTAAAATTTCCACGTGCGCCTCTACCTGTGCCTCGTAGGGATCGCCCGCGGCGATCATTTTTATCGGCAGCGAATGCGCAGAAAATATGAGCGAAATTTGCGAAATTTCATCCGCACTAAATTTTGCGACGCAGCTCGCGATTAAATTTAGTAAAATTTCGTTGTAAGCGGCGCTATCGTAGAAAATATCAACTATCTTATAATTTTTTATACCGAGCCGCTTAAGTGCCGCCTCGGCAGAGCACAGGCTAGATTGCACCGTAGTTTTTGAGAAGTGCGGATACAAAGGCATCAAAATTGTCTCGTCAAAATCCGCGTATTTTTTAAGCACATCTTCTGCAAATGGCGGCGTGTAATTCATCGCATAATCGCAAACCAGCTCGTCTATCGGTTTTTCATTCTGCGGCGCCTCATTTTGCAGCGCCTCGCTCTGCGTCGGGGCGTCTTGCGGCGGCTTGCTCTGCAATGAAATGTCTTGCGGCGGCTCATTCGCGGCGCCCGCATCCGCTGCATTTTCAAATTTTAATCCCGCGCCTAATTTTGCTCGCGCGAGTAAATTTACCCGCTCGCAAAGCGCTTCGGTGATGGAGCATATCGGCGAGCGCCCGCCCAATTTTTCGTAGTTGCTGCGTGCCGATGCGGTTCTGCTTTTTACGATGAGCGCGGCTAAAACGCTACGCCAAAAATCGCTCTTAACGCCCAAAATAAAGGGGTCATTAAACATATTTTTTAAAAAAACTTCAACCTCGCTCAGATTGTTCGGACCGCCCATGTTGAGTAAAATTAGGGCTTTTTTCATGAGATGATTTCTCTGATTTTTATCGCGTCCTCAACGCTTGCAAGACCTGCGTTAGTGCTGCTGTCGCACATCGCGCAAAACGCTTCGTGTTCGCGGCGTAGCGAAAAATCGTCGCGATCGACGCGCAGATTTACGCGCCCGTCAGGCGTAATTTTAAAAAGAGTTATTGAGATTAGATCGCCGAAATACACACCGCTGTCGGTGCAAATCTCGATACCGTGGCGCCTGATCGGATAGAGATTGGACTGCATTAGCGTGCAATAGCAGCCGCTTTTTGTGTGAAGCGTCGCGCATGCGGCTAGAGTGCGCTCTTTAGAGATATTTTTGCTAAGTTCTATGCAGGCGATCTCGCTGTGAGAAAGCAGCCGCACAAGATCGATATCTCTAAAAAGGGCATTGGCGACAATATCTGCTCTATCATCGTTTGCAAAACCGCTTACAAAGCTCATCGAAAAAATTTTATCCCCCTTGGCAAGCTCGCGTAGCAAGGATACGATGACGGGATTGTAGCGGTCGGAGTAGCCTACGGCTAGGCGCGTGCCGTTAGTAGTGACTGCGTAATTTATCTCTCTAGCTTCGGCTAGGCTTTGTGCGAGCGGAGATTCTACAAAGATATTTTTGGTAAACGGTAGGCATTTTAAAATCAGCTCTTTATGCGATGGCGGGGGAGCCGTGATGACTACGGCGTCGGGCTTGGCGACGTTAAAAAGATCGGTTAGATTATCAAAGACCGGATAGCGCGGGCCGAAATTTTCACTGCTGCCCTTATGATAAAGCGCTACAAGCTCGAAATAATCGCTCCTTCTTAGCTCGCTGAAGTGCTTTTGACCAAGCTCGCCCATGCCTATGATCGCTATCTTTTTTTTCATCGCCATGCCCTAAATTTAATCTTTCGCGCCATTATAACTAAGAATGGTTAAAATTTATAATTTTTAAAATCTAATTTAGCTAAAATGCGCCTTTAAAATTTAACTTGAAATAGGACAAATCATGGATATTAGAAGCGAATATTTAAATTTCTTTGCAAGCAAGGGGCATCAGATCATCCCCAGCGCGCCGCTAGTGCCAGATGATGATAGCTTGCTTTTTACCAATGCGGGCATGGTGCCGTTTAAAAGTATATTTACAGGAGCCGTACCGCGCCCGACGCCGCCTATCCGCACGAGCTGTCAGACCTGCATCCGCGCCGGCGGCAAGCACAACGACCTAGACAACGTCGGCTACACCGCGCGCCACCATACGTTTTTTGAGATGCTTGGAAATTTCAGCTTCGGCGAGTATTTTAAAGAGCAAGCGATCGCCTATGCGTGGGAGTTTATCACTGAAATTTTAAAGCTTCCCAAAGAAAAACTCTACGTCACCGTGCACGAAAAGGACGACGAAGCGTTTGGGTTCTGGGCGCGCCACATAGCGCAGGAGCGCATATATCGCTTCGGCGACCACGATAACTTTTGGGCGATGGGCGATACGGGACCGTGTGGACCGTGCTCGGAGATCTTTTACGACCAAGGCGGCGAGCACTTTAATACGCCTGAGGACTACATGGGCGGCGACGGCGACAGATTTCTTGAAATTTGGAACCTAGTTTTCATGCAGTACGAGCGCAGCAGCGACGGCAAGCTAACTCCGCTACCAAAACCTAGCATCGACACGGGCATGGGGCTTGAGCGCGTCACGGCGATTAAAGAAGGCAAGTTTAGCAACTACGACAGCTCGCTTTTTATGCCGCTAATTGATGAGGTTGCAAAGCTTTGCGGCAAACCTTACGTTTATGAAAGCGGCGCGAGCTATCGCGTCATCGCCGATCATATCCGCTCGGTTACGTTTTTGCTAGCGCAGGGAACAAATTTTAATCGCGAGGGTAGAGGATATGTTTTGCGTAGAATTCTGCGCCGTGCCGTTCGCCACGGCTATCTGCTCGGTATAAAAGAGCCCTTTATGTATCGCCTCGTGGATAAAGTATGCGAGCTGATGGGCGGGCACTATGCCTATCTGAACGAGAAAAAGCAAGCCGTAAAGGAGCAGATCAAACTCGAAGAGGAGCGGTTTTTCGCCACTTTGGCAAACGGCATCGAGCTTTTTAACGAGGAGCTTGCGCGCACTAAAGAAATTTTTAGCGGCGAGGTCGCGTTTAAGTTATATGATACCTACGGCTTTCCGCTCGATCTGACCGCCGATATGCTGCGCGAGAAAAATTTGCGCGTGGATGAGGCTAAATTTGACTCGCTTATGAGCGAGCAAAGGCAGATAGCTAAAGCCGCATGGAAGGGTAGCGGCGATAAAAACGTTCGTGGCGATTTCAAGGCGCTGCTAGAGAAATTCGGCGAGAATAAATTTAGCGGTTACGAAGAGCTTAGCCGCACGAGCAAGGTTTTAGCGCTACTTAACGAGGATTTTGCGGAAGTGGATGAGCTCAAAGCCGGCGATATCGGCTGGGCGATGTTTGATATCACTCCGTTTTATGCACAAAGCGGCGGTCAGACGGGCGATAGCGGCGAAGTGGAGTCCATAGCCGATGTGTTTGATACGCAGAAATTTTATGGGCTAAATTTATCCCACTTGCGCCTTAATCGTAACCTAAAAATTGGCGATATCGTCGGGCTCAAGGTTTCTGAGGAGCGTGAGCAGATTGCACGCCATCACAGCGCGACGCATCTTTTACACGCGGCGCTTCGTGCGGTGCTAGGGGCTCATATCGCTCAAGCAGGAAGCTTAGTCGAAGCAGACCGCTTAAGATTTGACTTCTCGCATCCTAAGGCACTTAGCGACGAGGAGCTATCTAAAATAGAGGAATTTGTAAATAATGCCGTTTTCAAGGGCTGTGCGGCAAAAACTGAGATTATGGATATAGATGACGCTAAAAACAGCGGTGCAATCGCGCTTTTTGGCGAAAAATATGGCTCAAAAGTGCGCGTTGTGAGCTTCGGAGAGATTAGTAAGGAGCTTTGCGGCGGAATTCACGTGCGTAATTTAAGCGAGATAGGACCGTTTTTTATAGTTAAAGAAAGCGGCGTAAGTGCGGGTGTTAGGCGTATCGAGGCGGTTTGTTCGCGCGCTGCTTTAAATTTAGCGCTTCAAAATCGCGCTAAGCTTGCCGAAATTTCTGCGGAGCTAAAAGGGATTGAGCCTCTCCGTGCGATTGAGAAATTAAAAGATGAGATCAGATCGCTAAAAGATCAGATCAAGCATGCAAGCAGCTCCCATGCACTGGCTTTTTTAAATGTCGGCGATACTAAACTTTGCGTAGCCTCGGTCGAAAGCGGTGATATAAAAACTATGATAGACGAGTTTAAAAATAGCCACGAAAAGGCGGCGATAATGCTGATGCAAGTAGGCACCGACGGCAAAATTTCAATCGCGGCAGGCGTTAAAAACGCGCCGATCAAAGCGGGCGAGTGGGTTAAGCTAGCGGCGCAAATTTTAGGCGGCGGCGGCGGTGGACGCGATGATTTTGCGACCGCAGGCGGCAGGGATGTGCTAAAAATCGAAGAAGCGATCAAAGAGGCGATCTCTTACGCAAAAGGTAAAATTTGAACGAAATCGATACCGGCTTCATCAAAGCCTCGCAAATTTTGCCGCTGATTCACATTTTAAGCGTGATTTTTTTGATCTGCGCGCAGATCTGCGTATTTTTGATCGCGCGGATTTTTATGAATTTAAGCAGTAAAAGCCAAGCGGATGCGAAGGATGTAAAATTTGCAGAAATTTTACGATATATGAAACGCTATGAGCAGTTCTTTGCACTATTTTTGGTGATCGTTTGCGTAAGTGGATTTTTTCTTGCGGACGGCGGAAGTTTTAAATTTTCAGATCCTATGGTAAAAGGTGCGATTGCCACGTTGTGGGCTGGCGCCGGCTTTATACTACTAAATTTTATCTACATGCATTATAAAATTTCATCTTTGAAGCGAGCTTTGGATGCAGGAGATGAGCTTGAGGCGAATGAGCATTTAATCATCGTCGTTAAATATTTCATCCCGTTAAATATCGTAGTCACGCTGATTTGCGTTTATCTAGGCGTGACGGTGGGCGAGTTTTGATGATTTATTTAGCTTCCAGTTCGCCTACTAGAGCACAAATTCTAAAGGATAACGGCGTAGAATTTACGCAAATTCCTTTTAATTTCGACGAAAGCGGCGTTAGTAAGGACGATGCACGCACCTATGCTTACCGCGTTGCTGTAGCCAAGAAAGTGCAGTTTTTTAAAATTTATAAAAATTATGATAGAGTGCTGTTTGCCGATAGCTCTGTGCTTGCCGGCGGCGAAATTTTAGGCAAGGCGCGGGATGAAGCGGACGCGTTAAGGATGCTGCGAGCCCAAAGCGGTGCTAGCTGCGCCGTTTATACTGCGATGATTTTTTGCAGTAAGGCGTTAGAGCTTTCGGCACTTAGCGTCGCAAGCTTTGAATTTGCGGAATTTACTGAAGCGGATTTAAAAGGTTATATCGCTAGCGGTGATTGGCGCGGCAAGGCGGGTGCGATGAGTATCGAAGGCTTTAACGAAAAATATATCAAAAGCTCGCGTGGGTCAAAATTCACGGCGATGGGGCTTGATCTGGAAATTTTAAAGAGGTTTATATGGTAAGAGTTTTATTTAGTTTTATTACGGTTTGCGCGTTCGCAGCAGGCGGCATCTTTTTGTATTTTTATTCGCAGATCCGCTTGGAATCGGACTCCATAATCAATTATCATCCAGAGCTCACGACTAAAATTTACGATCGCAACGGCAATTTGATAGCCAATGTTTTTAATGAACAAAATAGAATTTACGTAAAATTCGACGAGATTCCAGGCCGCGTGATCGAGGCGCTCGTAGCTATCGAGGATACGGCGTTTTTCGAACACGGCGGTGTGAATGTCGAGGCGATTTTTAGGGCGATTATTAAGGATGTCAAAGCGATGAAATTCGTCGAAGGAGCCTCCACGATTACGCAGCAGATCACGCGAAATTTAGTTCTTTCGAGCGAAAAGAAGCTTGATCGCAAGATCAAAGAAGCGATCCTATCGCTTAAGATAGAAAACGCCCTAAGCAAGGAACAAATTCTAGAGCGTTACTTCAACGAGGTGTATTTCGGGCACGGATATTACGGCATCCGCACGGCGGCTTTAGGATATTTCAAAAAAGATTTGCAAGATTTGAGTCTTAAAGAGATCGCGATTTTAGTGGGTTTACCGAAAGCTCCTAGCAGCTTTGATCCTACTAAGCACCTAGATTTGTCGCTTTCGCGCGCCAATAACGTGATTTATAGGATGCATGAGCTCGGCTGGATAAATAAGACCGAATATGAGCTTGCGATGAACGAGCAGCCTACGATTTATAATGAAACGCTCACGCAAAACGCAGCGCCGTATGCCGTAGATGAGATCATAAAAGAAGCGGAAAAAATTCTACCGGACGTCCGCACGGGCGGATACCGCATAGATACGAGCCTTGATCTAAAGGCGCAGGCGATGGCGCAAGATGCATTAGTTTTCGGCTACAATGAAATTTTAAAGCGCAACAAAGACGCCAATGCAAGCAACGTAAACGGCGCTATGGTCGTCACGCATCCGCAAAATGGCGAAATTTTAGCCTTAGTAGGCGGCGTGGATTACGCGAAATCAAATTTCAATCGCGCCAGCCAATCCCAGCGCCAAACCGGCTCCAGCTTCAAGCCTTTCGTCTATCAAATCGCCCTTGATATGGGCTACTCGACGATGACTGAGGTGCCCGATATAGCTAGAGAATTCGACGATGGCAGCGATAAAACGTGGAAGCCAAAAAATTACGACAAGACTTACAGCGGCTACATCACGATCAAAGAAGCCTTAACTCGCTCGCGCAACCTTGCCTCGATCAATCTGATGCAATCTATCGGCGTTGATCGCGCGGTAAAAAAGCTGGGCGAGTTCGGCTTTAAAAACGTCCCGCCAGCCCTGTCGGTGGCTATCGGCAGCTACGGAATTTCGCCGCTTGAATACTCTACGATGTATTCGATGTTCCCGGGGCTTGGGATTACTGCAAAATCAAAATTTATCGTTTCGATTACCGATAAGGACGGCAAAACTCGCTTTATAGAGCCTGAGCGCCGCCGCGTGCTGCGCCCTGAACAGGCGTATCTGATGACTACGCTACTAAAAAATATCGTGCAGCGCGGTACCGGTACTCGCGCGCGTGTGCAGGGCATCGACATAGCGGGCAAAACAGGCACCTCAAATGATAGCATAGATGCATGGTTTTGCGGCTTTACGCCGGATTTGCAGATCATAATCTGGTACGGCAACGACGATTATAAACCTATGCGAAAGGTCGAGGGTGGCGGACGTACCGCAGCACCGGTGTTTGCAAAATTTTTAGATGCCTATTTAAAAGAATATCCGCAAACCAAGCGCAATTTTACCATCCCGGACGGCGTTTTCAGTCGCCAATACAACGGCAAGGAGGAGTATTACACTAAAATTTCGCCGCTTCCTAAACCCCGCGAAAGTAGCAGCGACGGATCATTGTGAATTTAGTTTAAGCGTAATTTAAATTATAGATTAGGAGTATGCGAACGACGGATTTTAGTGTGGAATTTTTTATAAAGATTAAAAATATTAAAGGCTC
>NZ_CALIJA010000166.1 GCF_938017615.1 uncultured Campylobacter sp. | reverse complement strand
CGGCGCGATAACGACAAGGCCGCAGGCATCGCCTTTTTCGCCGCCCCCGCTGGGGTCATAACCCACCCAAACGCCACGATAACCGAATGGCCGTGGCGCAAACGGTTCAAAATCGCATTTCCATTCATCCCACGAATCAACGCCACAATTTTTCAGCCATTCATACGGGAAAACGGCGGTTTCATCATCGACAAATTCGCACATGTATAAATTGCGATAAGCCGAAGGCGCATTTTCCCGGCGGATTTGCTCAATATCCACCAAATGCAACCCCTGCGCGATGGCATCTTCAATCGTCACGCGATTGCGCCAAATGCCATCACCACCGCGCACCCCCTGAACAAGCTTTTTGGGCGATAAATCAATCGTCACCCGCTCATTTTTCGGCCTGCCTTCGTTATACCTTTCGCCAGTCCAAAGCGGATAGGCATCGTGAGAAACCACGCTGGGAGTTGAAAAATAGGTTTTCCTGAATCGTTTGTGCGTGGCAATGGCCCCCGCCGTGCTTTCCATCGTGCCGAAAAACGGCACCCAGTAAATTTCATCAAAATACAGATTCCCGGCATAACCCTGTGCCGTGGCAATATTGCGACCCAAAAAGAATTCAACCGCGCCGGATGAAAACACGATAGGGTCGCCTTCCAAATCCATATCCAGCACTTCGCGCACGAATTGCCGTTGATAGTTGCGAAACTGATTCGCCTGCGCGCGGCTGGCCGATAGAAAGATTTGTGAGCGGTCGGTCATCAGCACATCGACGAGCGCTTCGCGCGCAAAATACCACGTTGCACCGATCTGGCGGCTTTTGAGAATCAGGCGGACGCGTTCATTCACGTGCGAAAACCACCGCTTTTGATACTCGAAAATGCTATCGCGCATCGCCGAAACAAGCGAGTCGATATGTTCCTGTTCAAAATGATTTTTCGCTTCGCGCCGCGTGGGACGCACGCGCCGCCGCGCATCTTGCTCCCGCGCCGCGGTTTGTCTGCCGCGGCGGCTAAATTTTAAATAGATAAAATTTTGGCAGTTGAAATTTAGCGAGCAAATTTAAAATGGCCTTTGGATTTTAAAACTCCAAAGGCCGTCGCGATTAAATTTAGCGGCAAATTTAAAGGCTAAATTTCAGGCTCTTGTTTTTTCTCGCCGCTTGGGATTGCGGTGTCGTACCAGTCGAGCTTGCGCGTAAAATACATCACCAGCGAAATCACCGCGAATATCATCAGACTTCCCATTAATAGGGCGTAGTCTTCGGAATTTAAGATGACATAGAGGATCGCATATGAAACGAGCTGAACGCAAGTGATGAAAATGCCCCAGCGCGCGCCTTTGAAAATCGCGCTTGCGTAGAAAAATACTATCGCGCTTACCGCGATCGCCGAAGCAGCATAGCTAAGCGCAAAGCCCATGTGTTCGGAGAGTGAAAGTACCAGCAGGTAGAAAACGACGTCCTCAAGCCCGATGAGTAGATATTGGATCGGGTGGATGCGCTCGTGAGTATAAACCTCGCACAAAAAGATCGCCAAAAACGGCACCGCTAAGAATAACAGAGCGTAATCCGTGCAGCGCTTAATCAGCGAGTAGTTGTTCACGGGCTCGATGAAGCCGATGCTTACGGCATCATTTCTATCGTCGTTGCTGCGCCAGTTCGTCATAGCGACGCGGTCATCTTGATCTGCAAGCCACGCAGGAGCAATGCCTGCGGCTAAGCCTGTAACTTCCCACGAAGCTTTAAAGCCGTTAGCGCTTACCTCGCGCGATTTGGCGATAAAGCCGCCGCCAAAGCTAGGCGATGCCCAAGTAGAGCTAATTTCAAAACGGCTATTTTGCGCGATCGGAGCTAGATGAAGTGCCTCGCCGCCTTGGATTTTAAGCGTACCGCTGATGCTAAAATCAGACGACAGCGCTGAAGTGGGGAGCTTGTAGATTAAACTCCGATCGAAAATTTTAGCTTCGGTGTTTCCGTGATATTGCTTAAGCTCCTTGCCGTTTAGGCTTAAAGCGGGAGAAGCGGTGAAGGATTTTTGATTGCCTACGCCGAGCACTAGCACGGCTTCGTCGAAATTTAGCCGCGCAGGATCGACGCCGAGCTCGGTATAGTTTATCGCCTCAAAGTCCGCCTTAAGCGCAAAGTCGCCGTTATATATCGGAACGCGAAAAATCCCGCGCTTTAGATAGGTGGGGTCGATCTCCGCCGCGAGGGAGTAGTTTTTAGGCACGATGATGAAATTTTTCTCTACGCGCCTTTTTACGAGCTCGTTGTTGCTTTTGTCTATCGCTTCGATTATCTCTGCGTAGGGCACTACGATCGCAAGGCCCTGGATTTGCAGCTCGCCGCCCACCGGTGTGAGGATCGAATCCTGCGCGAGCTGCTTGGTTTCGGAGCGCGAGTAGGTAAGATTATCGATAAAGCTTAGCGGAATTAGCAGCAGCAAAAGCAGCACTAAAACTATAAACGGTTTCGTCCAAAATGCTCCGCGAATGGCGTTTTTAGTATAATTTAACAAAGGCTCTCCTTTTAAGTAGAATTTAAAACGGAATTTTAACGATGAAGAGTAAACGGACGGCACTTGAAGCGGGAGGAATTTTATAAATTCTAAGCGAGCTTTGGATGTGAAGCGTTGCGGATATCGCTTTTAATTTTGGGGATTTTGCCGTAAGCTAGAATTTTATTGCAAATGAGAATTTTGCTATTCGCAAGAATTTTACGAGAAAATTTATGTTAGTAGGATTTAAAAGCTTGAAATTCTAAGTCTAAGAATTTCAAATTTATAAAACCCTTAGAATTTTGAAATTCCAAGGGTTTTGAATTTTTAAAATTTCGCCGCTTTAGCGTGCAAAATTTCGTACCGTCATCTCGCGTAAGCTTTAAAATTTATACGCCACGCTTAGCTTGAAATTTCGTCCGGGCTCCCAGTCGATAGCATTTGAATCTCCGGTGAAATCGGCGCTGCGCTGCGAGTGCGATGCGTAGGCTTTATCAAAGAGATTGTAAACGCCCGCGTTGATCTCAAGCCCTTTAAATCGTCCGCTATCTGGAGCGTAAGTGACGTATAGATCGTGAACCGCGTAGCTAGGCACTTTTGTTTTTTCGTCGCTATTTGCGGAGGCTACGTTTTTGGAGTTGAAAAAGAGCAAGTTATAGCCCAGCAGTAGATCCGCCGCAGAGATTGCGTACTCGGCATTGAAGGTGTATTTATCGCCATAGTCGCGGTAGCCGATGATGTTTGAGCTTAGATAGCCCGAGCCCCTGCGTACGCGGTCTTTATATTCTACGTGCTGGTGTGTGTAACCCGCAGCAAGGCTCAAATCATCTAATATTAATCTTGCGAAAAGCTCGACGCCGTCAATGTCCGCACCGCCTGCGTTAGCCCTGCATAAAGTATTTGCTGCGCCTCCCGGGCAGCCGACGATTCCGCCCGCCGCGTTGTTATCTACGATTAAATTTTTATATTCCGTTCTGAAATACTTCGCAGTTAGGCTTACTGAGGAATTTTCTGCCAGATCGCTTTTGTAGCGACCGCCTATTTCGTAGGCGTTACCCGTAGTGGCTTTTAAATTTTCATTGGCCATCCAGCTTAGTGGTCTGCCGCGGCTAGTACCCGCAGCCATCATGCTCTCCATTACGTCAGGTCCTCTAAATACTCGTGCATAGCTCGCAAACGCTCCGAATCCCGCGCCGATCTCGTAATCAAGCGCCAAGGCGGAGCTTACTTCGTCAAATTTATATTTGTAGCTCGAAATATTCGCGCCTCTGCCGTTATAAGTCTTTAGCTCGTGCCTTTCGTAGCGCACGCCGGGAGTTACCGTAAGCCCGCCGTAGCGCATAGCATCCTCGATATAAAAGCTATAATTATCAACCTTCTCGGGGCGTAGATTGCCGGGCTTGACGTAGTTTTCGGAGCGGTAGTAATCAAAGCCGTAGCGCAGCGTATGAGCCAGATCGCCCGTTTCAAATTTACTCTTAGCGCCGATTTTGCCGCCTTTGGTCTCGACGCCCCATTTTACGTTCGTCGAAGTCGATCCGATGCGTTGATGCTTTGTGTAGTATCCAGTGATGTCGAGTTCTAGCAGGTCGCTTGGATTATATGTGTATTTGATCGTGTGCGTATCGCGCTCGTATTTGCGGTTATCCAGCTGTCCGTTTAACCATGAGCCGAATTCCGGTCGCAGCGGATAGAGACCTTTATACTGCATATGCTCGGTAGAGAGCGAAATTTTATGAAAATCCAAAAAGCTATAGCCCGCTTTTAATAAATAATTTATATCGTTGCCGTCGCCGCCCGTAGGCTTGCCGTTGCCCGATTCGCCGAAGCCGTATCCGTAGTGCTTAAACGCAGCAAGCATATCTAGGCTATCAAACGCTCTGCCAAAGCATCGCGCTTTGCGAATAGCCTTCGTTATTGCTTGTATAGCCCACTTTGAGCTTGGCGCCGATATCCTGACCGTCCTCAAGCATGTCAGAAGCGTCTACCGTCTTGAAGGCAACTGAGCCGCCCAAAGCGCCCGAGCCGTTCACGACCGAGCGCGCGCCTACATCGACCTCTACGGCTTTGATAAGATCAGGATCGATTAGTAAATCGGCGTTGTGATGAAAGGTATTGCCGTTTTGCTTCGCGCCGTCAATCGTGATATTTAAGCCACGATCGCTTACGCCACGCATATAAATTTTTTGATTCATGCCGTTGGTGCCGCCCACATACACGCCCGGAATGTCGCGAAATACATCTTTGATGAGCGTAGCGTTGCGGGTGTTGATTTTGACATCATCCACGGTGCTAGGCGTGCTAGAATCGCTAGTAACTTCGATTACGCCTAGGCTTTGCGTATTTGAATCCTTGCTTTTGGACGCGTCCGTAGCGCTTGATTTCTCGTCTGCTTGTGCGCTTAAGCAAAGAACCGCGCACAAAGACAAAGCCAGATGAAATTTTTTCATACGAAATTCCCAAATGATAATAAGATTAAAAAACGGCGAATAATATAAAATTAATCCTTTATTTTATATTAATTATCAAGACATTTTAAAATCATTACAATTTTATCTCCGAATGCTTTATTATCATTAAATAAAGCTAAATGATAAAATATAATTTAAATATCGATCATCAAAATTTTAGTAAAAATTAAATCTACTTTTGATAAAATCGCTCATTTTTTGGCAAGGCACTTTGCTGAATTTATAAAAATTTTTAAAATTTTTAAGGAGAGCTTATGGGCATTATGGAATTTTTGGCGCATTACGTGGATTACATTATCTTTGCGATCCTCGGATTTATGAGCTTTTTAGTCGTGTGGTTTACTATCGAAAGGCTGCTTTTTTATTCGAAGGTTAAGGCGAGCGATTACAAAAGCAAGGCGCTATATGAAGAGGCTCTGACAAAAAATTTAACGACGCTTTATATTGTTTATTCAAATGCTCCGTACATCGGTCTTTTAGGTACTGTTATTGGCATTATGATCACATTTTTTGATATGAGTACTGCAAGCGGTATCGATACCAAGGCTATCATGCAAGGTCTCTCGCTTGCCCTTAAAGCTACGGCTACCGGTCTAGTCGTCGCCGTACCTACGCTCATCATCTACAACGGCTTCGTCCGCAAGGTAGATGTGCTTCTAAACCGCTACGATGAGGTAGAAAGATGAGTATCCCTAGACGAGACGGGCTAAATATCGTCCCGTTCATCGACATTATGCTGGTGCTGCTAGCGATCGTGCTTAGTGTCTCGACTTTCATTGCGCAGGGGCATATTAAGGTAAATCTTCCATCTTCTTCAAGCTCGCAAAACCCGCAAGAGGATAAAAAAGTTACCATCAAAGTGGATAGCGAATCTAAAATTTATCTAGACGATGTCGCAATAAGCGAGGATGAGCTTGAGAAAAAAATTGCCGCGCTCGATAAAAACGATCTTGTCGTATTGAAAAACGATAAAGACTCGAAATTTTCCTCTTTCATTTCTATCATGGATGTCCTAAAAAAGGCGGGCCATGAAAAATTTGCGATCGTGACCGAAAAAGAGCAATGAATAAAGATAGCGCAATAGGCTTCATTGTATCTTTGGTGCTGCATTGCATCATCGCTGTGGGTGTTTTTGCTCTTTTATCGTCGGCACCGAAGCCGCCTAGCATGCCCGATATGATAGCCTTTTCCATCGATAGCATAATGGATGATGCCAAGCAGGGCGATATCTCCGATGAGCCCAATATCCCGCCTCCTTCCGATCAGTCTGAACCGGATCCTGAGCCAGATCCCACTCCGCCGGAGCCTGAGCCCGAACCCGAACCGGAACCAACTCCGCCTGAGCCGGAGCCGATACCTGAGCCAGAGCCGATTCCTGAACCGGAGCCTATACCAGAGCCCGCAGTCGAAAAACCCAAACCGGTCGAAAAGCCCAAGCCAAAGCCGGTAGAAAAACCAAAACCGATCGAAAAACCTAAGCCGAAAAAAGAGCATAAAGTTCAAAGCAGCGATAGGAATTTAACGGCGAAGTTTGATCCGACAAAGCCTATTTCGCTAGGTAGCGGCGGGGGCGGTGGCTCCAGCGCAGCGGGCGGCGGTAGCGACGCCATCACGAGCCGCGGCGATCCTAGCAATAGCGATGTTGGCAAGAAAATTTTCGCCATCATTTCGCGCTACGCGCAGTCGCACTACCCTAAAAATGCGCAACGTATGCGTAAAATCGGCGTCGTAGGCGTGCACTTTACCTATACGGCAAGCGGCGATGTTAAGGGTCTTCGCGTTACGTCTTCCTCGAATGTCGATTCGCTTGATGAGGGCGCGTTAAGCGCGGTCGAGCGCACAAAAGGTAGCTTTCCAAAGGTCGAGAAAGATATGGAATTTAACTTTAGCATAAAATATACGCTAAATTTCAACTAGCCTTAAAGCTTCTACTAAAACTTCTGCCTGAGCGGTAAAATTTTAAAATTTTACCGCCCTTGCCGCTTTATCTTAGCTCGCAAAATTCCATCTCGGCGAAGTAAAATTTTAAATTCGCCGCTTCTGTAGCTTCTGCCGCGCTAGTTTTTACAAACGGATTGGCGCCGTGAAATTTAAAATTTAAACGGAGAAAATTATGTCTTTTCAAATTTAGCCAAGCAAGCATCTTATAAGCGTTAAAATTTTAAATTTAAGCTGCGAAATTGCTAGGAAATTCCACTGATTTTAATGGAATTTTTACTATAATTTCGTATGAAATTTAAAAGATTAAAGGAAATTTATGATAGACGTTTACGACTTGGCGGTGATCGGCGGCGGTCCTTGCGGCATCGCTTCCGTAGTAGAAGCCAAAAGAAACGGGCTTGCGCATGTACTTCTGCTCGAAAAAGGCGACAACCACTCTCAAACGATTAGGCAGTTTTACAAAGATAAAAAGCGCGTCGATAAAGAATATAAGGGCTTTGACAGCGAGACGCGTGGCTCTATTTCGTTTGAAACCGGCACGAAAGAGAGCGTGCTAAATTATTTCGACGAGCTCTTAGATAGCGATGAAATCGATACGAATTTCAAAAGTGAAGTCGAAAAGATCGAAAAGCACGCAGATGAATTTTATATCACGACTAGTTCGGCTGGATACCGCGCCCGCAACGTCATCGTCGCAATTGGCAGGATGGGAAAGCCTAATAAGCCCGCTTATAAAATTCCACCTTCGATCACGCAACGAGTAAATTTCAATCTCGATAAATGCACGATCAATGAAAAAATTCTAGTCGTTGGAGGCGGTAACTCAGCTGCGGAATACGCTATAGCGCTATGTAAAACCAATGTCGTGACGCTTTGCTATCGCAAGCCTAAATTTACCCGCCTAAACGAGACGAACGAAAGCGACGTAATGCGCGAGACCAAATACGGCAACATCATCTTGCGCTTAGGTATCGATATAGAGGCTCTTGAGAATGAAAACGGCAAGGTGCTGGTAAAATTTGATAATGGCACCGAGCTCGTATTTGACCGAGTGATCTACGCGATCGGCGGCACGAGCCCGATCGATTTTCTTAAAAAATGCGGCATCGCTTACGATGAAAACGGCGTGCCGATCGTGGATGAAAATCTTCAAACCGCCACTAGCGGGCTTTACGTCGGCGGAGATCTCATCAGCAGAAGTGGTGGATCGATCGTAGTGGCGATAAATCACGCTCATACCATCATCAAAAATATCCGCAGATGAGGCTTTATCAGCCAAAAAAGGGCTATCGCTACACGAGCGATACGATTTTTTTGTGGAATTTTATAAGAAGCTCAGGCGTGCGTAAAGCTGACGCAGCATCGCAAAATGGCTCTTTAGCGCTGGGCTGCGGTGCGGAATTTAAAGACGCGACAGATGGAGGCTTTAATGCGCAGTTTTGCGCTTCGGATTTCGCAGGCGGCGAAGCGGAATTTTGCGCCGAGGATTGCGCTTTTAGCAAAGAAGAGTCGTATGCCGCTAACCATAGCGTGGGGAATGATCGCGATTTTGGAAGTAAGGGCTGCGCCGAACTTCAGGCGGAATTTAAAAGAGAATTTAAAGCGGGACTTCGGGCGAAATTTCAAAGTGAGCGCTGCAAAAATTCTGATTTTCAAAGCGACGAAGCCCAGCATACTTTAAAGCCCGATATCGCAAGCGGTGAAAATTTTAAACTTTGTGACGAGCAAATCGTGCAGTCTTTAGAATCTCAAAAGACGCACGATAAAGATTTCGCGAGCAAATTTAAAGACGCCAAAGCGCGCAAGGATTTTGCTGCGGAGTGCTTGTTTGACGGCGGGTTTGCAGTTTGCGATGAGCGTAGCCCCAAAGGCGCGCTAAATCCGCGAGCGATATACGGCGACGTGCTAGATGTGGGCGCAGGATGTGGAATTTTAGGGCTTTTACTAAAGCGCGATTTTGAGAGCATTAATTTAAGCTTGCTAGAAATTCAAGAGCGAAATTTAGAAATCTTAAGGCTAAATTCTTTGCAAAACGATCTACCTGCCGAGATTTTGCACGCGGATTTTGCGGAGTTTAAAAGCGAGAAGCGTTTTGACTTTATCGTCTCAAATCCACCCTTTTATCGAGAGCGCATTTCGCTTAGCAAAGAGCCTCATATGGCGCTTAGTAAGAGCGCAGCAAGCCTTAGCCTACGGGATTTTGTGCGATCTGCAAATGCTCATCTTAAGCCTGGCGGTACGCTTATTTTTTGCTACGAGGCGGGCAAGCTAGCTAAAATTTGCGAGCTTTTGGGCGAGTTTAGGCTAAATTTAACGAGGCTCGGTTTTGTCTATCCTGACATTTCAAAGCCCGCTAAGCTCGCGCTTTTGCAAGCCCGTAAGAACTCGCGCTCGCCCTGTGAGATCGCCCTTCCGATCTATGCTAGCGCGCACGGAAGGCGCACCGCACAAGCCCACGCGATCTACAAAAGTGCGGATTTAACGAGCGTGGATTATGAGTGAGTTTGGCTTTAGCTTCGATGCTAGCGCGTGTGAGCGCTGCGGCGGCAAGTGTTGCACTGGAGAGAGCGGCTATATCTGGATAGATGAGAGTGAGATTGCGGCGTTAGCGGTAAAATTTAAAATTTCGCCTGCAAGGCTTAAAGAAATTTATTTACAAAAAATAGGCGCTAAATTTAGCGTAAAAGAAAAGCCCTTTGAAGGCGGCTTAGCGTGCGTGTTTTTTGACGAAGCGCATCGCAACTGCGGGATTTACGAGCTGCGTCCGAAGCAGTGTCGTAGCTTTCCGTTTTGGGAATATTTTAAAACGCATACTAAAGAATTGGAGGAAGAATGTATCGGGGTAAGGTTTTAAGCGGAATTTTAATCGCGGCGATGATTTTAGCACCGCAGTATCTAAGTGCGGAGAGTGGGACGAATGCTGCAGCAGCGAAGCAGTCCGTTACGGATAAAAAGGCGTCTGATCGGAATTCCAGCATTGGTACAAAAAACGGTGCAAAAGATGCAATTAAAAAGAGCTTGATAAATCGCGGCGTAAGCGCTAAAAGTATAACCAAAGAAAAGCTAAATCACGCGATGCGAGCGCAAGAAGACGCCGAGCTAAATTTCGATTTGCTTACAGCTTTGGAGCTACTGCATAAAGATCCCGTCGCATCGATGTTTTTATACGAAAAGGCATACAATAAAACGGGCTCGTCCGTTTATCTGCTAGAAGCGCTAAAGACTGCTTTTGCGATCAAAGATCGTAAAAATACGGCGCGCTATTTAAAGCTCGGCGAAAAGAGCCTAAGCTCAGACTCTGAGTATCTGCGAGTAAAAATCGGCTACTACTTAGGCATTAAAGATAATCTAAATGCCAATACCGCTGCTCTTAAGCTAGTCACCGTAGATCCCGTTTCGCGAAGTTATGCAATCTTAGCGGCGACGTATTATGCGATGGAGAATTTTACTTTAGCCAAAACCTACTTTGAAAAAGCCTATGAGCTAGACAAAACCGACGAAAATCTCATCAGATTATGCGACGTGCTGCTAAATAAACTCGATGATTCGGACGGAGCTATCCGCATTATAGAGACGCACAGGCGCATCTACGGCTGCGCCCAGGGTATGGCGTGCGAGCTGCTAGCTGATGTGTATCGCGCGAATAAACGCTATTTGGATGTCGCTAAGATCGATGAAGCGCTGTATGAAGCCAAAGGGGATAATAAATTCTTAGACGATATGATAGCGATTTATTACTACTCAAACGACTTTGATAAAATAATCGAGCTTTTGAAGAAATACGACTACAAGCGCGAGCTTCTAATCGATGCCTACGCGCATAAAAAAGACTATAAAATCGCGATTAAAATGGCACGCGATGAGTTTATGAAGACTAAAAATTACGACTTTTTGGCGATCGAGGCGATCTATGAATATGAAAGTGCGGGCAAAAACGTGGATGCCAAGACCCTATCTAGCGTAGTGGCAAAATTTGAAAATATTGCGCCGCAGCTTAAAGACCCCGTGCATCTAAACTACTACGGATACATTTTAATAGATCACGATTTGGACGTTCGCAAGGGCATCGAGCTCGTCCGCCGCGCCCTGCAAAAAGACCCCGACTCGCCGTATTATCTGGACTCGCTTGCTTGGGGATACTACAAGCTTGGCGAGTGCGACAAGGCTAAAAATGAAATGGCTAAGATCAAAGACGCAGAATTTTTTAATTCCCCCGAAGGCAAAGAGCATTTAGAGGCGATCGATGCGTGCGCCGCTGGCACAGGCGTAGCGCCGCAGAATTCTATATCGCAAAACCCCGCTACGATAAAAGGCTCCGCGCCGAAAGATCAGGCGCCGCAAAGCCCGGCAATAAAAACTCCTTCGCCTAATTCCATAAAATCTACGGCGCCCGAAAGCTCTGCGTTAGATTCCGCGCGTCCGAGCTCCGCTGCAACGCGTGATTTAACGCCAAAAGACTCCGCTTCGCAAAATTCTGCTGGGTCTGCAAATTCCATGGTTCAAAACCAGACACCAAATCCCGCGACTTCTGAAAATTTTGCGACGCCTATAAATTCCGCCACGCAGAATTCTGTCTCGTCAAGACAAAATTCCGTATCGAGGCAGGATTTTGTGCCAGAGCAAAATTCTACGTCGAAAGAGCCCATCGGCTCTAAAATCCAGACACCAAAGCAGTAGCGATGATTTTGGATGAAATTTTAAAACGCACTCGCGAGGATCTGGCGCTTCGTAAACAAAGGCTGCCCGAGGATCTGCTCGGCCGCTCGCTAAGCGCCAATCCCTACGAGCCACGCGACGTCATAAGCGCGCTTAGAAGCGATGAGAAGGATCCGCTTCGCATCATTGCCGAAATCAAAAAGGCAAGCCCGAGCAAGGGGATCATCCGCGAGGATTTTGAGTCGCTAAACCTTGCCGTGGAGTACGAAAATGCAGGTGCGAGCGCCTTTTCGGTGCTTACCGAGCCGCATTATTTCAGAGGCGATTTGGAGTTTATCCCGCAGATCCGCCGTTATACCCGCACGCCCATCTTGCGCAAGGATTTCATCGTCGATCGTTATCAGGTCCTCGAGGCGCTGGTTTACGGCGCGGATTTTATCCTGCTGATCGCCAAAGCGCTTGAGCGCAAGGAGCTAAGAGAACTGCTTGAGTTTGCCCGCAGGCTGGGGCTTCGGGCGCTGTGCGAGATCCACGATAAGGACGATCTGAAAAAAGCGGTCTTCGCAGGGGCTGATATTATCGGCATCAACCATCGAAATTTAGAGACTTTCGAGGTCGATACGAGCCTGAGTGAGCGACTGATCCCGCTGATTCCAAACGGCAAGATCATCGTCGCCGAAAGCGGTCTGTACTCGCACGAACAGCTTTTAAGTTTGCACGAGGCGGGCGTCGATGCGTTTTTGATCGGCGAGCATTTTATGCGCCAAAATGACGTCGGCGCTGCGCTGCGCGAGATAAAACTCGGCGCGGGCGGCGAAATTTAAATCAGCTTATTTGATCGCGCAGGCTTAAACCCGAAGCGAGCGGTTAAATTTAGCGAACGGAGCGAAATTTTAAGGCAGTAAATTTTAAAATTCGTAGAATTCGGCGGACTTTAAAACTTAACGGCTCTTTAAATTTAGCGCCGCGCCGCAATTTAATATCGCACATCGCGCGAGAATTCACGCTGCGCTTTGGCATCGTGAGTTTGTTATTGCGCGCCGTGCGAGCGGTTGCGGAGCGAGGTTTAAATTTACGTTTCGCATAGCTTCGTGCAGGCGGGTTTGCGCTTGTAGCATTGAGTGCCGAGAATTGCGCGTCTATCGTAATGCCTTGTATGTCTAGCGCTTCGGCATTGGCGATTGCGCGGCGCCGTAAATTTAATCGCAGCTCGCGATCTAAGCCGCCTCGGCTGCGATACGCCGCGATTGAGCCGCAGCTATGCTATGACCGCGCCGCGTTAAATTTTACCGCGTGTTGCGATGGTGATTGCAGCGCAGGTTTGGCACCGCGTACCGTGCCTGTGAGTGCGCCTAAGATTTGTTATAATGCGCCGCGCAAACGAACGCGTAGATTTGATATCGCATACCGCGTAGGCGTACGTGCGCTTTGGCATCGCGAGCTTGTTATCGCACGCCGCGCAAACGGCTACGGTGCGGACTTAGACGCTATGTTTGCCGCGCGATGAGTGTTCGCCAAATACGCGCCCGCCGCGGGCTTTGGTCCTCAAAACGTATATCGCGCAGAGGAGGCGCCTCGCGCAGTCTGGGATTGCAAAGCGCGTCCCGCCCCGTCGCGTGCACAATTCCACGTCGTGCGAGCAAGCGCAAAACGCGTAAATTTAAAATTTTATGAAATTTAGAAGTTTTAAATTTCAAATTTCATAGAATTTTGCGAAACGCAAATTTTAAAATTCCATAGAATTTTGGAATTTAGGAAAGGAAAAGAGATGGATTATCTTTGCGCCCCTTGGCGAAGCGAGTATTTTACCGAAAAAAGAAGCGGCTGTCCCTTCTGCGACGCGGCGGCGGATGCGGCGTTCGACGATCGCAACGGCGTGCTTTTTCGCGCGCAGCACTGCTTCGGGGTGATGAACCTCTACCCTTACAGCCCGGGCGCCTTTATGGTCATACCCTACGAGCACGCGGATAATATCGAGTGCCTTAGCGACGATGCATGGGTGGAGATGAGCCGCTACGTGCGCGCCGGAGTGGGGATTTTGAAGCACACTCTAGGCGCAAACGGCGTAAATATCGGCATGAACCTCGGCGCCGCCGCGGGTGCGGGCATAGCCGAGCACGTGCATTATCATCTCGTGCCGCGGTGGCAGCGCGATACGAATTTCATCACGACGATCGCAAACGTCCGCGTAAACGGCGTGTCGTTCGCCCCGCTTTTTGAGAAGCTAAAAGCGGCTTACGCAGAAATCAAAATTTAAATTCGGGAGATCGAGATGGTATCGGCATGGGTTAAAAAGAACGATAAATGGGGCTTTATCGATAAAACGGGAAAGGAGATAGCTTCTTGTATCTATGATGATGTTTCGTATTTTAGCGAAGGCCTAGCATGCGTTAGAAAGAACGATAAATTCGGCTTCGTCGATAAAACGGGCAAAGAAGTTATTCCCTGCATATATGATCGGGCCGAGGAGTTTTGCGAGGGCTTAGCGTGGGTTAATAAGAACGATAAATTCGGCTTTATCGATAAAACGGGTAAGGAGGTGATTTCTTGTATATACGATGATGCTTATAATTTTGACGAAGAACTGGCGGAAGTTCAAAAAAGCGGCTATTGGGGTTTTATCGATAAAACCGGCAAAGAGATCGTTCCTTGTATATATGATGACGTTGGCGTTTTTCGCGAAGGCTTGGCGGACGTTAAAAAGAACGGATATTGGGGATATATCGATGAAATGGGCAAAGAAGTTATTCCCTGCATATATGATCGGGCCGGGAGTTTTTGCGAAGGCTTAGCAAAGATTGAAAAGGACGGCAAATGGGGCTTTATCGATAAAACGGGCACAGAGGTAGTGTCTTGTGTATACGAGCTTGCTTGTGATTTTGACAATACTTTGTGCGGATATTATGACGAAATCAAATATTGCGAAGGATACGTTAAAGTCAAAAAAGATGGCAAATGGGGGCTGCTAGATGATGAGGATAATGAAATTTTAAAGCCGATGTTTTACGACGAGATAGAAGTTATTAAAATTCTGAGCGACGACTACGTCAAGATCAATTTAGACGGTCGCGAAACGATCGTGAATAAAAACGGCAAAATAATATCGTAAATTTAAAGGAGAGATAATGGTTAGCGTAGAGCAAGCGATCGAGGATCTGAAAAACGGCAAAATGCTCGTTATGGTCGATGACGTCGATCGCGAGAACGAGGGCGATTTGGTATTTGCGAGCACTTTTAGTAGCGCACAGAAGGTAAATTTTGCTATCACGCACGCTCGCGGAGTGCTGTGCGTGGCGCTTAGTCCGCAGATAGCGCAGCAGCTGGGTTTAAGCCTGATGGTCGATAAAAACACCTCCAGCCACGAGACCGCATTTACCGTCACGATCGACGCGAAAGATGCCAAGACGGGCGTAAGCGCGTATGAGCGCAATATGACGATCGAGTTGATGTCGCGCGTGGGCGCTCGCGCCGATGATTTCGTCCGCCCGGGGCATATTTTCCCGCTTATCGCCAAAAGTGGCGGCGTGCTCGCACGCACGGGGCACACTGAGGGCTCTACGGATCTGTGCCGCTTGGCGGGGCTTTCGCAAAGCGCCGTGATCTGCGAGATCGTCAAAGACGACGGCGATATGGCGCGCAGGGACGATCTGGAGAAATTCTGCGCGCAGCACGACATCAATATGATCTCGGTCGCGCAGATCGTGCAGTACCGCCTAAAACACGAAACTCTCGTTAAATTTAGCGAGCCAAAAAGCGCTCTGCTGTGCGGCGAGGCGGCGAAATTTTACGACGTGAGCGATCACGAGGGCAACGAGCACCGTGCCTATATTTTCGGCGAGCTGGGAAAGAGCGCGCAGACGAACGTGAAATTTCATAGAATTTCAAGCGATCTGGAGTTTTTAAGCGATACGAAATTTAACGATTTCATGCGCGATCTGGACATTTTGCGCAAAGAGGGCGGCGTGCTTTTGATGCTAAAATCCGCGCAAAATCGCGCCGATTTTAAGAGCTTCGGCATCGGAGCGCAAATTTTAGCGCATCTGGGCGTGAGAAAAATCAAAATTTTAAGCAAGAGCGAGCCGAAAGATTACGCGGGGCTTAGCGGCTTTGGGATCGACATAGTTTGATAGCTCATATCGATTTGGACAGCTTCTTCGTCTCTGTAGCGAGGCTTGCTGATCCCGCACTTGCGGGCAAAAAGATCGCAGTCGTCGGAGGCGGCGACGAGGAGATTTTCGGGGGCAAGAGCGAGCTTGGCAGCGTGATTTTAAGCGCGAGCTACGAGGCCAGAGCGGACGGCGTGCACTCGGCTCAGCCCGTTAAAATCGCGCTCGGACTCTGCCCGCAGCTAATTTTGGTGCGCTCGCAGCACGGCGAATACCGAAAAATTTCACGCGAAATTTATGAGTTTTTACTAAGCTTTACGCCCGAGATCGAAAAATTTAGCATCGACGAGTTTTTTCTAAATTTACGCGGCACGCCCTACGACGCGGACGCGCTGGGCTTTGCCGCGTTTTTGCAAAGCGAGATTATGCGCCGCTTTAGCCTTCCGTGTAGCGTCGGGCTTAGCGAAGCAAAACTGATCGCAAAGCTCGCCACGAGCCTTGCTAAGCCCTTCGGCGTGCGGCAAATTTTAAAATCGCAAATCGCGCGCGAGCTATCCGCCGTGCCGGTAGCGAAATTTTTTGGCATCGGCAAAGCGGCGCAAAAAACGCTCGGCAAATACGGCATCATAAGCTTCGGCGACGCGCTAGGGCACAGAGAAATTTTTGAAAAGATGGGCGCAAACGGCAGGAAAATTTTCGCAGCCCTTAGCGGCGAGGACGAGGGTGAGGTCGTCTCAAAGCGCGAGCGCAAAAGTATCGGCTTTGGGCGCAGCTTCGCGCCGTGCGCCGATCGGGACGAGCTGCGGCGTAAAATTTTAATTTTGGCGCGCCATTTGGCGGGCGAAGTGCTCGCAAAGGGCCTAAAGCCCGCGACTTATGATCTAAAGATCCGCTATAAATCGCGCGAGGAGTTTTCGCACCAGATCAGCCAGGATAGGGCGTTTAGTCTAAGCTTACTGAGCGAGACCGCGCTTGAGCTGTTTGAGCTCTGCGACGTGAAAAAAAGCGCGCAGATAATCCACATAGCGCTAAATCTTTCAAATTTCGGCGGCAGATCGGGCGGCTCGCTGCTCTTTGGCGAGATCGATAAAAAGCAGCAGAGCTTGGATCGGTCTTTAAGCAGGATTTGGGAAAAATTCGGTATCGAAAAGCTAAAAAAGGCGAGCGAAATTTGATTAAATTTAAAGGAAAAAGATGAAATTAGGTGAGCTATACTCGGTGATCTGCATAATCTTTGCGACGAATTTTAAAGGCGTGATAGATGAGCAGAAGTTGCGCGGCTTGGGCAAAAACTGGATCATCGTAAATAAAAATATCGAGAACAAAAACGGCCATGAGTTTTGGCAAAAGGTGCAGGGCGAGGACTACGCAGCGCTAGGGCGCGATTTTGAGGCGCTAAAAGGGGCGTTTGAGATGGATTTTTTCAAGCTCATAAGCGAAAGCGAAGTGGAGCTGTTTTATGAAAAATGCCGCTTTAAAAAGCCTTTCGCGGAGCTTAAAAGCGCTCACGCAGCCAATATGCTAGCGCTGCTTGCTATGATCTTTAAGCAAAACACGGACGCGAAATCGCATAAAATTTTGACGCTATATCTGGCGCAATTTATTATTCCTAGCTTTTCCGCGCTTGCTACGCACGTGCAGATAAACGCCAAAAGCAGCTATTATAAGGCGCTTGGGTGGTTTTTGGCGGATTTTTGCCGCGTGGTGAAAGAGACGCTGGGGCTTGGAATTTAAAATTTAGAACGCGCGCTAGGTATTTTTGCGCGTTCGACACGGAGAGTGCTGCGTAGAGATAGAATTTAAAGCTTGCTTTCGGAAATTTCTTGCGCTGTAGCCGATACAGCTCCTGCGGGCGCGATAAGCTAAGCGAGACGGGCGAATTTTATCTGCGTTATCTGCGCGGATGCAAAGTAGCTGCCTTGCGGTTTTGTGCGTCGGTGCTTGTCGTATCGCGCGCGTCGTTTTAATTCTGCGCGGCATTCGGTATTTTGCGCATGTGCCGTTCGACGTTTGTTTTGCGCGCACTGCGAGTTTTGCTCGGCGCCATCATTTTACACCGCATGCATTATTGTGCTGCGTGCTTTGTTCGCGTCGCGTCGTTTTGCGCTTTGACGTCTTGCGTGTCGCTTTGTATGTCGTCTGGTACCGCCGCTCGGTGCTTTACGTGTGGCGCCTTACGCCCCATTTAGCGTCGTCGTTTGAAATTTTACATGAGGTGCCCTGCGCATTGTTCGACGCTTTCGTTAGACATCCGCGTCTTAAGCGCTTTGCGTCTGCGATCAAGCTTGGAAGCCTGGCTTCCGCACTCACGTATGCGTCGCTTTGCGTCTTTTGTCGAACGTGCGCTACGCAGCGTCCGATGGGCGCCGTTAAATTTTAAAATTTAAAACAAAGGAAAAATTTGAATTACTGGAACGAAATTTACGCCCACTTTGATCCCGTGGCATTTAGCGCGTTTGGCATAAATGTGCACTGGTACGGCATTATGTACGTTTTGGCGCTGCTTACGGCGCTATTTATCGCCAAATATTTCGTGCGAAAAGACGGCCTTGACTTCAGCGATAAGATGCTCGATCGCTACTTTATCTGGGTCGAAGTGGGCGTCATTTTGGGCGCGCGGCTTGGATACATCGCGATCTATTCGGGCGAGGCGGCGTGGTATTTCAGCCATCCGTGGCAAATTTTCAACCCCTTTCATAACGGCGAGTTCGTGGGCATCCGCGGTATGAGCTATCACGGCGCGGTCGTCGGATTCGTGATCGCAACGGTTTGGTTTTGCAAAAAATTTAAAACCGATATGTGGGCGCTGCTCGATCTGGTGGCACTTAGCGTGCCGCTTGGATATTTTTTCGGGCGCGTTGGAAATTTTTTAAATCAGGAGCTTTTCGGGCGCGAAACGACCGAGCCGTGGGGGATTTTGGTGAGCGGCACATTGCGCCATCCAAGCCAGCTTTATGAGGCGGTTTTGGAAGGGCTCGTTATTTTTGCGATTTTATTTTTCTACCGTAAATTTAAGAAATTTAACGGTGAGTTGATATGTCTGTATGCGATGCTATACACGGCGTTTAGATTTTTCGTAGAATTTTTTAGAGAGCCGGACGATGGGCTTGGCTTTGTATTTTTAAATTTATCGATGGGGCAAATTTTATCTTTAGTAATGTTTTTGATAGCAGTTTTCTTAAAGCAGTCTTTGAAGAAAAAACTAATTTGCAGAAATTAAATTAATCTAAAGTTAAAAAGTAATATAATCTCTTTACAAAAATGTAAATTTTCGTTTAGCGGGGATTTATAATCATCTTTTTTAAGGAGAACCTATGCTAGGTCGCATTGAAGGCTTTACGGGCAGATCCATAGACGGCAAAAAAAGCCGCATTATGGCTTTGCAAGACGTGGCGCAAAGCATCAGCGGGCTGATTTTGGCCTGTTTCATGCTGTGTCATATGATATTTACCGGCACGATTTTGATCGGTAAGGGCGCGTTCGAGGGCGTCGTACATTTCGCCGAACCGGGCGGAATTTATTTCGTTACAAACATCGTCGCTTTCGTGATTTTCGTGATTTTCGTAGTTCACGCGTTTTTGGCGATGAGAAAATTTCCGGCTAACTACGCCGCTTACAGGGCGTTTAAAGCGCACAAAATGCGAATGAAGCATTGCGACACGACGCTTTGGTGGTTTCAGTTTTGGACGGGATTTTTACTATTTTTCTTTGCGGCGGCTCATATTTTAATGATCGTATTCGGTCCGAAAATTACTGCAGATCTTGCTATTGCTAGATTCGGACAGCTTCATCTATTTTATTTCGTTTTATTGATTTTCGTAGTAACTCACGCTAGCATCGGAATTTATAGATTATATATGAAATGGATCAGCATAGACGGCACGAAGGCGGAAATTCAAAGGAAAAGAGCCTTCATTAAAAAGGCGGTTTTTATCGTTTGGGGCGCATTTTTCCTGCTTTCGATAATCGCCGATTTTAAATGGTTAAGTTTAGAATAGGGAGCTTAGGATGAATGTAATATATTGCGATTCTTTAGTTATTGGCGGCGGTTTGGCGGGCTTAAGAGCTGCGATCGCTACCGGCGAGAAGGGGCTTAGCACCATCGTTTTGAGTCTGATCCCTGTTAAGCGCTCGCACTCTGCGGCAGCTCAAGGCGGCATGCAGGCGTCGCTTGGAAATTCCAAGATGAGCGAGGGCGATAATGAGGACGTGCACTTTGCCGATACCGTAAAAGGAAGCGACTGGGGCTGTGATCAGGATGTCGCTAGGATGTTTGCACAAACGGCGCCTAAGGCTATTCGCGAGCTTGCAGGCTGGGGCGTTCCTTGGACCAGGATTACAAGGGGCGAGCGAAGCGCTATTATCAACGCTCAAAAGACCACGATCACCGAAAAAGATGAGGTTCACGGACTTATCCACAGCCGCGACTTCGGCGGCACGAAAAAATGGCGAACCTGCTATACTGCCGATGCTACGGGACATACAATGCTTTTTGCCGTTGCGAACGAAGCGCTAAAGCATAACGTAGATATTCATGATAGAAAAGAAGCGATCGCGCTAATTCACGCAAACAACCGCTGCTACGGCGCAATCGTGCGCGATTTGGTTACCGGCGAGCTGATCGCATACGTATCAAAGGGCACGTTGATCGCTACCGGCGGCTACGGCAGAGTATATAAACACACTACAAACGCCGTCGTTTGCGAGGGTATCGGCGCAGCTATCGCGCTTGAGACGGGGGTCGCGCAGCTTGGAAATATGGAAGCGGTGCAGTTTCACCCGACCCCTATCGTTCCGAGCGGAATTTTGCTTACTGAGGGTTGCCGCGGTGACGGCGGAATTTTACGCGACGTGGACGGCTACCGCTTTATGCCGGATTATGAGCCCGAGAAAAAGGAACTTGCTAGCCGCGACGTCGTAAGTCGCCGCATAATGGAGCATATCCGCGCAGGTAAGGGGGTAAAGAGCCCTTACGGCGAGCATGTTTGGCTTGACATATCGATCCTCGGACGCGAGCATATCGAGAAAAATTTACGCGACGTGCAAGAAATTTGCGAGATTTTCAACGGCATCGATCCTGCCGACACCGAGGTAATAACCGACGAGCAGGGCAGAAAGCGCGGCAAGGGCTGGGCTCCGATCCTTCCTATGCAGCACTACTCGATGGGCGGTATCAAAACAAAGGCTACGGGTGAGAGCCCAACGCTAGCTGGACTTTTCAGCGCCGGCGAGGCTGCGTGCTGGGATATGCACGGCTTTAACCGCTTGGGCGGAAATTCCGTCGCCGAAACCGTCGTCGCGGGCATGATCGTGGGCGAGTATTTTGCGGAGTATTGCCAAGGGCACGATGTCGATATCAATACGCACGATATACAAAAATTCGTAGATAAAGAGAAAAATTACATTAAGAGCCTGCTTGAAAAAGAGGGTAAATTTAACGTATTTGAGATAAAAAACAAGATGAAAGACGTGATGTGGGAGCACTGCGCGATCTTCCGCACCGGCGAGGGATTAGCCAAAGCCGTAAAAGAGCTTGAAGAGCTTTACAAGCAGTCCTTGGACGTCAAAGTAAGCAATAAAGAGCTTTTCGGAAATCCGGAGCTCGAGGAGGCTTATCGCGTACCGAAGATGTTAAAGCTTGCGCTTTGTATCGCCAAGGGTGCGCTTGATCGCACAGAAAGCCGCGGCGCGCACTTCCGCGAGGATTATCCAAAACGCGACGATCTAAACTGGCTAAAACGAACGCTTGCAAACTGGAAAGAGGGCGATACTATGCCTACTCTAAGCTACGAGCCACTTGATATTATGAAGATGGAGATGCCGCCTGCATTCCGCGGATACGGCGCCAAAGGCAATATCATCGAGCATCCGGACAGCGCCGTGCGCCAAAAAGAGGTCGATGAAATTCGCGAGAAAATGCAAGCCGAGGGCAAAGGCAGATATGAAATTCAAGAAGCATTGATGCATTATGAATTGCAGCCAAAATACAAAGCACCTAATGAAAGAGCAGGTATAGGATATGAGTAGAAAAATAACAATAAAGGCATTTAAGTACAATCCGTTAAGCAAAATTTCAAAGCCGCACTTCGTTACTTATGAGATCGAAGAGACCGACGGCATGACGTTGTTTATCGCGCTTAACGTGATTCGTGAGAAATTTGATCCCGAGCTAAGCTTCGACTTCGTTTGTCGCGCGGGTATCTGCGGTAGCTGCGGTATGCTCGTAAACGGTAAGCCGCAGCTTGCGTGCCGCACGCTTACTAAGGATTATCCGGACGGCGTGATCGAGCTTATGCCACTTCCATTTTTTAAGTTGCTAAAAGACCTCAGCGTTGATACGGGCAACTGGATGAACGCGATGAGCAAACGCGTAGAGAGCTGGATCCACACCGATCACGAAACCGATATCTCCAAGCTTGAGGAGAAGGTCGAGCCGGAGGTCGCGCAGGAGGTTTTCGAGCTGGATCGCTGCATCGAGTGCGGTATCTGCGTAGCTGCATGCGGCGTAGCGATAATGCGAAAAGACTACATCGGCGCCGTCGGCATCAACCGCATAGCGCGCTTTCAGATCGATGCGCTGGATAAACGCAGCGACGAGGATTTTTACGAGCTAATCGGCGATGATGACGGAGTATTCGGCTGTATGACGCTGCTAGGCTGCGAAGACCACTGCCCTAAGCATCTCCCGCTTCAAAGCAAAATCGCCTATGTCCGCCGCAAGCTTGCCGCTCAGGGCAAATGCGGCTGCGGCAAATAAAATTTAAGCGGGTTCTTCCCGCTTAAATTTATCTCTTTATCTCACTAAATTTTACTCAACAAATAAATTTCAAAAATGCTTGAGTCTGGCAAGCAAGGTAGCCTTAAATTTAATACTATCCCAAGGTATAAAGAAGTAAAATATGATCGCTTAAGATCGCAGGCGAGGGATAAGGATGAACGAAGCAAGGCTCGAAGAGCTAAAGAAAATTCTAAATGAGCGGCGTCAAAATTTAGAGCAAGGCTCGCAGGAAGATTTTAGTGCTCAAAATTTCGATGGCGAAAATTTTAATACCTCAAAATCCGTTAACTCAAATTTAAATGTTTTAAATTTCGATGCCTCGGATTTAAACAATACAGATTCTAAAACTTTAAATTCTAATGATCGAAATTTAGACGGTCTAAATTTAAACGCAGAGCGCGGTAGAAAATTTCAAAATTTAGATCCAGACAATGCTATTTTATTTAAAAATTCTAAGGCTAGAGATTACGACAAAGAGCCGATAATCATCAAAAATTATGAAAAATTTTTTGTTTATGCGCGGCTTTTTATAATTCTTCCGGTATCGGGTCTGCCGCTACTTCTTATTCGAGATATTATAGACTTCGGATATATCAATACTTACGAATATTTGCTGTCCTGCATGGCGCTATTACTAATCGCCGTTATTACTTATATCTTTACCGCAATACGCAATAAACGCGAAATAAGATTTACCGATCAATACATAGAATTTTTAGATAAAGGGGTCGTTAAAAGGCAGTGCAAAGTGGAAGAGGAAGTATTGCGTAGAAATTTTTCAACTGAAAATTTTCGCACCTCATCTTTTATTGTGCTAGTTGTATTATTATGTGTCGGTTCTCTGGGTCTTTTCTTGGTAGCGCTAATTTTTATGTATATAATCAATATGCTTCTAAAACTAATCGTCTATTTCTATATTAACCGTTCTTTAAAAGGATTTAAAATTTTCCCGTTTATAAAAGTCGCCAGACCTGGATATGGTAAGTATCTATACAATGCCGTTGCCATAGCGGCACACTACTATTTGATTTATTTGTATAGCAGTGA
>NZ_CALIJA010000165.1 GCF_938017615.1 uncultured Campylobacter sp. | reverse complement strand
CTAATCCGACTAATCCGACTAATCCGACTAATCCGACTAATCAAAACTCAACTGGCTAAAACCCAGCGCAATAAAACCGAGGCATAGCAAAACCATGACGTGATAAAACCGGGGCGCGATAAACTCGTCTCAACCTACAAGCAAAATTTATCGCCGTCAAAGTCCGCAGCTAAATTTTACCGCCCAAGTGCGGAATTTTCGGCTTTGGTTTAGAGCGCCGAAAATAAAATTTCATGCTAGCCCGCTTATAACGCCCCCATCCGTGATCTTCATATTTAGCGCGTTAGGAACCTTCGGTAGCCCTGGCATCAGCATTATCTTGCCGCAGACGGCGACGATGAAGCCCGCTCCCGTGCGGATCTGAAGGTCCTTGACGCTAAGCTTAAAGCCGCGCGCGCGCCCGAGCGCCTTAGCATCGTCGCTGAAGCTATACTGCGTCTTTGCGATGCAGACGTTTAGCCGCTCAAGTCCCAAGGCCTTGATGTGCTGCAGCGCCTTTTGCGCCTCGGGCTCGAAAACGACCTCGCTCGCGCCGTAAATTTTAGTAGCGATCTTTTCGATCTTACTCGCCGTATCGTCGCTAAGCTCGTAGGCAAACTTCAGCTCCTTAGCGCGCTCGCACTCATCTACTACGAGGCGGGCTAGCTCAAGTGCGCCCTCGCCGCCTTTGGCGAAATTTTCGCAAATCGCCATCTGCACGCCGCGCTGCTTGCAATACTCGCGCACGAAGGCGATCTCCTCGTCGCTATCGAAGCTAAAGCGATTAAGCGCCACGACGGGATTTAGCCCAAAGTTTTGTAAAATTTCGATATGCCCGCCTAAATTTACGATGCCTTTTTGAAGCGCGGCAAGATCAGGGCTCGCGATACTTTCTTTATCCGCGCCGCCGTTGTATTTAAGCGAACGGATCGTGCTGACTAACACCGCGGCGTCCGGAGCGATGCCCGCGCGGCGACACTTGATGTCGATAAATTTTTCAGCCCCGAGCTCGCTTCCAAAGCCCGCCTCCGTCACGGCGTAATCGGCAAGACTTAGGGCTAGCTTGCTCGCCATTATGGAGTTGCAGCCGTGCGCGATATTTGCAAAGGGTCCTCCGTGCACGAGCGCGGGCGTGTGCTCAAGGCTCTGGATGAGATTTGGCTTCATCGCGTCTTTTAGTAGGATCGCCACGGCATCCGCGCAGCCCAGATCGCGCACGTATATCGGCTCTCCCTGCGTATCGTAGGCGACCATTATGTTTGCGATGTTTTCTTTAAGCTCGGCAAGATCGTTCGAGAGGCACAGAACCGCCATTATCTCGCTAGCTGCGGTGATATTAAAGCCGTCCTCGCGCTGCACTCCGTCGGTGCGCCCGCCCTGTCCTACGGTGATGTGGCGCAGCGCGCGGTCGTTCATATCCATGCAGCGCTTCCATAGAATTTTCTCGATCTTTAGCGGGTTTTCTTGATACAGCGAGTTGTCGATGACCGCCGAAATTAGGTTATTTGCAGAGGTGATCGCGTGAAAATCGCCGTTGAAGTGTAAATTTAGATCGTCCATCGGCACCAGCTGCGAGTACCCGCCGCCCGCGGCGCCGCCTTTGATACCGAAAACTGGCCCCAGCGACGGTTCGCGCAGCGCAAGGCAAACGCTTTTGCCCAGACGTTTTAGCGCGTCGGCTAGACCGATGGAGGTCGTAGTTTTGCCCTCGCCAAACGGCGTCGGATTGGTCGCCGTAACCAAAATAAGCTTCGAAGCGCGCGATCGCGGCTTGATGTTTAGCTTGGCTTTATAGTGGCCGTACAGCTCGATCTCATCCTCGCTAAGCCCCAAATTTTTCGCAACGTTTGAAATTTTATCCGGCTTCGCCGCATTTGCTATTTCGATATCGCTCAACATTTTCTCTCCTTAAATTTAAAATTTTATCGCGCAGCGTTTGCGCACCGCCTCTTTAAATCCGCGCATTAGCTCACGCCGCTACGCGCACCTTATCCGCAAGCCACGCAAGATCAAAGCGCGCGGCGCGAAATTTGCCCCGGCTAAATTTCGATCTCGATACCCACCGGGCAGTGGTCGCTGCCCATTACGTCGCTTAGGATGAAAGCGTCCTTTAGCCGCGAGCGCAAATTTGCCGAGACGAAAAAATAATCGATCCGCCAACCTACGTTTTTTGCGCGCGTTAAAGCGGTAGCTCCACCACGAGTAGGCGTCCTGCAGCTCGCCGTGCACGGCACGGAAGGTATCGACAAAGCCTGCCGCCTCCACCTCATCGAGCCACGCGCGCTCGATCGGCAAAAAGCCCGAGGTTTTGGAGTTCGCTTTGGGGTTTGCGAGATCGATCTCGCGGTGCGCGGTATTCACGTCGCCGCAAAATATCACCCCGAGTCCCTGCTCCGCGAGACTGCGCGCGTAGGCTAGGAATTTCGCGTAAAATTCCATCTTGTAGGCTAGCCGCGCCTCGTCCTTTTGGCCGTTGGGAAAGTAGATATTAAAAAGCACGACATCGCCGAAGCGGTGCTGCAGCACGCGCCCTTCGTCGTCGGGGAAAAACAGCGCCTTGTTCGTCTCGCTTTTAAATTTCGCTAGGCTCGCCACGCCGGAATAGCCCGCGCGAGCGGCGGAATTTAGATCGATCTGAGAAAATCCGAGCTCATAAAGCCCTTTCGGAGCGTCCTTTTCGCTCACCTTGATCTCTTGCAAGCCCAAAAAATCGGGGTTTTGCTCCGCGAGCCACGCAAAGCCGTCTTTGCCGAGCACTGCGCGCAGCCCGTTTACGTTCCAACTAATCAGTTTCAAATTTAGCCTTTGGCGCAAAAATTTTGGTATGATTATACGAAATTTTGACTAAATTTAAAGGAAAACTATGCGCAATCAGCCCAAATACCGATTTTTTGCCAACTGGGGCTACGCTATGGCGGGTCTTGCCGAGATGCTGCGCAGCGAGCGTAGCTTCAGGCTCGAGCTTTGCGTGTTCGTCCCGCTTCTGCTGTCGCTATTTTTTTGGAATTTCGGCGCGGTGCTAAATCTATTTTTGATCTTCGGCGCGGTCTTTACGCTCACAACCGAGTGCATAAACTCCGCCGTCGAGCGCGCGGTCGATCTTGCCACGAGCGAAATCCACCCGCTAGCCAAGGGCGCCAAAGACACCGCAAGCACGGCCGTGATGATGAGCCTATTTCTCAACGCCGCGCTGTGGGGATACGCGCTGATAGATAAGCTCCTTTAGCAGCAACTGCGTATAAAAATTTAATTTCGCCGCAGCGTCCATAGATAAATGGCAAATTAAGCCTAAATTTCGTAAAATCATCACTAAGACGCGAGGTCGCGTAATACGTTTAAAGGCATACAATGCAAAGTTCAACCTCATAAATCCCGCTAAATTTAAACCAAATCAACCAACAAATTTAAATTTAAGGCAGAACCATGAAAAGACGAGATTTTCTAAAACTAGGTGCGCTGGCGGCTGCTTCGGCGCAGGCAAAGCAATTTAGCGCGGCGGCGCAGGCGATATTTGACGAGCAGATGGGGCTTTGCGCGAATAAATTCGGCGCGTTTTACGTCCAAACCATCGGCGGCAGGGTCGTGGGCACCGAGCCGTTTGAGGGCGATGCGATGCCTACGGTGCTAAACAACGCTCTAAGCGATCATATCCAAAACGAAACGCGCGTGAAATATCCATACGTGCGCAAGAGCTTCCTAGCCGATCCCTCAAATCCAAAGCCGGAGCTTCGCGGCAAAGAGCCCTTCGTGCGCGTTAGCTGGGACGAAGCGGTAAAGCTAAGCGCCAAAATTTTAAAAGAAAACTTCGACAAATACGGCTCAGAGGCCATTTACGGACAGCTTTATCAGTGGGGCAGCCTCGGTAAGGTCGGCCATTCGCAGCGCACGGCAAAGCGCATGCTAAACGCGCTAGGAGGCTACGTGAGCGAGCTTGGCGGCTACTCTTACGGCGCGGCGACTGCGTTTTTGCCTCACGTGACGGGCTCTATCGATCCGACGCACGCTCCGACGCGTTGGGAGGGTGTGATAAAGGAGGCCAAAACGATCGTGTTTTGGGGCACGAATCCCGTCGTTTCAAACAAGATCGCTATCGGCGTGCCGATGCACAACTCCTACGCCTACTACGAGATTATGAAAGAGAAATTTAAAAAAGGCGAGATGAAAATTTACAGCATAGACGTTTACCACAACGAAACGGCGGAGTATTTCGGCGCGCACTATCTCGCCGTGCGCCCTTGCACCGATACGGCGATGCTGATCGGGCTTTGCGATTATCTTTACGAAAACGGACTTTACGACAAGGAATTTATTGAGCGCTACACGGTCGGGTTTGATAAATTTAAGGAGTATTTCACCGGCGCGAAAGACGGCGCGAAAAAGGATCTAAAATGGGCGAGTAAAATTTGCGGCGTGAGCGAAAAGGAGCTAAAAAGCCTAGCCGATACGCTAGCTAAAAAAGACACGCTCATCGTCACGGGCTACGCGATACAGCGCCAGCACCACGGCGAGATGGCGTACTGGGCGCTGATTACGCTAGCTGCGATGCTAGGCGACATCGGCAAGACGGGGCGCGGCTACGTGATGAACGATCAGATGCATAAAAACGCAGATATTAGCTTCGTCGCGCCAAAGCTTCAGGCATTTAACCCCGCGGTAAACGAAAAATACATCGCCCCGCAAGGCAAGCTAGCCAAAGCCAAATACCACGAGATACCAAACAGCAGGCTCATAGACGCGATCATGGAGCCAGGCAAGCAGATCGAGCGCAACGGCAAAAAGTACGTCATGCCGCACATCCGCGTGATGTTTAACGCCAACGGCTCGACCTTCACCCGCCACCCTGACACCAACCGCGCGGTCGAGGCGATGAAAAAGATAGAGGCGATCATCACCACCGAGCCTTTTTGGACGAGTACGGCAAGGCTCAGCGACATCGTGCTACCATCGGCTCTTGAGTGCGAGCGCACGGATATCGAGTTTGCAAACTCCACTAGCGAATACCTTTTTGCGATTAAACCGCTAGTAAAGCCCGCGGGCGAGAGCAAGAGCGACTTTGAGATCGCGCGGCTCATCTGCGCGCAGTGGGGCGAGGAGTACGAGCAGGCCTTTAGTGAGGGCAAAACGGAGCTTGAGTGGGTGAAGGAAATTTACGCTGATGCTGCTACAAAAGCCGAGGGCATGGGCATAGCGATGCCTAAATTTGAGGAGTTTTGGCAAAAAGGATATGTCAAATTTGATAAGATCGACGAGAAAAAGCGATACTTCACAAACTACGCGGACTTCCGCGCCGATCCCGAGAAAAACGCGCTAAAAACACCGTCTGGCAAGATCGAGCTCTACTCCGAAGCGGTTGAAAAGCTAGGCTATCCCGACTGCCCGCCGCACGCTACGTGGATGGAGCCGTTTGAGTGGCTGGGCGGCGACGTGAGCAAGTATCCTATCGCCATCAGCGGCGCGCACTCTAAATTTAGGCTCCACTCGCAGCTAAACAACTCGCTCATCCGCAACTACGCCGAGATCGCAAACCGCGAGCCCGCGCTCATCAGCCCCGCCACGGCAAAAGCGCGCGGCATAAAAACGGGCGACGTGGTGAGGATCTACAACGACCGAGGCGAGATACTTTGCGGCGCGCTGGTAAGCGATACGGCGCAAGATAACGTCGTGATCGTAAGCGAAGGTGCGTGGTATGATCCCGCCGTCTGGGGCGAGCGCAGCCTATGCAAACACGGCAACATAAACGTGCTAACGAGGGACGTACCGAGCTCGCAGCTCTCGCAAAGCAACACCGCGCACACGAGCATGGTGCAGATAGAGAAATTTAAAGGCGAACTGCCGAGCGTAACGGCGTTTGATAGGCCTGCGACGATAGAGGCTTAGCGCGCTTTCTAGCTCTTGTGCCAAAGCCCTACCAGCCGTTTATCGCAAACAAAATCGCTAAGTTTTTCTGCGCCAAGAGCTCGTCCGAGAGGCGGTCGTATTCGTCCCCAAGCCCCATTTCTTGCGCCATAGACGGCGGCTCATCATCCCAAGAACCCATCGCACCGAATACATCGGCGATCCCCGCCGCGGCAAATGCCCTCAAGCTCGGCTGCGGCAGCGCTGCAAACGAAACGGCGTAATACTCGCTCACGGCGACTTCGCCCCGCAGCGTCTTAAGCGCATTATCAAACGTCTGCGCAAAGTTTTCGCAGCCTATCTTGCTCGCAAAATCCCTAATTTGCACTAAAACATTCCCGAATTCTGCGCTGTTATCGCGCGCGTTTAGCGCATCCCGCGGCATTCCGCGCCAAAGGTGCTCGACGTATTTCACATACCAAGCCTTTTTGTCGCGATCGTATTTCCAATCAGGCGTAAAAACGCCGTCAAAGTCCTCGAAGCGGCAGACGATGCCGTTTACGTTCATCGCCGAAAAACCCAAAAGCGCTCTATCTTTTGCGAAAGTTGAAATACTAAGCCTCGCGTCCTTCAAACCGAGCTTTAGGCACTGCTCTATCCAACACCGCCGTGCGGAGATCGGCTCGTCCTCGCGCCCTTTTTGCGCGACTTGCTCGGTAAAAAATTTGTGCTCTTTTTGCAGAAACGACGAGCTCGTGCTTTCGCCGGCGCCTTTTTTACTAGCCGCTTTTTCATTTGCCGCTTCTTTTCTGTTCGTGCGCTTTTGCTCCGCTGCACCGCCGTTCTCGGCGGCTTTGTCCGTCGCACTGCTCTGTACTGCGCCGTACGTATCTTTTTGCTCCGTAGCTTTACTTGCGTCGTTTACGCCGTCCTGCGCTGCGCGGCTCACACCCTCTGCGGTGCGGAAATGCTCCTTTGCAAATTCAAAATTTAAAAATTTTATATATTTTTGATCTTGCGGCGACTGCTCAGGATTGCCGCGCAGAGCTGATTTTAGCGCGACGCACAGCGCGCACGAGAGATATATTTCGCCGTTCATAGATGTCCTTTAAATTTAGATCGCTTCCGTTCATGCGGTGGATTATTCACGCACGGCGCAGCAATCTAGCTACGATAAAAATTAGCCGCCGCGAGCGTAAAATTTTAGAAGCAGCTGCCGTATCGAAAGAAAAATTGCGC
>NZ_CALIJA010000164.1 GCF_938017615.1 uncultured Campylobacter sp. | reverse complement strand
CCTATCTCCCATCTCGGATTTTAGCAGGCTGTTGTCGGAAGTGTATTCGTTATTCAGCCCTTCATTTAGCACGATTATCTCGGATTTAAAATCGCTCGCCTCATTTACTAGCGCAGCTAGGCTAAGCAGATCGATTTTTGTCCCGCTGCTTGCGTTGTAAATTTTATGCCGTGCGTCATTTTCTATATAAAATTCCACTACGTTTAGCAGATCGTCAACATACATATAATCAAAAAATACGTTTTGATTGATCGTGATGGGTAGGCGCAGTAGATTTTTTACTACGGCATTTGTGATAAATTTATAGCGGTAATTCTCCATCTCGCCGTAAATTCCAAACAAACGAAGCTGGATAATGTTATCCAAGCAATTCTCAATGTAATGCGACGTGATAGCCTTGTAAAAACCGTATTCATCAAGCGGAAGCGCCTCTTTATAATCATCCTCTCGAGCATTTATTATCGGCTTGTGTTTTCCGTATTCCGCACCACTTCCAAATGATATGATCTTTACGACCTTGTTTTTTTGCTTGACGATATTGAAAAAGATTCGTAAATTATACTCAATCACATTTGTCATATCCAGCGTATCGCGACCGCCGCCGCGATTGGCGAGATGGACGATAGCATCGATTTTATGCGCACGGATAAAATCGTCAACCGCCCTTTCGTCAGTCAAATTTAGCTCGCTACTTTTTGGAGCGAAAACATTAAAATTACCATTTAGCGCAAGACGCTTTTTTAGATGCGAACCGATAAAACCGCTACCGCCCGTGATGAAAAGATTCATCTGTTACTTAGCCTTTTTTCAAGCATTTCGATTCTTTTCTCGTCCTCGGACTTGATTCTGTGATAATACCTACGCTTGCTCTTAAGCCAAGCTAATTCAAATTCAACGCCAGCTAAAATTCCGGCTTCCATATTGTTTACAGCATCTTTGCAATATACGATCTTTCGCGTTTCGTATTTATCAAGTAGTCCTTTAGAAATGAGATATTTAATAAAATCGCATGACTTCGCGGATATGGCTCCGCCTAGACCGCATTTTAGTCCTTTGGCCCTTGCTTTAGTGTAAATATCTTCGCAATATTTTAACATCTCATCGCTATCTGCGAAATCCCTATTTTTGCCCATCGAAGCAGTAAAATCAACCCTGCCTATCGTTATGCCGGTTAATGTATTGATATTTTCTAAAGATAAAATATCGTCTAAATTCTCATAGCATGTTATGGTTTCTACATTAATCGCGAATTCTATATCATTACGGTTATCTTCTGCTACAAAGGTATTTATAGCGGCCACGAACTTACTAACGGCAAATTTTGTCTCCGCCATCGGAGCTACGATCCCTTTTACGCCAAGCGTGATAGCATTATACATATCGGTAACAGCTTCTACGCCACCAATCTTCATAATAATAGGCAGATCAATTTTAGAAGTAATATCTTTTAACCTACAAAGCTCCTCCTGTCTACTACCCTCATTTTCGTATTCCGCTTTGATCTCAAAAACACCGTATTCGTCTTTAAGTCTTTTAAGAATATCGATCATCTCGTATTCTAAAACATTCATTTTAGCTCCTTAAAATTTTATTCTTAACATTCAGCAATGTAATATCATTGCCAACTAGAATTCCTTTACAATTAAAATTCTTTGCCATAGCCATATCACTTTCTATCCTATCACCTACCACAACGATATGCTGTTTATCAAGCCCCCAATTCTTACATAAAATTTCGAGCATAAAAGGATTTGGCTTTCCTACTATATCCAGCTTAATTTCTTCATCAATGCTACCAAGGATTGCACTTAGCATAGCATTGGCACCGGGTCTTAAAAGACCATTTTCTACCGGGAAATTTTTATCTGTATTTGCCACTATTATTCTACGAGATTTTTGTAATGCAATAAGAGCTCTTGATAAAATTTCATAGTTAAAATTTAAATCAAGCCCAATTACCACGGCTTCACAACTATACTCATCCTCGACATTTATATCTGCATTCATTAATTCACTTTTAAAACCACGGCTACCAACTAAAAATATATTTCTTAGATCATTTCTTTGCAAAAATATAGCACTAGCATAAGCTGAGGTATATATTTTATCTACAGTAGTTCTTATACCCATATGAATTAATTTATCTAAAATTTCAACTCTTGTTTTAGTTGAATTATTAGTAAAAAATAAGACATTATAACCATTGGATTGAAGCTCATCTATAGTTTGCAAAGCAAAATCGGCAATTTTACTCCCAAAATAAATAGTCCCGTCTAAGTCAAAAACTACAGCTTTATTCATCTACCGGCTTAATTATCATATTTTTATAAAATTCTTCTCGCGGCAAGAACGGAAACATATCCTCAAGTGGCTTTGAAACCATTTTGCCGTCAGGCTTTATCTTAGACGATAATTTTGGCTCCATTTTTTCAATAGGTGAAAGCATTATTTCGCAAACTACCGCACCTGGTTTGGATAGAATTTCCTCCAACTCCCCTTTTAAATTTAGCTGATTTTCTATCCTGCAGGCTTCAAAGCCATAAACCTCTGCTAATTTTACGATATTAGGAAAGCTGACGCCGCTATCTTTATCTGAGCCTACCTTGTGCCCTTTAAAAAAGTTGTTTTGAGTATTTCTGATAGAAATATAGCCTGCATTATTCAGAACAAAGATTTTGATCGGAAGCTTATTATGAATTATTGTCTGAAGCTCTTGAATATTCATCTGCAAGCTACCTTCACCCGTAACGCAAATCGTATTTTTTTTGCCATTCGCGAAGCAGGCACCGATTGCGGCAGGCAGATCGTATCCCATAGAAGCACAACCCGAATTTACTACCACCTTTTGATTCTCATATAAGCGCAAGCTCTGATACGATGAAACACATGCCGTACCGTTACCGAATACATAAACTAAATCTCGTTTATGATTAGATAGCACATCGAAGAAATTATATGAATCAACCCGCTCTTTTACATTTTGTCTAAAAGGCTCAATCGTAGGATAATTCTTTCTGTAATTTTTACAAATTTCAAGCCAAGCTCCAAAATCTAGCTCGTCTTTCAGCACAGATCGCAAATCCGATATAAAAACCTTCGCATCGGATTTTATCTTAATATCTGCGGCAATAGTTTTTTTGTTTAGTTCGTTTTGGTCGATATCAACTAAAATTTTTTTGGCTTCTCTGCCGAAGAATTCCCAGTTATAGCTGACTGCACGGATATTTAATCTAGCACCTATAGCAATGATGAGATCGGAATTTTGCACGACAAAATTTGCCGCTCTATTGCCGATAGTGCCATATCTGCCAAAAAATAGCTCATGGTCATTTCTAACGATATCGTATCTAGCGAAAGTACCGATAACGGGGATTTTTAAAATTTCGATTAGTTTTAGAAATTCTTCGTTAGCGCCGGCAAGCGTTACGCCGTTACCTACAATGATAACGGGGCGTTTAGCAGCTTTTAACGCATCTAAAACCTGCGGGATTTTTGTGTCAAACTTCGGCTCTTCGGGGATTTCAAATTCTACCAGATCCGCTTCGTCCACCATCGCGCCTTGTATATCTAGCGGCACATCCAGCCATACGGGTCCGGGTCTGCCGTGCTTAGCCTCATAAATAGCTTTTTGCAGATGAAATTTTATGCTATTTTTATCCGTTATCATTACGGCGTATTTTGTGATAGGTCTTACAATATCAATGATATTAACCTCTTGATCGCCGAGCTGACGTAAATTTAACTCGGGTTGCGAAGCAATGGTCGTCTGAAATTTCACTTGCCCCGATATGATCATCGTAGGGATCGAATCCACCCAGGCACCGTAAACGCCGGTAATCGCATTCGTTCCGCCGGGGCCTGTGGTAACATACGCGATACCAATCTTATTTGAGACGCGCGCATATCCCTCTGCGGCTATCGCGCAAGCCTGTTCGTGATGGTTACAGACATACTCTAAATTTTCATTTTTGCCAAGCGAATCTATCAGGTGCATATTGCCGCCGCCTGAGACCATAAATACGGTCTTTGCAGTATCTTCGTGTTCGGCTATAAATTTTGCTATAAAATCGCTAACTTTTATCATCGCATCATCTCTTTTACGTAGTCGTTTAAATTTTGTTCGGTATCGATCGCGCCGTTTTCGTAGAAATTTTTATACCATTTTACAGTTTTTTCAAATGCCGTTTCACTATCCCAAACTGGCTTCCAACCAAGCAGCGCATGTGCTTTAGAGCAATCAAGCTTTAATAAATTTGCCTCATGCGGCTGGTTTATGTCGGAGCCGATTTTAAATTCTGTCTTATCCCAATATCGCTTGGCACTCTTTAGTACATCAAGCACCCTAATCGCACCATCATCGCTAGGTCCGAAATTCCACGCACCGCCGAATTCCTTTCGTCCTTCAAGCAACTTTTGCCCTACGAGCAAATATCCGCTAAGCGGCTCGAGTACGTGCTGCCAAGGACGCGTCGCATGCGGATTGCGGATCGTTACCGCTTCATTTTTAGCTGCTGCGCGCATAACGTCGCAAATCAATCTATCTTGCGCCCAGTCTCCGCCGCCTATTACGTTACCTGCGCGACACGTGGCAAGCAGCGTTTGATGCTTTGTGCCGTAATCTTTTTCGTTAAAAAAGGAGTTTCGATATGAACTAGCCAGAAGATCCGCACAGCCTTTCGACGAGCTATATGGATCATATCCGCCCATAGGATCGCTCTCGCGATATCCCCAAACCCATTCTTTATTTTCATAAGCCTTGTCGCTGGTGATATTTACGATCGCGCGAACGCCTGCTTTTCTGCAGGCTTCAAGGACTTTTAATGTGCCGATGACATTGATTTCGTAGGTTGTGATAGGATCGGCGTAAGATGGGCGTACGAGCGCCTGAGCGGCAAAGTGAAATACGATATCGGGTTTATAAGTCGCAAATACTTCGTCTAATTTGGCAAGATCCCGTATGTCGCCCATTATCTGGACGATATTTAAATTTAAAAGTCCTATATGATTTGGCTCTGTAGGCGCCGGAAGCGAATAGCCTATCACTTTCGCACCCATGCGCTCCAGCCATAGACTAAGCCACGAGCCCTTAAAGCCGGTATGTCCGGTAAGCAAAACCGTTTTGCCCTTATAAATTCCGGAGTATAGACCCTGCATATCTCGCATCGCTACCACTTTTTCCACGGAGCGTTACCGCTATCCCAAATTTTATTTAACTCAAGCTTATCTCTAAGCGTATCCATCGGCTTCCAAAAGCCGCTATGTTTATACGCTAAAATTTCACCGTCGTGTGCCAAATTCATAAGCGGCTCTTGCTCGAATATCGTCGCATCGCCATTTGTAATATAGTCAAAAACCTTTGGCTCACATACAAAGAAACCGGCATTAATCCAATTGCCGTCTCCTTTTGGTTTTTCCTTAAACTCATGCACGCGACTTTTGTCATCTATATTTAGAGCTCCAAAGCGACCTTCCGGCTGAACGGAAGTCATAGTAAGCGCTTTGCCGTGGGACTTATGGAATTTTACAAGCTCATGGATATCTATATCACTAACACCATCGCCATAAGTAAGTAAAAATGGTTCGTCTCCCACTATGCTCTGAGCTCGCTTAATACGACCGCCCGTCATAGTGTTTAGTCCGGTATTTAACAGCGTAACGCTCCAAGGCTCGCTAAAATTGCTCAAAACCTCCATCTTGCCATTTTTCAAATCTATAGTCATATCGCTTTGATGTAAAAAATAATTGGCAAAATATTCTTTGATATAGTAGCCTTTATAACCAAGTAGAATGACGAATTCGTTAAATCCGTACAAACTATAAATTTTCATAATATGCCATAAAATCGGTTTTTCGCCGATCTCTACCATTGGCTTTGGCCTAATGCTCGTCTCTTCGGCAAGCCTAGTACCGAAACCTCCTGCTAGTATTAAAACTTTCATTAAAGCTCCCTTTAATCAAAATTTATTCTTTCTTTTTCAAATACTAATGGGCGATTCAACACTTGTGTATAAATTGCCCCGATATATTCGCCTATTATACCGATAAAAAACAGAATTCCAGATGAAACGAACGAAAAAAGTATAATAAGAGGTGCGATACCCACGCTCATTTCGTTCCAATATATGAGTTTTAGGATAAAATACACAAGTCCTACTATTATGCTTAAAATGCCCATTATCATTCCTATAAAAGTCGCGAGCCTAAGCGGTACTTTAGAATTGCAGATTATACCGAGTATCCCCATATCATAAAGCGTGTAGAAGTTGTTTTTGGTAACTCCTTTAATTCTTACCGGTTGATCGTAAGGGATTTTAGCTACCTTATAGCCCGCTTCCGCGAGCATTCCACGAAAAAACGGATACGGATCATGCATCTGTCTAAGAGCCGCGATGACCTTTTTATCAAAAAGTCCAAAGCCGGTAAAATTTTTAAAAATCTCGATCTCAGATAGCTTCGATAAGAGTTCATAATAACACTCTCTGATTTTAAACATCACGCCACGCTCCTCGCTATCTCGCTTAATAGCCAAAACCAAGTCGTTGCCCTCTTGCCATTTTTCTATAAACTGTGCAATCATCTCGGGCGGATCTTGCAAATCGGCCACGATAGAGATAACGGCATCTCCGTCTGCACCCAAAAGCGCATAGGTTGGCGATTTGATATGCCCGAAGTTTCTGGAATTTACGATGATCTTTAAATTTTTATCATCCTTTGCTAGGCGTTTTAAAATTTCAACCGTCCTATCGGTCGAAGCATTATCAATAAATATATGCTCGTAGGCGTACTCCGAAAATCCTTCCATAACTTTTTTTACGCGCGCATAGACTTCCTCTACATTCTCCTCCTCGTTAAAGCAGGCAGTAACTATACTGATCTTTTTCATATCATCTCCTAAAGACGAAAAATTTATTTAATAAAAATGATACCGCAGCTAGCGGGATCAAAAGCACAAAACCGTTTATATACATATTATCAAATCCAAGCCACTTGAAAAGCCATAGAAAAAATATATTTAAAAAATAAGTAATGATGTAAACAAATATAAATT
>NZ_CALIJA010000163.1 GCF_938017615.1 uncultured Campylobacter sp. | reverse complement strand
GCAATAAGACTAAATATTATATCGATTTAATACGGGGCAATACTCACATAAATTCTAACATTCCGATCATAAAAACTAGCTACATAAATACAAAAGAGCTTGACCTGTCAAATATCGATCCGGATGTCGCAAAATATCTATGTAAAATGTACACCGAGCATAAATTTGATCTGCTCGGTAGCGGCTGGGTAAAAAATAGCTATGATAGCGCGGCGCTAGGGCTTGAGGGCTATAAATACGATATGAATGTCGCGGCGCCCGCGAATGTGCCCGAAGGCTACGAGCCGATTGATTGGCAAAAGGATTTCAAAAGCGGCTTTCGGTGGAGCGAGAAAAAATGGTACAAAGATCAGCGCATAGCTCACAAGCCAGGCAGCGATATAAAGGTGCCGTGGGAGCTTGCGAGGCTTCAGCACTTGCCGCAGCTTGCTATTTTTGCGATGACGGATTCAAATTTAAAAGAGCGAAATTTAAAGGAATTTAAAAACCAAATTTTAGATTTTATCCGCAATAATCCGCCTAGAATGGGCGTAAATTGGACCTGCACGATGGATGTGGGCATCAGGGTCGCCAATATGCTGGCGGCTTACGATATGTTTTGCCAGATGGACGGCGGCGGAATTTTAGATCAAAATTTCAAGCAGACCTTTTCAAATAGCGTCTATGAGCACGCTCTCCATATCGTAAATAATCTGGAATATTCGTCGCATCTTACGTCAAATCACTATCTAAGCGACATCGCAGGTCTGCTGCAAGCTTGCGCGTATTTGGATGGCGGCGGCGAGATAGACGCGTGGCTAGCATTTGCTATCCAAGAGATAACCTGTGAAATGAAAAAGGAATTTTACGAAGACGGCGGAAATTTTGAGAGCTCTACGAGTTACCACCGCCTAAGCGGCGAACTGATGGTGTATGCCGCGGCTTTGATACTGGGTCTAAAAAGCGATAAAATTTCATCTTTGCAAAATTACGATGCAAAGCTCTGGCGCAAAAAACCGAAGCTCTTACCGCCGAAGGAACAGGAATTTAAAATTTTAGATGGACGAATAGCGCTGCCACAGTGGTTTGTGGACAGGCTGTATAAAATCGGCAGATTTACCGCAGACATTACAAAGCCAAACGGCGAAGTGCCGCAATTCGGCGATAACGACAGCGGCAGGTTCTTTAAATTTAGCCCAAACGGCGAGTTTTTGAGCAACGAACAAGCCGTGCGAAAATATCTAAATTTAAGCGGCTTTGAGGGCGGCGACGAGCCGTTTTGGGACGAAAATATATTAAACCACTCCACGCTAATTAGCTGCATGGGTGGAATTTTTGACGACGAGATATTTAAAAACGATATGCGCTTTGAGAGAAGCTTTGTTTACTCGCTCGCAGGGCGTACGCTGCAAGCGGTTGATAAAACGTATAAAAGTCAGGTCGCTTCTGGCGTGAAATCTAGCGAACTGCCGCACCGAAAAAGCATGAAATTTAAAATTCCAAATTCACAAGAGATCAAAAATCTATTTTATCCGGACAGCGGAATTTTTATCTTTAAATCCAGTAAATTTTACCTCGCTATCTGTGCTACCCCGCTTGGACAGAATGACCACGGCGGACACACGCACAACGACAAGCTGGGCTACGAGCTGTGGATAGATGGCCGCGATATAGCGAGGGATCCCGGCACCTATCTTTATACTCCGATCCCTGGCAGGAGAAATGAATTTCGAAGCGTCAAGGCTCATAATGCGCCGATCGTGGAAGATCTGGAGCAAAATAGTTGGGGTGAGGGGGCGATAGGACTATTTGGAATGTTTGAGGAATGCAGATGCGAAGTGGAGGATTTTGGAGAAAATTTTATAAGCCTCGCCGCAGAATACAAAGGTGTAAAGATAATTAGAAAATTTGAGATAAAAGAGGACGGGCTGGAGATTATCGATATGGCAAACAAGGAATTTTATTATAGTAAATTTGAGTTTTATTCAAATGGATATGGAAAGTTGGTTAAAATCGGTATAGCCAATGGATAGTAGTATTATAGTAAATAATAATTTTAATTTATTAAGATTGATAGCCGCGCTCCAAGTTATGTTTGT
>NZ_CALIJA010000162.1 GCF_938017615.1 uncultured Campylobacter sp. | reverse complement strand
CGCTGCGATTTTTTCGCCTCTTTGATGATCGGCAGCAGCGCGCCGTCGTGCGCGACTCGCATGCTATCGAGCTGATCGCTTGTGGAAAGAAAGATGCTTTTTTTCGGCGCGATCGGCGGCACTTTTTGCGCTAAGGGCAAATTTGCCGAAGGCTTCTTGATTGCTGATCCACATCGTGCGAAAGCCGCTCAGCGCGAACATATCGATAATGCTAACGCTCTCAAACCACGGCCTTTCGCGCTCGCTTTCGTAGTCGCTGAAATTAAGTATCCGCATCAGCGCGGGATTGGTCGCGCCGTAGCACGAAACAGTATCGCTAAATTTAATAAGCAGCCCCCGCCGCTGCAGATCGTTTAGCAAAGGCGTCGTATCTTTGCCGTATCCGTAAAGCGACATATGGCCGCGCTGCAGGCTCTCGCCGATAATCAGCACGACGTTTTTAATCTGCGTTGCGTTAAAATCAAGCGCGGAATTCGCCCGCTTCGCCTCGTCGTAGCCACGCTCGATGCTTTGCAGATCGGCAAGGAAATTTGCATCGCCGAGATAATCTTTTACGACGAACGCGAACTCAAGCGGAGCGTATGTGCCGAGCGTCGCGCGATAACGCTCGCCACCGCTTGCGATTTTGGTCGCCGTAAAAATGCAAAAAATGACCACACAAATCGGATAGATCACGCTAAATGCGGCTCGCAGCCTCGCGCTGCACGAGCTTTTTTTAAACTTCAGCGCGACAAACGTCGCGGTCGCGAATGCGAGCAAAGAGCAGATCACGCCCGCGCTGAGAAATTGCGCGGTGAATTCCTTACTTTCGTTCGCGTCGGTGTGGATTATCGCATCGAGCGCGACGACGTTAAAAGCGGAGTCGAAAAAAAACGACCAAAAAGAGCGAGATAGCCGCACAAAGCGTATTGATCGCTAGCACAAACAGAGCGGCAAGCCCGAAAAATCTTCTAAAAACGACGAAGCAGAGATGAAAGATGAGCAAATTTATGATCAAAATGCAGCAAAAATCCTCAAAGATCCGCGAAAATATGCGATCTTCCACGCCGTAAAAGTAATACGCCCGCGCCGCGCAAACGATCAAATTAAGCGCGACGACGAGCCAAAATACACCCACCGCGCCGCATAGGCCGAAATAAAATTTCGGCGCGGGCGCAAGCAGAGCCCTCGCTTTATCAAGTAGTAGTTGAACCATTTTTGCTCTTTATTTTTAAATTTACATCTGCCGCATCGCCGGAACCGCTGCGGCGCAGTCTCGCATCCACAAATTGTGCCGCGCTTCAAGTCGGCTCACGCTAACGCAATGAAAACAGGCGGTAAATTTTACGCTTACAAATTGTGCCGCGCCGAAATCTCTACCGCGAAATTGAGCGCGTCTGTTTTTGCGCCGCGATCGGCGAATTTTTGCGCGACACGATGCCGCAAGGCAAATTTT
>NZ_CALIJA010000161.1 GCF_938017615.1 uncultured Campylobacter sp. | reverse complement strand
GGAGCTTTGCGAAATTCTACGCCGAAAAAGCAGGAAAATAAAAATCTTTGCGGGCAGGCTTAAAATCCGCCCGCAAAGCTTAAGAATTTAGTTGTGCGGTAGCGGGATAGGCTTTCCGTTTAAGATCATAGAGTTGCTTGCCTTATCGAAGCTAAACTCCATCTTAACCCCATCTCCATCAGGCTTAAGAAACTGCGAGCCGTAAACTTCAGCCATCGGCGCAAAATCGCGCAGGCTGTCATAAGGCGATAAGAAGTCCGTAATGGTCGTATTTATCGTAGCTTTGCCGTCCAAGCTCATGCGCTTAAAAAGCTGCGTCTCGTCGATGTAGCCGCCTACTAGCGCGCTTGCGTTAAAAGCAAATTTCTTGCCGAGGCTATTTTCAAACGAAAAATCATTCACGTTAATTTTCATATCATCTTTTAGCAGCTTCATAAAAAGCTCTTTATTTTCCGCTAATTTTTCGCCTTCTTGCGGATTTGAGATAGCAGACAGATATTTTTCGAAAAGTACGGCGCTAAAGCTGGTATCGACGCCTAAATGGATGTTTCGCACTAGCACGTCAGCGATTTTTAGGCTTTGGGCTTTATCGCTTTCGTTGAAATTTAAAATTCCATCTTTTACGCGATAGCTACCTTCCGTGCTCATATCCGTAACTACGACGAAGCGCTGCTTATCTACAGTTACGACGAGCTCTTTTGTGCTGCCTGCAAAATCTATGTCATTCAAAAAGAGCTTGGTTATATTATCGTCTAGATCTTGGATTCCGTTTTTAAAGTTTGCTTCATAGATAAGATCCTTTATATCAAGACCCGAATCCTTGCCGTCGTCTATAAAAATTTCACCGATTTTAAAGCCCAAGGCTTTTATCGTTTTGCCGCTCATATCGCTCGTGCCGTTTAGGCTAAGGCCTGCAAGACGTCCTATTCCGCCATCTTCGAGCACATTTATATCGGCTAGCTTTGCGCTAAATTTAACCTCTGTAGGTCCGTAGTTTAGATGCGTGCTAAGCGGCGCGTCAGTCTTAAACAGCTTCTTGCAAGGCTCTGCGTAATATGGCGTCTTAATCGTTAAAATTCCGTCGCTCTCAAATCCATCCGCAGCGTTTTTTACGCTATGCTTAATAGTGTAGTCGTAGCGAAAAGCAAAATCTTCCGGGAAAATTTTAGCAGGATCTGGCTCGTCCGTATCGTTGCTATCTTGCGCGCCTGCTTTTTCCTTTAGCTTGCTAAAGCCTTCAGCAAGGCTTTTTTGTAGTTTCTCTTTTTTTACTACGCCTTCGATAAAGCCGCTTGAGTTGCTATCTCCGGGATAAAATTTAGCGCTCTTAGTCTCGAAAATTTCGTTTCTAGCGATAAATTCCGCAATCTGCTGCTCAATCGCGGCGCTGGCACTCTTGCCGACCGCACCGTCGACCGTTTTGGTTATGCTATCGTTTACACTTTTAGCTACGCCAGTTTTAGCGTCCTTTGTCGCTACAAAAACGCCCACTATAAGCGCTACGATGACCACTAAAGCCGCGATGATCTTTTTCATCATCTCTCCTTTAAATTTAAAATTTATTTGGGTGCGTATTTTGCCGTAAATTTCTAAAATTTTCAAATTCTAGCTTAGTGTGCTTTAACCTAAAAGAAGTTATAATCGCGATATTAATATCAAAATTTAGGAAAACTTATGGCAAAACAAACGAAATATATTTTCGTCACCGGCGGAGTGCTGAGCTCGCTGGGTAAAGGCATTGCGGCGGCGTCGATCGCGACGCTTTTAAAGCACGCGGGGCTTAAAGTGCGCATATTAAAGGCGGATCCTTATATCAACGTCGATCCCGGCACCATGAGCCCGCTGGAGCACGGAGAGGTTTTCGTCACCGACGACGGCGCGGAGACCGATCTGGATCTTGGGCATTATGAGCGGTTCTTGGATGAAAATTTAAGCCAAGACAACAACTTCACCACGGGCAAAGTTTACAGCTCCGTCATCGAAAAGGAGCGCAGGGGCGATTATCTGGGCAAGACGATCCAGGTGATCCCTCACATCGTAGGCGAGATCGTGCGCCGCATAAAAAAGGCGGGCGAGGGTAACGACGTGCTGATCGTCGAGATCGGAGGCACCGTGGGCGACATCGAGGGGCTGCCGTTTTTAGAGGCGATCCGCGCGATGAGAGTGGAGCTTGGCAGAGTAAATACGATGAATATCCACCTCACGCTCGTGCCTTTCATCAAGGTAGCGGGCGAGCTCAAAACCAAGCCTACGCAGCACAGCGTAGGTGAGCTGCGTCGTATCGGTATCAGCCCCGATATGATAATCTGCCGCTCCGAAATGCCGCTAAATCGCGCGCTTAAAGATAAGATCGCGCTAAGCTGCGGCGTGGATAAAAACTGCGTCATCGAAAGCCCAGATAGCGCGAGCATCTATCAGATCCCGCTTGCGTTTTTGAAACAGGATATTTTAACGCCGATCGCGGAGACTTTAAGCTTAAACAAGCTCGAAGTCGATATGAGCAACTGGGACAGCCTCGTTAAGCGCGTCATCGTGCCTACGAATGAAACCACGATCGCCTTCGTCGGTAAATATATCGATCTAAAAGAAAGCTACAAATCCCTCACCGAAGGGATCATCCACGCGGGCGCGACGCTTGATACGCGGATAAATTTGAAGTGGATCGATAGTGAAAAAATCGAAGCTGCGAATGTGGATGAAATTTTCCGCGACGTAAACGGAATTTTAGTCGCGGGCGGCTTCGGCTCGCGCGGGATAGAGGGTAAAATTTTAGCCATAAACTACGCGCGGGTGCATAAGGTGCCATTTTTGGGCATCTGCCTGGGGATGCAGCTTGCAATGGTGGAGTTTGCGCGTAATGTCTTAAAACTGAAAAACGCTAACTCCTCGGAATTTGACCCGCAGACCGAAGATCCGGTAATCTACCTCATAGATAGCTTTATCGACGCGAGCGGCAAAAAGCAGATCCGAACGCACAAATCCCCTATGGGCGGCACTATGCGGCTGGGTGGCTATGACTGCGACGTCAAAAAAGGCTCGCTTTTGAGTAAAATTTACGGCGAGCAAAAAACTATCCGCGAGCGCCACCGCCACCGATATGAAGCCAATCCGAAGTACCGCGCCGATTTTGAAAAGCACGGGCTTATCGTCTGCGGCGAGAGCGACGGGCTTATCGAAGCGGTCGAGCTAAAAAATCATCCGTTTTTTCTGGGCGTGCAGTTTCACCCGGAATTTACCAGCCGTCTAGTGCGCCCAAATCCCGCTATTTTGGGCTTTATCGAAGCATCTATAAAAAATGCTAGGTAAAAATGAGATAAGGGAAATTCTAAAATCGAGATTTGCGAACGATCGGCATACTAAAATTTCTGAAATTCCCTTACCCTGCGATCTGAAAGATACCTATAAGGCGGCTTTGCGCATAAAAACTGCCATCGAAGAAAACCAGCGCATAGCCGTAGTCGGCGATTACGACGTCGACGGTATCGTAAGCACCGTCATAATGAGCGATTTTTTTAATCAAATAGGCGCGGATTACGTTATCAAGATACCAAACCGCTTTACCGACGGATACGGGCTAAACAGCGAGATCATAGGCGAGCTTGAGGATGTGGATCTCATCATCACGGTAGATAACGGCACCTCTGCGACGGAAGCTGCCGAAATTTGCGCTCAAAAGGGGATCGATCTCATCATCACCGATCATCACATGCCCCCGCCCGTGCTGCCTAGAGCTTATGCGATAATCAATCCGAAGCAGCCTGACTGCACCTTCCCAAATATCGAAATTTGCGGCGCTCAGGTAGCGTGGTATCTCGTAGGCGCGCTAAAAGAAACCCTCGGCGTGAACTACGATATGGCAAGCTCGATGGATATCCTCATCATCGCCATAATCGCCGATATGATGGAGCTGCGCGATATGAACCGCGCGCTTTTGCGCTTCGGCATCAAGCGGCTAAATAGCTCGAACCGCGCCTGCTTCAAGGCGATTAAAGAGCATTATTTTAAAAAACACTTCGAATTCGACGATATCAGCTACACGATCGCGCCGCTAATCAACTGCACGGGGCGGATGGACGATGCTACGATGTCGTATAACTTCCTATGCGCCAAAAATATCAGAGAGGCAAACCATTACCTAGAGACGATAAATTCGATCAACAACTCGCGCAAAGAGGAGGAGAAAAACCTCTACGACGAGATCGTAAAAAGCGTAGATCCGAGCGACAACGTCATCGTCGTGTGGGGTCCGCAGTGGCACGAAGGGATCATCGGCATCGTCGCAAGCCGCCTAAGCAAGACTTACAAAAAGCCCGCGATCGTCTTTAGCGTAAGCGACTCGCGCGCCAAAGGAAGCGCGCGCAGCATCGGTAAATTCGATATTTTAGAGCTGATCTCCTCGCAAAGCGAAATTTTAACGACCTTCGGCGGACACAAGGGCGCTGCGGGCGTGGGGATCGATCCTGCGCTGCTTCAGGAGTTTAAGCGCCGCGTAAATGAGCGCATTACGCCTAAGGATCTGAGCGATTTTAGCGCGCAAGACGATCTGCTTGGCGAGCTGGACGCATCGCAGATAGACTTCGAGCTGCTTGAAATTTTAGAATTTTACGAGCCGTACGGGCAGAAAAATCCGCGCCCGCTCTTTTGTATCAAAGGCGCGCGCGCCCGCAATATCAGGGAGATCGGCAAGGAGGGCAAGCATATCAAAATGGCGCTTGATAAAAACGGCGGCAGCGTCGAGGCGCTGTTTTTCAACTACGACTTTTTGCCGCGCGCGGGCGAGCGAGTGGACGCGATCTTTACGGTTAGCAAAAACAATTTCCGCGGTACGATCACGCCCGAGCTCATCATCAAAGAACTCACCCCGAGCGAGAGCTAAATTTTAAAATTTAGGCCGGTCTGGCGTGCGTTTCGCGCTGGACACGGCCTTTAAATTTAACTCTCGATCTATGAGCTAGGCCGCGCATTGCGCACTCGGCAGGGTCGCCCTACTACAGCGTCCATCTACTCTACTCGCCCGATATGTATTGCACGCTCGGCGCGACTTCAAAATTAATGCGCGAGCTATGGATTTGACTTGCGATGCGAGCTCAAGCGCGCGATTTCGGGGTTAGACACAGCGCGCAAATGCGGTGCGTTATTTTTAGCTCCCGCACGGTTTGCAAAACAGACGAAATTTTTGGGTGCGGTAAAAGTAAAATTTAAACGTTTCTAAATTTTAAAATTTTGCGAGGGCGAGCGATAGCCGTCAGAAACAAACAGAACGACCCTGCAAATGGAATTTCGGATAAAATTTTATGAAGCGGCGGGCGGGCTAAATTTTAAAATTTAGCCCGCCCTTAAACTTAGAGGCTAAAAAACCACCACTAAAAACCACTTAAACGGCACCGGCGCGAAGATCGCGTGCGGCAAGCCCGCAGGCATGACGATGCTTTGCCCCGCTTTTACGCGGTGCTTCTGCCCGTCGATCGTGAAATCGCCCTCGCCCTCAAGCACGTAAACGAATGCGTCGCCGTCGGATTTGTGCGAGCTGATCTCCTCGCCGCCGTCGAAGGCGAAAAGGGTCATATTCAGCGCAGGATTTTGCGCGAGGGTGCGCGAAATCACCTTATGAGGGGATACTTCGACTAGCGAAGCAAGCTCTACGGCCTTAGCGGCGTCGATATTTTTGATGTGTTGCATAAGCTCTCCTTGAAATGAAATTTGATCGATTGTAGCTAAAATTTAGCAAGCCCGCTTTGATGATTATCAATCCGGATCCGCGCTGAAAGGATTTTTCAGAAAGATCGGGATGAAATTTATCAGATACAGCGCGACCGCGGCGATGAAAAGCGCCGAGGGGATCATCACGTATAAAACAAAGCTCTCGCCCGCAAAAATGGCTCTTAAGCCCCCCGCGAGTAGAGCCAAAACGAGCGCCGTGCGGCTTAGGCGCGGGAAGTTTAGCGGCGAAATTCCGCTGTGGCGCTGTCCGGCGATTATTCCCACAAAAAGTATCGCTCCATACATATAGCAGATCGCGATGACGTGCAGCGGCGCGGCAGCGTATCCTCCGCGGATCAGTGTCGCGCCCAGCCACGCATAGCCCGCCGCGCACGCAGCCTGCAGCGCGTAGTAAAACGCCATATAGTGGCGGCTTAGAATTTCGGCGTAGTGCAGTTCGCGAAGCTTCGCCAAAAACAAAAACCCGATACCAAGCGCGATAAATCCGCATGCCGCCTCGCTTAAAAAGGGCGTTGCGAGCGCCAAAGCGAAGGCGAGGAAAGCGGCTAAATTTTTGTAGATAAAATTTGGAATAAAAACGGCGTCCTTCAGCCCGCCCTCTCTTAGCGCTTCGTTGCCGATGACGACGCTTATGCGGTAGCTTACGACGGCGATTGCCGCGACGTTGATATGCACGAAGCTAAGCAAAAACTTCTCATCTCCGCTCGCGCCATAGGCCGCAGAGCAGGCGCAAAACGCCACAAGGACCGCCAGGATGCTAAAATTATTCGAGTTTTTATCTAGCCACAAAAGCCATGCCGCAAAGATGAAAAATACCGCCCAAAACAGCGCCGTAATCGCAGCCGCAAGCCGTAAATTTAAAAAGCTCGCGATAAAAGCCGCGATCAGGCAGGCGGCAAAGGCGAGCGAGACGGGCTTTAGCGAGCCCTCGAAGTTCGTCCAATCGGGCAGCGCGGTAAGCAAAAACGCCGCGTAGATGCACGAAGGCGCCAAAAACAGAAAGTAAAACTTATGAGCGCCGACATAATCGATCGCCAGCGCATCGGGTGCTAAAAAGCTAAGCGCGCCCAGCGCCGCAAAAAAGCAGGCGCAAAGAACGAAGGCGCGCATCGGATGGGAGAAAAAATTTCTCGCGCGCTCATCTTTAAATTTAGGCGCGTAAAAGCCTAGCCGCTGCGCCGGGCGCGGCTTCGGATTTTTGAGCTCCTGCGGCGAAACGGGCTCTGCTTGATTTTGCATGGAATTAGCTTTGGAATTTCGATCAGAATTTTTAGCGCTTTGCGAGAAGTTTTGAACAGAATTTAGCTCGGCATGGCTTTGCGCGGAGGCGTGTTTAGAATTTTGACCTTGATCGGAATTCTTGGCGCTTTGCAAGAAGCTTAGCGGGAAATTCCGTTCGGAATTTTTAACGTTCTGCGAAAAACTCGGTTTGGAATTTAGCTCGGAGCTTCTGCCGTTTTGCAAGAAATCCTGCGTGAAATTTCGATCGGAATTTTTAATGCTCTGCGGGAATTTCGGCTCAAAATTTCGGTCCGAATTCCCGAAGCCTTGCATAGACCCGGCTTCCCTGCCGCGAGCGGAATTCCAAAAATTTTGTATAAAATTTAAAGCGGAAATTTTGAAATTTTGCGCAGGCTCGGCTTCCAAGCCCCGGTCAAAATTTTTAAAATTTTGTGTAAAATCCGAGGCACAAACTTTAGAATTTTGCGCAAATTTGCAATTTCTGTATCCGAGGCCGGGTCCGCACGGCGCACCAACCGCACTCTCAAAGTAAAATCTACGCGGCGCGAGAATTTTACTTTCAAAGCCTAGTCTGCGCAGCACACGGGTTTCGCGCCCAAAACTCGTCCAATTGCGCGATTTAGCGCTCTTGTCGACACTTTCGTCGGCGCGGATTTGCTTTTTTAAATTTGCAAATTGCAGCTCGGCAAGGTTAAATTTCTTCAAATTTACGGAGCCAAAATTCTTAAAATCGCGCGCGTCATGTAAATTTAAAAAATTCCGCACCGCACAAAACGTGCCTAGAGTGGGATTTTGCTCGCCGCCTAGCCCACTTGCATCGCAAAACGGCGAGCGGTAGGCGCTAAAAACGGCTTTTTGAGCGCTGAACTGCGCGCTCAATCCGCATGCATCAAAACCGCAACGCGAAAAGGCGTCTTGGTTCGCGCCAAATTTGCAGTATAAATGGAGGCCCCGCTTCGTGCCAACGCGACGCAAGCAAATGCCTGCATTGAAATTGCGCTGTGAGCGGACGCTCATACTAGATTGCAAACGATCGTTCGCGTTAGAGCTGCATCGCAAGCTGACACTCGCACCCGAGTCGCGGCGTGAGCGGGCATATCGGTTCGAGTCAAGGCACCGTAAGCAAGCGCCCACGCTAGAACTACACCGTAAGTAAGTACTCGCGCTAGAGCCGCAGTATGTATCGCCGCGTAATAGCGCCGAATTTCGCGCTGCAAAACCGTAGCGCACTGCGCCGTTCAAGAGCACGCTCACGATATAATCGCAGTTCACGTGGCTGCGCAGTTCGTATTTCGGTGCGATAAAACCACGGCGCCCGATGTCCTGCGAAAGGCTATATCCGCTTGCGCTAAGATCGCAGTATCCGATGTCCCGAAAGAGCCTGTCTATGCAAGCAGCGAAATCATAACATTTAGTATCACGCAAGAGCCTGTGCCCGCCCGCTCCGACATCGCGACATTTAGTACTTTGTAAAAACCCATGCCTGCGTGCTCCTAAATCGCAGTATTCGGTGCTCCGCAATAGTCCGTGTTCGTACGCGCCCGGATCGCGACGCGCGCCAAAGCTTCGCTTGCTTGCGCCTGGGCCGCAACGTAAGTTTAAATTTTGTGCGGAGCCTCCCTGTTTGCGCGCATTAAAGATAAAATTTCTACTCATAATAGCTCACTCCCCCGAATTGCTCGCTTACCACGCGCTCTTCGTACCGCTCGTCGCGCGCGCTTAGCGGCTCATCTAGCCTCACGACGCGCCTAAGCCCCATCTCTTTGGGCTCGAGCTCGATGATCTCGTGGCTTAGGCGTGCGGCTTCAAAGCGGTCGTGGGTCACCAAAAGGCAGGCAAGCCCCTCGCACTCGATCTTTGAGACTAAAATTTCGATCAGCACGCCGCGCAGATCGCGATCCAGACCTACAAACGGCTCATCAAGCAGCGCCAGATCGCAGCCGCTAAGGATAGTTCGCAAAAACGCCGTGCGCTTTTGCATACCGCCGCTTAGCTCGCGCGGGAATTTATTCAGATCGCTCGGGCTAAGCCCGATCTTTGCGGCGAGGGCGTAAATTTCGCTCACGCCGGCGGGGCTAAAAATTTCGATATTTTTAAGCGCCGTGAGGTTTGGTAGCAGGCGGTTTTCTTGAAACAAAAAGCTGATTTTCTTAAAGCCGTTTTCGATCTGCCCGCTTTTTTTATCCTCCAGCCCGCAGACCAGCCGCAAAAGTGAGGTCTTGCCGCAGCCGCTGGGGCCAAAAAGCGTCTTTACTTCGCCTGCGCGCAGCTGCAAAGAAAAATCGGAAATTATAACGTCGCGCAGAATTTCGTAGCGCAGATTTGAAATTTTTAGCATCATCTGCTCCACGGCATCAGTAAAATTTGAAGCGGTTTGGTCACGAGATAATCGAAAAGCGCCGTAAAGGCTATGACCAGGCACACATACGCCATGACCTCGACCGTATCGATATTGACGCGCGCTTCGGCGATCTTTGCGCCGATGCCGTCGTTCGCGCCCAAAAGCTCCGCCATCACAAGCACCTTCGCGCCGTTGCTGACCGCGACATAGATCGCGGGAAGCAGCCGCTCGATTAGGTGCGGCGCGTAGAGGTAGCGCAGTTTTTTTAAAATTGAGCTTTTGTAGCTGTCAAAAAGCTCGGTGTATTCGGTGCTCACGCTAGCCATCGCCTGCGCCGCGGACGCAAAAGTCATCGGCGCGACGACGATAACGACGGTAAAAAGCACGCTTTTATCGCCGAAATGAAACCAAAATATCGCAAGCACGATCCAAACGATGGGCGGCGTCGAGAGAAGCACGGTAATTAGCGGGTTTAAAAAGGCTCGCAGGCTTTTGAAATACCCCGCCGCAAGCCCGCTGCAAATCCCCGCAAAAAGCGCGAGGAAGGTGCCCACAAGCGCGCGCCTAAGCGACAGGGCTAGATCGTTTGCGGCGAAATTTTTTAAAATTTCGCACGCCTTAGAAAAAACAGCCGCGGGTTCTGGCAGAATGAGCGGCCCGTAAGCCTCGCTCGCTACCTGCCAAATGGCTATGAAAAAGCACACCGCCCCTAGGCTCGCAAAGCCGCCCCACAGATAGTCTATGACGTAAAACGCGGGGTTTTGAGCTTTGCGAATTTTATCGATTTTTAGCATAGAAAAAACTCGTCCTTAGGCATCGCGCCGCCGAGGAGCTTAGGGTTAAATTCCATCAAAATTTCATAAAATTTCAAAAGCTCGCCCTTGATCTCGCTAGGCTTTTTGACGCATAAATTCGACGTATCGATGCTCATAAATATCGCAGGCGGCGGCGCGGGAAAGAAATTCGTCCCGATTGCTGCAGCGCTTTGTTTGTTCGCTTTGATCCACGCAAGCGCGTCCGCTAAATCGGCATTTAAAATTTCAAAATCCGCCTTTTTCGCGGCGTAAAAATCTGTATCTGCGATGATGCCTGCTTGCGGGATTATGGGCTTAGTCGAAAACGCCTGCGCCCACATATCGCTTAAATTTGCCCCACGCTGCACGGCGATGCCCGATTTTTTGCCCCTTAGGATCATAGCGCTTGCTAGCGGCTCGACCGTGATCGCGACGTCGTAATCCTTAGCCAAAAACATCTGCGCGCTCTCTGCGGGAGTGGCGGTGTAGTCGATATTTAGCCCGCTAATACCCTGCTTTTTCGCTATGGCTCGCACGATGATGTCTAGCATATCGTTTTTAAAAGGCATGACGATCTTTTTGCCCTTCAACTGCGCAAATTCCGTTATCTTCTCGCCCTTGCTCATCGCGAAATTTAGCCCCTCGGTGAGGATATTTACCATGCCGATCTTGCGCCCCTGATTTGCGAGGTTCACCCCCACGTTGCTAGGGCTCATCATGACCTTGTACTCGCCGTTTGCCACGCCTGCGCGCAGCTGATCGGGATCGCGCCAAAGCTCGAGCTTGGCGTCGTATTTTTTACCGATCTGACCCTGCATGCACGCAACGCCGATGATGAGGCTAGGCATCGCGGGCGCGCCGTAAATAGTAAAAGTCTCCTTTGCAAAAAGAGGGCTAGCAAGCCCGCTAGCCGCCAACGCGGACGTTAGTTTTAAGAAATTTCTTCTTTGCATCTTTTCCCCTTTTTATTCCTGCCAAACGGCAAGATTTTGATAATCGATGTGCAATTATATCAAAAACGGGAGTGATTCGGTTTGATTAAGCTCAATAGTCCCACTTTAAATTTTAATGCGCTAAAATTTAAAACGCCCTGCAGCGGTAAAATTTTATGCTAAAATGGAGAAAATTTCAATCCAAGGACAAAAAATGAGAAGCGACATCATCAAAAAAGGCTATACGCGTGCGCCGCACAGAAGCTTGCTAAGAGCGACCGGACTAAAGGACGAGGACTTTGAAAAGCCATTTATCGGCGTGGCAAACAGCTTCATCGAGATCATCCCGGGGCACTTTTTCCTCAACAAATACTCCGAAATTTTAAAAGACGAGATCCGCAAAAACGGCTGCGTACCCTTTGAGTTTAACTGCATCGGCGTGGACGACGGCATCGCGATGGGGCATAGCGGGATGCTTTACAGCCTGCCTAGCCGCGAGCTCATCGCAAACTCGATCGAAACGGTAATGAACGCTCATCAGCTAGACGCTCTGGTCTGCATGCCAAACTGCGATAAAATCGTGCCAGGCATGGTGATGGGCGCGCTTCGCGTGAACGTACCGACGGTTTTCGTTAGCGGCGGTCCGATGAAAAAGGGCTACACCAAAAAAGGCGATCCGATCGACCTGTCTACGGCGTTTGAGGCGGTGGGGAAATTTGAAACCAAAGAGATCAGCGCCGAGGAGCTAAAAGAGATCGAGTGCGCCGCCTGTCCAAGCGGCGGCAGCTGCTCGGGGATGTTTACGGCAAACTCGATGAATACGTTGTGCGAAGCGATGGGTATCGCGCTAAAAGGCAACGGTACCGTGCCTGCGCTCACGCCTGAGCGTGAGGAGCTTATCAGGCAGGCTGGACGTCGCATCTGCGAGATCGCGCTCGATGAAAAATACAAAATCCGCAACATCGTGAACGAAAAATCGATCCAAAACGCCCTCGTAGTCGATATGGCGATGGGCGGCAGCAGCAACACCGTGCTGCACATCCTGGCTATCGCGCGCGAAGCGGGGGTAAATTTACAGATCGCGGGGCTCAATGAGATCAGCCGAAAGATAGCCCATATCGCCAAAATCAGTCCGAGCCTGCCAAACGTGCATATGGAGGATATCGACCGCGCGGGCGGCCTAAGCGCCGTGATAAATGAAATTTCGCGCCGCGATAACGGACTGCTAGGCTTAGACGCGCTAACGGTAAGCGGCGAAAGCCTAGGCGAGCGCGTCGGAGCCAGCGCCATAAAAGACGAATCGGTCATCCGCAAGGTAGAAAACGCCTACTCGCAGGTCGGCGGACTGGCAGTTTTGTTTGGAAATTTAGCCGAGCAGGGCTGCGTCATCAAGACCGCGGGCATCATCGGCGAGCGCAAATTTAGCGGCAAGGCGGTCTGCTTTAACAGCCAAGACGAGGCGATAGAGGGCATCTCAAGCGGCAAGGTAAACAAAGGCGATGTGGTCGTCATCCGCTACGAAGGGCCGCGCGGAGGCCCGGGTATGCAGGAGATGCTAAGCCCTACGAGCCTAATCATGGGGCGAGGATTGGGCGCGGACGTGGCGCTGATCACGGACGGTAGATTTAGCGGAGCGACGAGGGGGTTAAGCGTCGGACACGTGAGTCCCGAAGCTGCTGAGGGCGGCATGATCGGATTGCTACAAGACGGCGACGTCATCGATATCGACGTGGATACGTACGCGATAAACGTGCGTCTAAGCGAGGAGGAGATCGCTGAGCGCAGGGCTAAATTTAAGCCGATTGAAAAACCGCTGCCGTATCGCTGGCTGCGAATGTATCGCAAGCTGGTGACCAATGCTAGCAACGGAGCGATTTTGGAGGCGTAGAAATTTAAAATCGGTAGGTATTGTAGTTTTAAAAATTTAAATAAGGAATGATTTTTATGTTTGAGAGGAATTTTACCTATAAGGATTTAGAGCAAGTAGAGACTGAAATAGAAAATATACATGAGGCGCTAGCTAATGTCTATAATAATAAGTCATGTATTTGGAAAATTAGTAGAACTCTTGACAAATTAAAAAATTCAAATTTTTCTAGCGAGGAAGAATATTTAATAGACGTATTTGAGTCGAGATATGTCAAGTGTATGAATAGAACTAATGAAACCATCAATTTTCTACAAAAATTTACAAAACGAA
>NZ_CALIJA010000160.1 GCF_938017615.1 uncultured Campylobacter sp. | reverse complement strand
CCCTTCATATTCTTTTGGATGTTTTATTGAGCGATAATAAATTTGCTCTAAATTTACAAAATCTCCCGCTTTAAATTTTAAATCTGAAGAAATTTTAAAACCAAGCAAAATTCAAAGACCAAATATACAAAATCGCCACGGTAGGGTCTTCGCCTGCGTAGCTTGACTTAGCGCCGTGAAGTATAAAATTTCATCCGCCCTATTCCTCAAACAGATTCCTCTCCGCGACCTTTAGCACGCGACCGAGCGCCTCGCGCGCCTTATCGGTTGCGATGCGGCCTTTGGCGGTCTTTTCGATGTAGCCGTTGGCGAGCAGATAGGGCTCGATGACATCCTCGATCGTGCCCTCATCCTCGCTAAGCGCCGCCGCGATCGTGCTAAGCCCCAAGGCGCGGCGCTTGGCGTCAAATAAAATTTCCAAATATTTTATATCCATCTCGTCAAAGCCCTGCTCGTCCACGCCCAGCGCCTCGAGCCCTTCGCGCGCGCGATCGTGCGAGATAGCGCCCTCGTCGCGCACCTCGGCAAAATCGCGTATGCGGCGCAGTAGCCTCAGCGCAATACGCGGAGTACCGCGGGAGCGACGCGCGATCTCGGCGCTGGCGTCTGCCGCGCTCTCTTTTCCGAGTTTAACAGAAGCGATCTGCACTATCCGCGCAAGCTCGGCGTGCGTGTAAAACTGCAAGCGAAACTGCATGCCGAAGCGATCTCGCAGCGGCGCCGAGATCATGCCCGCGCGCGTCGTGGCGCCGATGAGCGTAAAGTGCGGAATGTCGATCTTGATGGTTTGCGCGGCGGGACCCGAGCCGATGATAATGTCGAGGCGGAAGTCCTCCATCGCCGAATACAGCACCTCTTCGATCGCGGGGCTTAGGCGGTGGATCTCGTCGATGAAAAGCACGTCGCCGCTTTGCAGGTTCGTCAAAATCGCCGCCAGATCGCCCGCCTTTTCGATCATCGGCGCGGCGGTGACCTTGATAGCGGCGCCCATCTGAGCGGCGATGATATGCGCCAGCGTGGTTTTGCCGAGCCCCGGCGGCCCGTAAAAAAGCACGTGATCGAGCACGTCGGCGCGCTTTTTCGCCGCGGCGATCGCGATAGCGAGGTTCGATTTGATCTTCTCCTGCCCCACGTAATCCTCGAAGCTCGACGGGCGCAGCGAGCTCTCCACGCTCTCATCGAGCTGCATCTTTTCGATCTCTACAATTCTGTCCATAATCTCTCTTTAATCGTTTTTAAAATTTTAGCAAGTGTAGCGAAAAATGGCTAAATTTTGACAATTTTAAAGGGACGGATCTTTGAGAGCGAAATAAAATTTGCCGCGCGGAATTTTACGGTACGCGTTTAGGGCCGGGGCTAAAAAGCAGAGCGCCCGTCGCTAAAGACTGCGAAATTTTAGCGCGACGTTTTAAGGCTATGCTCATGCCGCCGCGCCCGCTATGTCTTAGTGCGGAATTTTATTGTGGCGGCTCCCAAACAGCGCGCCGAATGGTAACTGCGCTAAATTTTAATGCGTAGAATTTGATCGCGTAGAATTTAAGACTTTGGCGTTCGCGAGCAGCGATTGCAGGGCGGCGGTGCGAAATTTGAGCGCGTAGAATTAAAGAGCGAAATTTAGCCAACTGAAAAATACGCGCAGGGTTTTTACGACGTGAAATTTGGCGCTGGAATTTTACGATATTAAATTCGGCGCCTGGAATTTTGCAGCGAAATTTTACCTCATAGAATTTTAATGCGGATTTTGTTTTTGCGGCAGCGAGGGTTAAAATCTGCGCTTCAAGCTTCGCGGTATGCAGCTAGCCAGAATTCCATCTCGTATAGTCAGTTAAAATTTCGCAAGAAATTCTGCGTAGAATTTTATGCAGAATTCTGCTTTACGCGCTTGCGTGGCTAGGTAAAATTTCGCGCGAAATTTCGTTTTTCAAGACGACTTAGAATTTAGCGTGAATTTTAAAATTTGCCGCTAAGCTCAACGCAGGCTCGTGCGATTAAATTTAGCCGCGCAATCTCGCGCCGCCTTATCAATCGCGTCCCAAATTAAGACGCTAAATTTTTCCTGCGCGAGCCTAGTTCTATAAATCATGCTCTTCGATCAAAACGCTCTTATTATCGTCGTCGCCATCGCAGAACGCTCTATATGAGCCGGACGTTGTGCTTTCGAATAAAAATACTACGCCGTCGTTTTGAAATTTTTTCGAGCAGCCCTTGGCGTGCAGCTTGGCGAGCTTCGGGCTATCAGGGGCATAAAACTGATAGCTATCGGTGAAGTGCTCCACGTATCGGTAGGTGATCTCCGCCCAAGGCACCCCGCTATCGCCGCTTCTATTTAGCACGATGGTTCTAGCGTTTATCGCCGCGAGCTTTGATTTTAGCTCTGCAAACGTCTTTTTGTCCCAGCCGATGAGCTTTAACCCCTCGCCGATACCCGGCGCATTACCCCCGAAAATGGAATTTGAATAAAATTTCGTCTTATTGCCGTCCAAATCGATCCAAATATACTCATCGCCGTAGGTGCTCTGGATCGTAACACGCAAATTTTTAGGGAAGTTGCGACCTGCAAAAGCTAACAGGTCTAGGAATTTCTCGCGATTTTGCTCGTAGTTTTGCATTAACGGGGCTTTATCCAGCTCCATATCATCTTTATCAAAGAAAGAATTAAACGCAAAAAATACCGCCAAAATCGGCAGTACCTTTACACAAAAGAGCAAACCCAGAACTGCGGCTATGAAGGTTTTTAAAGCTTTAGCCAAATTTTCTCCTTAAATTTTATAAGCCGTTTAGGCATGACGGCTGGTTTATGTTTGAGCTCTACGGCTACGTGCGTAAAATTTAGCGCTCGTAGCGTATTTTAGAGCTGCGGGGTGCGAGAGCGTTCATGAAAAGCGCTCGCGAATTGCAGTCGGCAACAGAAATAGCGCCCGCATGCAGAAGCGCGCAAACTCTCGTACGGCGCCCCGTATAAAATATACCGCGCAGAGTATCCGCACAAAGCGTCTGCGATCTACTCGCGCCGAATAAATTTCAAGCTTCGCAAGCTGGCGAGCTGTTTACATAGCCTGCGGCGAGAAAACGAAGCATTGTTTTAAGGCAAGCGGGGCTTTATCGCTGGAATTTCGGCGCGTAAATTTTAAAATTTAGCCCAAATCCCATTACTGCTTGTATTCAAACTCTTCACTCGGGAAGCCCCCCTCTTTGACTTCGTGCGCGTATTCGCGCACCGCGCCTTTTACCAGCTCGGCGCCGTCTAAATAGCGCTTAACGAATTTCGGTCGAAACTCCGTGAAAAATCCGCACATATCGCTCCATACGAGCACCTGTCCGTCTATGCCCGCGCCCGCGCCGATGCCGATGACGGGCACGTCGGTGCCGAGCGCCACTTGATTTGCAACCGAGCAGATCGTGCCCTCCACCAGCAGCAGCACCGCGCCCGCCTCGACAAGCGCTCTAGCGTCGTTTAAGACCTCGCGCGCGCCCTCCTCGCCGCGCCCGCTTACCTTGTAGCCGCCCATAAAGCGCGAAAACTGCGGCTTTAGCCCGATGTGGCTCATCACGGCGATACCGTTTCGATTAAGCAGCGCCACGGTATCTGCCATATGCGCGCCGCCTTCGATTTTGACGGCGTCGCAGCCGGTGCTCTCATAGACTTTGGCGCAGTTTTGCAGCGCGAGCTCTGGCGTCGCGCACGAGCAAAACGGCATATCCACGACCATATACGCTCGCTTTAGCCCCCGTCTTACGGCGCGCGCGTGATAGATCATCTGCTCTACGCTTGCGCCCAGGGTCTCGGAGTGCCCGCCGAAGCTCATATTTAGGCTATCGCCTACGAGTACCATATCGACTTCGTCGTCGAAAATTTTAGCAAAAAGCGCGTCGTAGGCGGTGATCATCACGATCTTTTCGCCGGATTTTTTCATCTCGTATAATTTAGAAAGCGTGATTTTTGACATTTTGGCTCCTTGATTTGGTTAAAATTTGAACACAATTCTAGCATAAGCCGAATTTGACATTTATAAAATTTTAAAGTAAAATGCGCGCGCATTCTTTCGGGGGTGACTTGGCTTCGACGGGAACGGATGGGTCAAGGCTGCATGTCGCTTTGGATACAGCGTATAAAATCCAAACTAAATTTAAACGCAAACAACGTTAAATTTGCTCCTGCTTACGCTAAAGCTGCGTAAGTCCAGTCGAGCCCTGCTCCGCGCCGATACTATCTAAGCGTGGCGGCGGGTAATCTGCGATAGCGTAGCTCTGCGGCGTGACGAGTCGTAGGGTGAAACTCTAGTCTTTGCGCCGGCGGGTCGTTTTGGAAAGTGAGCGAGCCTGCGCGAGAACTTCACTTTTGCTAAACATGTAGAGGCTTTGGTCGTTTGTTTTCGGACTGCGGTTCAATCCCGCACACCTCCACCAATTATCTATTTTTGAATTTTAATCACTTCTTTTAGTTGCATTTGGTTCCTGCGCGCAGGCACCTATCTTAAATTTTAGTCGTTCCAGCCTCTTTCATTTTTATTTTAGATATAATCTTTTCCGAAATATTAGGAGTCTTATTAGGGGCTTTTTCGCATTAGGGGTTTCTCATATGAACAAAGGCGTATATTTTGCTAAAATTCGCCGGCGGGAGCGTCAAAAGCATCAAGAAGTACAAGACGCGATACAAAATATTATAGAAGAAAGGAAAAAGAGATGAATAAATTTGTTGTGCTGTCATTGGCATATGTTGCTTTACTAGCGGGGTGTAGCCTAAGTAATCGCTTTTTTATTCCGGGTACAAATGAATATAAAAGTACTTGCGGTTTTATTTTTCATGACTATATACCTGATGATAAATTTTATATACCGAGGGGCTCTGAGGATTTTTTAGATATATATTCAAGATCTAAAAGCCAAAAAAGCGGTGAATATGAATATAAGCTAGTAGAGACCTTATCTCACTATTATAATAAAACATCAACTATGGTTCCGATAGAATCTTGTGACGATAAGTGGTGTAAAATTTACTATCCTTGCGGCGATACGGAGTACTATGTCAAGAAGGATGAAATACAACGGCTTTATGACCTAATGTATCCAAATAAAAGATAGGGCGCATTTTAAGTAGGAGAA
>NZ_CALIJA010000159.1 GCF_938017615.1 uncultured Campylobacter sp. | reverse complement strand
ATTACAAGTTCCCATTGTCGACATCTTTTCATCCACAATTATATTTTTACAGTGCAAAAATCCAGCTTTATACCTGTAAATTTTCACTCCAACATCAATTAATTCCTCAAAATAAGTTTCTGCAATCCAATACGGAATTTTTTTATCGGGAACTCCCGTCATCATTATTTTTATTTTAACTCCTGAGAGTGCCATTATTTTTAGCTGTGAAACAAGACTCGTGTCAGGTACAAAATATGGACTTTGTATGATTATCTCTTTTTTTGCGACAGAAATCATCTTTGAGTACAGGTATTTTAATGTTGTCCACTCGGTATCAGGTCCACTTGAAGAAACTTGCATGACATATTTCAACTTTTGCTTATCAATCGGTTCTTGCTCTTTTATTTCTTTAACCGCTTCCGATTTTATAATCCGTGAAAAATCGTCATTTTTTCCACCGCTGTTTAACCAATCTGTTACAAAAATGGCTAAATATTGCGCAGTTATTTCCCCAATAAATCTTGCATTCGTATCTCTCCAGCTAGAAAACCTCTTCCCACCGTCAATATATTCTTGACCTACATTCATTCCGCCAGTATGTAAAATTTCATTGTCAACAATCGTCATTTTTCTATGATTTCTATAATTCAATTTTGTTATTGAAAATTTTACATCTAAAAAGAACCTTGCTTCAATTCCAGCCATTTTCAATTCTTTTTTGTATTTTCTTGACAAATTAAACGCCCCCACACCATCAAAAAGCAATTTTATTTTTACACCTTCTTTTGCCTTTTTCAAAAGTAAATTTTTAATTTTTTCTCCCAGCTCGTCTGATTTCCAAATAAAATATTCCATATAAATACTGTGTTTTGCGCCTTTTATATCTTCCAAAATCGAATCAAACGCATCTTTTCCATTGTAAAACAATCTATAGCTCGTATTATTAGTCAAAAATGTCCCTTCAGATTTGTAGAGCATTTTTACAATTTCCTGCTCTCTTTCATTCATATTTATATTTTTATATTCATCGCACCTTGGTTGATATCCGCCGTCGCAAGCTTTGTCAAAGTATTCTTTACGAGAAAAAAATCGCGCGCATTGACCCATCTTTTTATAATTTTTGAAATTATACCACTAATTCTAACAAAAAACTCATTACTTTTTATTACCTTTTGTCTTACTTTAAGTAATTTTTAATATTACTTTAGGTAAGATACGCTCATCAAAACCAAGGTGCCCCACACCGAGCCCGCGTCGGGCAGAAGCTACGGGAAGCGTCCGTATGGATACGACAACCCATACCCGAGTAATCAGCCCCGATAGCGACAAGTTCGGGGGTAGAAAAATCCTTGTCTTTAAGACGATAGTAGCGCAACGGCAGAGCAGAAGCAAAGGAGCTTCGTTGTTGTGGGTTCGACTCCCGCCTATCGTCTCCATATCCATAAATGAGCCTCCACTCGCCTTGCTCCTTAGGCGGTTAAAAATCTTTGCTGTATCTTTTCGAATGAAAATCCTTAAATCGGAGGCTCTTTTATGGATATTTTTTAAAGGAGAAAACGATGAAAAATCAAGAGTTTCAAGACGCCGCCGATGAGTTCGCAAATAGCATTTCGCAATATTTGGACTCCGTAGCGGAGCATCTATGCGAAGTTTCACAGATGAGCGGAATGAGCGTAGGTGATCTGCTGATAGACCTCGCACTACTAGCAAGGGTGGCGGAGCGAAAAAAGGAGGAGCGCGATGCTACGGCTGATGCTACGGCTTCTGAAAAAGCTATTTAGAAAGCATACGAAATTTACGATCTCAAACCTAAGATTTGGGATATTAAAAGGATAGAAAATGAATGTTTTTAAAAAATATTGCCCCAATGTATGGGTGGCTCAATGCGATGAAAAACACAACAAAGGCGAGGTTATAGTCCTTGAAACGCAATATGGCAAAAAGGTCGAATGCGAGGTCTATAACCTGCTAGCAGAAAAAAACGACAAGTTTTATTACTCAATCGTGAGATTAGAGGAAAGCTATGCAACAAGAAAAGCAGAAAAATACAGAAACTCGCAAGCGGTGCACGCGAAAAAGAGCTTCGAGTGGTATCAAAAAAGCCAAGAGGGCGCAGAGTTTCTAAGGCTCGGCGAGCCGATAAAGGTCGGGCATCACAGCGAGCATAGGCACCGAGCATTAATTGAGCGCAACTGGAACAGGATGGGGAGTAGCGTAAAAGAGCAAGAAATCGCCGACGAAAGAGCGCGCAAAGCCGAGTATTGGGAAGCAAAGGCGGAGGAGATAAACCTATCAATGCCCGAAAGCCTTGAATACTTTACGGCACAGTTAGAAAAAGCCAAAGCGCGCCAAAAAGGGCTAAAGGACGGCACGATAGAACGCGAGCACAGTTATAGCTTAACTTATGCTACGAAAGCAGTAAAAGAGCTAGCGCAGAAAGTAGAATTAGCCCAAAAACTATGGGGCTAAACTCCATTAACGGGCTAGTTTATTTCTAGCCCTAGAAAGGATAAACAATGAGCTTAAAAGATTTTAGAGAAGAATTTATAGCTTATCGGACTCGGATGGGTGTCGGTAAACACACGAAATTTAGCAGCTTTGCTAAATTTGTAAATGCCAGAAAAAAGGATATGCGATGCGCGAAACAATGAGTATCAAAGACTACCACGCACGGGCGGAAATTTCAAAAAGCGATCTTGATTTGCTCGCCAAGAGCCCCTATCACTTCAAATTCAAAGATGAGTTTGAAAAGCCAGATAGCAAGGCCTTGATCTTGGGTTCGGCAGTGCATAAGTTGGTTTTAGAGCCTGCAGATTTTTTAAAAGAATTTGCGGTTGAACCCAAAGCCGATAAACGCACTAAAGAGGGCAAAGAGGCTTACGCAGAGTTTTTAAAGGGTGCGGGCGAAAAGATCGTATTAGACGCCGAAGCCTACGAAAAAGCGACCGCCATCGCAAACGCGGTCAATTCTATGAGAGAGACGGCGCTTTTTTTAAAAGACGGGCTAGCGGAGCAGAGCTATTTTGCGGAGATTTCGGGGGTGCCCGTGAGGTGTCGCCCCGACTTTTTAAACGAAGCGCTGGGGCTTTGCGTAGATTTGAAAACGACCTCCGACGCTAGCGCGGACGGATTTGCAAAATCGGTAGCAAATTTTAACTATCACATCCAAGCGGCGTTTTATACCGATATCTTGCGCCTATGCGGCAAGCGGGTAGAAAACTTCCTTTTTATCGCAGTCGAAACCAAAAAGCCTTATATGACGGGCTTTTATACGCTAGACGAGGCGGCGATAGAGCAAGGGCGCAAGACATATCTAGCCCTGCTTGAGCGCTATAAGCTGTGCCTAGAGCGTAACGAGTGGTGGGGATATGCCAAGTTTGAACCCGAGAGTAAAGAGATAGAGGCAGTGCAGACGCTAAGCCTGCCTGCGTGGAAATTTTATGAGAGCATAGTGTAAAGGATAGATTATGAACCAATTACAACCCCTTGACCCGCAAGGGCAAAAACTAGAGCTAGAGGTAAAGAAATTTGAACTAGAGCAAAGAAAAGCCAAAGCATTTGTAGCTACCGACTTTTTCCCTGCGCATTTACGCAAGGGTGATAAAGAGGCAACTATCGGCGCGGCTATTATCGTACTTGATCTCGCCCAGCGCATGAATTTAGGTGCGCTCGAAGTGGCGCAGAGCATCTACATCATTCACGGCAAACCGAGTTTCGAGACGAAATTTTTAGTCGCGCGATTAAATTCCAGCGGGCTTTTAAAAGGGCGATTAAACACCATTTTAAGCCCCGACGGACAAAGCGCGCACTGCGAAGCCGTGGACGCTCAAACAGGGCAACTACTGCGTGGCACTACGATCACGATGGATATGGCGCGCCGCGAAGGCTGGCTAAGCAAAAACGGCTCAAAGTGGCAAACTATGCCCGAGCTAATGATGAAATATCGCGCGCAAAGCTTTTTTATAAACGAGTTTTTTCCCGAGGTCAAATATGGGCTAAAAACTAGCGATGAAGCTGAGGATATAAACGAAATAAAAGAGATGCCAAAGGCAAAGCAGACGCAAAACCTAAATGAATTCCTAGCCAAAGCCGCGGAGCAAAAAGCAGAGCCCGCAGAGGAGATCATCGAAACCGCGCCGCTAGAGATAGACGTAGGCGAAGAAGTGCTACCGCTTGACGCCCTGCAAAATGAACTAGTAGCGAGAGGCGTGAGCGAAATCGAAGCCGAAAAGCGGATGGAGAGGATGAATCCTGATGAGGCTAGAGCGTATCTATCTGATCCGAATAGCATTGACGCGCTGGCGGAGGAGTTAAGAAATGAATAAGGTCGTCTTAATCGGAAATTTAACTCGCGGGGGCGTACTATGAAAATAAAACCAGTTATTGGATATGAGGGCCTTTATTCTATTACTGATGGCGGGATGGTTTTTAGCCACCCCAAGGCCAACAAATATAACCCAAACCATAAAGGGCTATGGCTTAAAAAGGTAACTGATAATAATGGGTATGATTATGTTAGTTTACACAAAAATAGAAAACAAAGCAAAAAGCCCGTCCATAGGTTGGTCTGTGAAGCCTTTTTGGTAAACCCTGATCGTAAGCCGCAAATAAATCACAAAAATGGCGTAAAAACCGATAATCGGCTTGAGAATTTAGAGTGGGCGACTGCCAAAGAAAACATAGCCCACTCTTACAAAACGGGGCTTGCCAAAGCGAGCGAAAAAAGCATAAGAATGTCGGCTATTCGTCTTGACAAATGGAATAGATCAGAAATAGGCAGAGCCACTGCCTCAAAAAACGGCAAAGCAAGAAGAAAGCTGACGCCAGACCAGATCAAAACAATCCTTATATTACAACAGCAAGGGGCTAGCGCTTGCTCTGTGGCCAAAACTATGCCTGTTTCTAAAAATCAAATCTTAAAAATATATCATAGAAAAATTTATAAGGAGCTCATAGATGAACAAAGTCATATTATTGGGTAGATTAGTAAGGGATATTGAGTTGAGATACACACAGGGTGGCTATTGCGTCGGGAACTCGGGGATCGCCATAACGAGAAAATTTAAGAACGCGCAAGGGGAAACAGCAGAGGAAACCTGCTTTATAGATCTGAAGTTTTTCGGGCGCACGGCGGAGGTCGCAAATCAATACCTCCGCAAAGGCTCAAAGCTTGCCGTAGAGGGGCGGCTAAAGCTGGAGCAGTGGCAGGATCAAAGCGGACAAAACCGCAGTAAGCACGTAGTAGAGGTAGAGAGCCTAGAGATGCTAGGCAGCAATCAAGGCGGGCAGAATTCTAACGGGAGCAGCTATCAAAACAACTATGGCAACAATTCGGGCTACGGATATTCGCAGGGAGGGCAAGCCCCTAGCCAAAGTCGCAAACCCGCTCCGCAAAGCGCCAAATACGATGACGGCGGTAACACGATCCCGTTTTAAACGTTTTTAATGCGTGTTTTTTGTATAATCGCATAAATTTACAAAGGAGAGCAAATGGCAGAGGAAAAAATATTAAATATCAAAAAGCTAAAGATGGTCTGCAAGCAGTGCAAAACGGAGATCATAGCAGATTTAGGCTCCACCGTTTATGCCTGCCCCGTCTGCGGTCGGAGCTTCGGCGTCAGGGGAGATATGAATTATTTTATCAGGCTTTACGAGATACTGCTAGAGCTTAAAAATAATCCCGCGGCGGAGTTTAGCGTTATTTGCGAAAGGGGGGACGAGGAATGAGCGAAAATATCGTTAAAAAAGTCTGCGGCGAGCTAGGCATCACTCAAAGAGAGCTGGCGGAGAGGATAGATGGCTAGCTTAGATGAATTCGACGAATGCGTGGGGCTGATATTAGCTGCTCTGACTAAAAGCTTCCCAAAGAGGATAAAATTCGACGCTTCCGAAATTTCGGCGGTAGCCCCTGATATAGAAGTCCATTTTGTAGGCGATTGTATGAGCTTTTTGCGAGATGAAGGGCTTATCGAATACAAAGACGTTAGCCTAAATTTCTATTTCATAGGATGCAGACTAACTTTAAGGGGAATTTCTTGCCTAAGGCAGGACGCACCCGAGCTACTGCAATGCTACGATAAAAAAGATTATAAAAATTTAGCTAAGATAGCTATTCAAATCCTGAATAAGTGGATAACCCAAAGGAGATAAAATGGCAGAGGAAAAAGAAACTAAAGGTAGCAACCTTATACAACTAAAGGTTAGCGACAAAATGCGCGAGGAGCTGCAAAAAAGGGCTGATGAAGTAGGCTTACCCGTTACTACCTACATTTATCATCTAATAGCAAAGGAGCTTGAAAGCAGAGGCAAAGCCTAAATTTGGGCTTTTTCTCAAAAATGAGAAAAAGTTTTTACTATACTAATTAATACTTTTGATATTCTATATACTTTCTTAAGAATATTATAAGTATTATATAGCTATACTTCCACAATAAAATTTACTTATGGAGGTATAGCGATGCAGCTATCTTTAACTTTCCCGACGGCAGAATTACAAGGTGCTTTCCCTGCGAACGCAGAAATTCTTTTTAAATTTCTAAATCCAGATACAAAATTTGCAGACTGGATAACTCGCCGTATAACTCAATACGGCTTCGCCCTAAATCAAGACTATATTATTCAAGTGGCTTACACCAAAGGCAGACCGCGCAAAGAGTATTTTATCACTCTGGATATGGCGAAAGAGCTTTGTATGGTAGAAAATAACGAGCGCGGCAAAGAGGCTAGGCGGTATTTCATCAAATGCGAGCAAGAACTCCAAGCGCTTAAATTTCAATACTACGTGGACGAAATCTCAAACCTTAGAGCGGTGCAGATCTCGCAAGGCAGACATAACCAGAACGTAATCAACGGCTACAAATCCCAAATTTCTCAGCACAACGCCCTTATCGTAAAGCTAAAATCCGAACTAGCCAAGCGCGGGGTAATTTACGACGCGGAGGTTATAGAACGCTACGAGCAAAAAGAGGAAAACCTAAGAGCGATGCTACATAACGCCAAAACCGAGCGGGATTTTTATCGCAAGCGCACGCAAGAGCTAAAGCAAAAGCAAAACATCAAAGATAGCGAGATAGTAAGGCTATTAAACAAAATCCAGTATCAAATGGACGGCGTTTATAGCGAGATAGGCGCGGTTATGGCGTATGCAAACGATAATGACCGCTTTTTTATAGAACAAAATGAAATTTTAAAAGGATAAAAAATGAATCTAGAAATTTTTAAAAACGAAAATTTTGAGATTAGAGTTACGGTCGATGAGACAGGCGAACCGCTTTTTTGCTTAGCCGACGTTTGCAAGGTTTTAGAACTTACAACGCCAGCAAAAGTTGCAGAGGCGATAAAATCGGAGTTTGAAGGGAGTGAGTTAAACTCATACCCTTTTGAAACCGTAGGCGGTAGGCAGAATTTTACAATGATAACCGAGCCGCAGCTTTACTTCGTGCTTATGCGGAGCAATAAACCGAACGCGAAGCCGTTTAGGATGTGGGTAAATAAAGAGGTTTTGCCTAGCATTAGAAAAACGGGGAGCTATACGCAAAAACCGCTCTCGCAAATAGAAATTTTACAAGGCTCGGTCGAAATTCTAGCCGCGCACGAAAAGGATATAAAAGTCATAAAAAACGATATAAGCGACCTGCATAAAGAACAGTTAAAAGCTAGGCACAATATCAATCGTCTTTTAAACAACGATAACTATATGACGCTTATTGAATATATGAATTTAAACGGCATTTCGCAAAAGGGTTATCATATCCCGAGCCTCGGCAAAAAAGCAACGCGACTAAGCAACGAACAAGGGGCGTTTATGGGCGCGGTTATCGATCCTAGATACGGACGCGTAAACACCTATAGCACGGAAATTTTAAGGCAGATATTTTATGTGGATGAACGCTAGAGAATTCGCAAAGCGCGAGGGCAAAAAGCTCTACGTGATAGATGTACAGGCAAGTAAGGACCGAAAGATCGGGCGCACGGATCGCTTCCGTAAAGTAGGCGGAGTGCTACAGATAGAGACGGAGCACTACTATCTAGCCTTTAAAGATCCGATCACGCCCGCGCTTAAAGAGCGAATAGAGGAGTTGTATTACAAGGCGTACGAATTAGTCGCAAGCGATTATGAGCTTGCGTGGATCGCACACAAGGGCACGGGCTCGCCGCACTTAAATGTGCTTCAGCGATTTCTGCGCTTTCGGTGGCATCGCGGCGGAAAAATAGTGCAGAAAATGTGCGAGAACCTAGAGGCGCTTTTGGCAATGAGCGAGGAAGCGCGCGCAGAGTTTCTGGCTCGTGAGCGGGAAGCTATGAGAGAAGCGGCAAGTTCTAAAAAAAGAGGAAAAGATAAAATTTAAGCAAGGAATAAATCAATGAGCTATAAAACCGAGCTACAAGAGCTTCAAAGGGAGCTTGTAGAGATCAAGGATAAGAAAAAGCAGGTGCAAAAGGCGTTTTTTAAAATTGCTGGGGAGCAGACACAAGAGGACTTCCCTTTTCGCCTTATGCAAGAGAGCTCTTTTGGAACTATGATATTTTCTTTTTCAGCAAACGGAAAATTTAAATGCTCCAAAACGATCACATACGATCTTTTGTTTTTAGACAATATTACCTTTCGGCTTTATCACGAAAAAGGGCAGCGTGAGAAATATGAAAAAGCAAAGCAAATCATAGAAAAACTATATGAAGGAGAGGACGATGGGAGAGATTAAATTTAGAGCGTGGAATGTTCTAGATAAGAAAATGCTTAATTGGGGTGATATTTTTCACTTACCGGCTTGGGAAATTTTTCCCGGGACCCCGGAACAAAGACCCTTCAATATTATGCAATATACGGGAATGGAAGATAAAAACGGGCGCGAAATTTATGAGGGGGATATAATCAAATACGACGATGCGGGCGGGGAAGCGCATACGCAAGTCGTTAGATATGATGACGAAATGGGCGCGTTTGGTTGTGATAGAGGCGCGCTTATGGACCACTTTAATTGTATGTGGGAGATTGAAGTCCTCGGCAATATCTACGAAAATCCAGAACTACTAGAAAATAAGGGGGAAGAAAAATGAACAACAAGGAATTAAAATACGAAGAAAGAGGAACAAGAATGACACCAAAAT
>NZ_CALIJA010000158.1 GCF_938017615.1 uncultured Campylobacter sp. | reverse complement strand
CCGCCGTTTGAAGCGCAAACTTTAACGCCTGATTCAAAAACGGCTTGCAATTCGAACACAATTTCCGAGTCGCTTCCGACTTGCGCCAAGACTGAAAATTCCGCGCTAAATTTAATCTTAGCGCAGAATTTTGCGGCTAATTCTGCAACCTCTCAAACCCTTATCGCGCCGCAAAATTTTAAGGAAAATTTCGCAGATAGGCGAAATTTCGAGAACTCGCAAAGACCTTCCGATACAAGTTGCGACGTCGTAAATTTTACTTCCAAAACTAGCTGCGACGGCACAAAATTAGCGCCTCTAAAAAACCAAAATGACGCAAATTTCGTCGCCGAAGAGAAACCTGTTTGCGAAACGAAATCCGCCTGCGCCGCAGGTATCGCAAATTTAGCAAACGAAGCAAATTTCACAAGTCCCGTAAATTTCGCAGATACCGCAAAATCTGCAAGCACTGCAAATTTAGCAAGCTACACAAATCTTTCCGCCGAAGCGGACGCTTTAGATCGCGCTCTGTTTTTACGAACCTCTCGCGGAATGAATCCAAAAATTTTCCCTAGCAAATTCCACGCCAAAGGCACTTTCCTGGCGCTCGGAGCGGAGCTGAAAAATGAGTTTGCGATCTACAAAGACGGGCAAATTTTCATCTCGCCCTACATCGGCGATCTTAAAAACGTCGCCACGAATGAGCGATTTTTCGCGCTTTTGGATATGTTCGTGCGCGCCTACGAGCTGAAATTCGACGCCGTCATCGCAGATCTGCACCCGCAGTTTTCACACACGCGATTTTTTGAGCAGCGCGGATACCCCGTGGTGCGCTACCAGCACCATTTCGCGCATCTTGTTTCAAATTTAGCGCAAAACGATCTACTAGGTAGCGGCAAAAAATACCTCGGCTTTTGCTTCGACGGCACCGGCTACGGCACGGACGGCACGATCTGGGGCGGCGAGGTGATGATCTTTGATCCGCGCGGCTACCGACGCGTCGCGAAATTTGACGAGATCGCGCTTATCGGCGGCGAGAATGCGATCAAAAACATCTACAAGCTTGCGCTTGCGCTCGTGTTTAAATTTAATGCAAAGGGCGCTGCGCGGGAGTTTTTGGCAAAATTTGACGCGAGCGAAGTAGCAAATTTAGAAAAAATCGCGCCGCGTGCCGTCCGCTCAAGCTCGCTAGGGCGACTGTTCGACGCATTTGCGGCGGTCATTTGCGATCTACGAGCCGTCAGCTTCGACGGCGAGGCGGGCATGCGGCTAGAAAACCTATATATCGACGGCTGCGAGCAGAGCTATAAATTTAGGCTGAAAAAAGCGGGCGCGGCAAGCGAAGCGGGGATTTTTGACAAGATAAAAAGCTCTATCGACTCTGCGGTGCGCATGCCCGAGAAATTTGGCGCGGCGAAAAATCCTATCCGCAGTGCAGAACGCGAGGATAAAAGCGGCGTCTGTAGAGGAAATTCTATCGATGCCGCGGTGCGAATAGCGGAAAATTTTAGCGGCTCGATAAATCGCGATAGCCGCGCGACGAATTCTAATAGCGGTGAAAGATTTGCAGCCACGAACGCCGCGAACGTTTGCAGCTCGGCTAGCGACGCGGAAAATTCCGCGGCAAATTCCACAATCGGCGATACCGAGCAAAATTTTATATACGCGCCGAATTCGACAAACACTCGGAGTTTAAATTCTGCGTATGGAATCAATTATGACTTATCGATGAGCGTAGCGGATTCTGCGTCAAATTCCACGACAAATTCTACGGGTGACGAGGCGCCGCGGGGCTTTGGCGGCGAATGCTACGTGATCGATTACGAAGAGGCGTTTTTGCAGGCTTTGAGCGATGAGCCGCGCTTGGCCGCGACGAAATTTATAAACGCCATCGCAAATTTCATCGCGGAGTTTGCGGAGGGCTTCGGGCTCGAGGTCGTGCTAAACGGCGGGGTCTTTCAAAACGCGACGCTTCTAAATCTTACGTGCGAAAAACTGCGTGAGCGAGGGATAAAATTTCATCTAAACCGCGCCGTTCCTTGCAACGACAGCGGCATCGCATACGGGCAGCTCGCGGCGTATCTAAGCGAAATTTCGCGCTAAACTTGTCCACAAAAAACGCAATTATAGCCGTTAAGCTCGCTCTTTGTAAAATTTACTAGTTTCATCTCGCCGCTAAATTTAATGAACTCTGCGCCCTGCCTGCGCTTTGCGTAAATTCTAACGCTACGGCGATAAAATCACGCAGCTAGCTTTTCTAAAATCGCAAAATCAGCGAACAAATTTACGCCTTGCTGTCTTTATATGTCGCAGCCGAAACGATAAAATTTTAAAATTTAACGGCGCGCCGTTGCCTGCCATAGCATCACGACGCACCACTATGGCAATCGATGCAAAATTCTACCGCGGCACGTGGCTAGATACTGCGCAAATCCCAAACTA
>NZ_CALIJA010000157.1 GCF_938017615.1 uncultured Campylobacter sp. | reverse complement strand
CTCCTCTTTGTCTAATTCTTGCCGCGCCTTTTGATCTATACAATATCTATCTAAAAAATAAAATTCATAAAAATAGAAAAGTCGCCTATATGCCCCGCTGTTGCCATTATTAGCTCGTCGTATCAATTTTAATCTGCATTTTTGCTCCATACGATTGTAGTTTCGCCTCAACATATCGTTAATATCACAAGGCGAAAAACTTAGCACCGAAAGAACAATATAAATACAAAGAAATATACTAATTATTTAGTGATAAAAGTGGTGTCCTGCGTTGAATTTGTACAACCCTCGGAATTCCCCCGAACACTCGATTACAGAATATCAGTATATAGTCTTTTAAAAAACTATATAAAAATATTTGTCGTCTCTTAAGGAAACTTTAAATAATAGGCAAAAATGAGTTAAGGAGTTTCAAGCCTTAAGAAATTTAGCTTAAGCCTTGTAGCAGCTCAAGGTTTAAAATCTTAAGGAGGCTGATTAATACATTTTCACTAAATGCCTTAAGCGCCTATCTGTAAGATGTTTGTTCTTTAAGGCAAAGAACAAATAAAAATAGATAAAAGCTTAAAGCCTTCTTCATCCTTATGAACAAGGGGATTATATTAGAAAGATCTTAAAAGCTTCTTAGCTCAAATTTATTAATCTCTTCTTTTACTTTCATTTACAGATAAAAAGTCTAAGGGCTTAGAGGCTTCTTTAAAAGTATAAAGGAAGCTATGCTATTTTCTTATATAGTATTAAGATAGCCAAAGGCTTTTAAAATATGGGAGAGTGATTAAAAAATGATGGGTTGCCACCCTTAATACTTCAATATCCCTTCTATACCTAAATATCTTCAATATCCTTTAGATACTCAAGCATTCTATTAGAGCAAAGCCAAAATATCAAAAGCAAGGCTATACATAAAATATCCTTAAAAGGGATAGGCTAAGAGGTTGCTCTATCTATGATAAAAGAGCTCTACTTTGGTAAATAATATCCCCACAAACGATAAAAATATATTAAGATCAATACTATTTATAATATAGTACTAGGCAAAAAATACTCCTGAAAGAAATAAAAGTTTATCCTATCCACTAGACATATAAAATTCCGCCTATGCAATAATATCCCTACAAGGAATAATCGCAACGGCGGTAGCAGACGAGCAAATGCTCCGCTAGCGACGAGCGAGGCAAGCCCCGTAACCTTTAACGGAGGCGCTACCTCCACGCGGCTTTTCAGATAGCCCCCTTTTTAAATTTAATGCACTTAGGCAATAAATAAAACGAATAAGAAAGCTATCTAGGGAAAAACTCTAGGGGCAAAAAGACGTTACATCTTTAGAATTTAGTTAAAACAGAAGCTTTTTAGATTAATGTGCGAAGCTATAACGCACCTCTGCGATTTTTCTTATTACCCCAAACCGCCAGCGGGGAACTAAAGATTAAGAATGCTTGATAAACGCTTAGGCTTATCAATAAAACATTACCGATAACGTAACCCATCGAAAAACCGTAATATATAAACTTTAAAGGCTACTTCAAAAAGCCTAAAGGCTTTTTAACATATAAAACATTCTTTCTCCTTAGTAAAAACATTATAAGGATATTTTAAAAAATACCTTATGAAAACAATATAGCCAGAAAACAAAAAAATGGTGTGAGCTGTTTTTTTAAACGAAGATTGTTGTTTTTAACAAGCCTAGATAGATATAAAAGCAATGAAGCAACCTAGTAAACCTAAGATTATAAAGGTAAAGTAAGCTCATGAGAGCTGGAGAGCAATGAAGCACAACCTACAAACCGATCATTAAAAGATATGAAAGCTAATATGTATATGCAAGAAATTACTAGTAAAAAGCGTAGAGCTAAAAAAGAATGGAAATACTTCAGAATTTATATAATCTATCGCGGCCTTATCCTCGCAAGCACTCGTCTTTAGTATCAAAAAAGACGAGTGCTCCAAAAGAAAGCAATACGCTAAAATGAGGATGAGCGCTTAGGAAAGGAGTAGTAATAAAGTAATATACAAAAAGAGGAAGTAAGCGCTTTTTTGAAGAAAATAAAGATAGCTTACACGTTAATTACGGTAAGCTATAGAATGACAAACTGCGGATAGGTGTCGTTCAACTCCCTATCTCACCGTCTTTCCGCTTATCCGGAAATTTTTAAAACACATGGCATATAGACTTAAAGGCGCTATCCATAGTAGAAATGTGATCTTAAGGCTCAATTCTATACTTAAGAATAAAATTTAAGCTCCTTGTGGCATTATAGCATTTATGGATTATCGCGTTCGTGGAGCGCGCAAGCTTCTCAATAGGTTTAGAATAAAACTCTGCAATTAAACTGCATAAAACTTCACAAGAAGCCATTCCTTTAGCTCGCCTTTACCTTCTAAAATTTAAACCCCAACCCCTTTAAATAACCTAGCCACCATGTTAGAACCCTACGCGTATTCTCAATATTCGTAGCTTTGTTATAAATCTTTTGTATCTCTCTTTGTGCATGAAAAAGGGTGCGTTCAATGCTATAAGGATCCAGCTTGTTCTCATGGATTTTCTCATATGCAAAGGTTTCTAGTATCTTTCTAAAAGAGTGAAAGACTAATCTATTCTTAGCTATTACGGGAGCATAGGTTTTAAGCGCTTTAACTAGAGTCATATCGCTTAGTACCTCTCCTTGCGTATTGGCAAAGCATAACGGGCAGCTGCTATTATGAGCGTGTAACCTTTGCAGCCATTGCCCTACTTCTCTAGGAAGTCCCAGATGTTCATCTCCATTGCTTTTTACCTTATTCTCATCTTGCGGGAATAGTAAGTAGTATTCTCCATCATCACCTATTTTTAAATGCTCATGGGTTAAATTTCTTACGTTTGAGCTTCTTAGCCCGGTAAGTAGTCCAAAGATCAAAGCATTCTTAACACCTATTTGATGAGGATAGTTCATGATAAATTTAATAAGTACGGTTAAATCCAAGTCATCTTTTATATATGGGTATTCGCTATGGCGAGGTATATTATAAAAGTCCTTAAACACCTCTTCTGCAAATAATGGATTTTTAGAAATATCTCTTATGCGAGCATATCGAAATAGCCTTTTAATAAGTTTGAATAAAATTTCTAAGGAAGCGTACTTCTCATTATCGTAATAATAATCCAGTATCGGCATAATATCCTTTTTGCTTATCTTGTTTATATCTTTGTCACAAATATCCCTTAAAGCCTTAAAGCTCATATCTCGTCTTTTAGAAGTTGCTAATGCGACGTTACCGTTATGTCTGCAAAACTGTCTATAAACGCTTGCCAGAGTATTTTTAGCAGGGATCAGCTTGGCAGAATCATCTATCATTAAATCTTTAAGAGTTTCTTTGGCTTCGCTTAGGCTTATCTCATCTGCATTACCTAAAGACTTAATTAGCTTGCCGCCTATGCAATAGTGATAGTGCTTATGGATTGTTTGCTCTCCCTTTTTAGTAAATGAGCGGTAAAATCTAACTGCTATATGCTCATCTATCATTTCTACCATAGTATTTTTGCGATAAGGCAGGGAGAAATTTCTTATCACTTTATCGGGATCTGTTTTAAAAGCTGGATCGTCTTTAATTTTAGAAAAAACTTTCATAACTGCTTATCCTTTAAAATTTCATATAGTTTCATAGGACAAATTATAAAAGTTTCCAAAGAGTTTAACAAGCTTAAGAGCTACTATACATTTTTTAATATATAGTAGTTTCTCTTAAACCGCCTGTATAATCTAGCGTTTTTAGCATTTGAAATTTTTTTGAAAAAATTTGAAAAAGCCGTAAAACAGGGCTTTTAAAAAAATCAAAAAACTAAAGAGAGGGGGAAAATTTGATAGATGGTGTCCTGCGTTGGATTCGAACCAACGACCCCCTCATTAAAAGTGAGATGCTCTACCTACTGAGCTAGCAAGACATCGTAAGAAGTGGCGCGACGAATGGGGCTCGAACCCACGACCTCCGCCGTGACAGGGCGGCATTCTAACCAGCTGAACTACCGTCGCACCAAAAATCACACTCGCAACGCAAGTATTAAGAAGTATGAAATCCAAGGATTTCAAAATGGTGGTCGCTGTAGGGATCGAACCTGCGACATCCACCTTGTAAGGGTGGCGCTCTACCAGCTGAGCTAAGCGACCGTTTGGGTTTAAAAAAGAAATGTGATTATATATCCAATACGATTAATTTTCACTTAAACAATGATGAAAAGACTGAAATTGTGCTATACTTGCGACATAAAATTTTATCAAAGGCTCGGTAAATTTAGATGAAAAAGTTGGTTTTCGCCCTGTTTTTAGCGCTTCAAGCCCCCGCTTACTCGCCGAATGAGATCGTAAACGCCATCGCCGCAGTAGCGCAAAACGAAGGCGTCAAACCCGAGATCCTCTACACTATCGTCAAAATCGAAAGCGACTTCGAGCCCTACACAATCTCCTTTTTGACGAACAAAGCAAATGCCGATTATTTTGCAGGCCTGCGCAATCAAAATATCCGCATCAAAACGAGCAACTACAGCCTAAATTCCAGCAAATGGGTCGTTACGATCATACCAGCAAACGAAATTTACGCCGTGCAGATCGCCAAGTACCTGTACGAGGACGGCTTTAGCATCGACGTAGGGCTCGGGCAGCTAAACGCCGTAAATTTCAGCCAAAATGAGATAGATTATATATTCAACCCGATGTACAACCTCACCAAATGCGCCAAAATCCTGCGTAAATGCTGGAACGCCAAAAATAAAAATATCAAAGATACGATCGAGTGCTACAACTACGGCATGCGCAAACGCTACTCAAACCCCTACTACAAGCGCTTTTACGAACATTACGAGAAATTTTTCGGCAAGCCCTATTAAGAGTTAGTAAAATTTCGCTAAAATCGCGCAAATTTTAAAAAAGGATATTTCATGATACTGATCGCAGGACCCTGCGTGATCGAAAGCCGCGAGCTGATAATGAAAGTCGCGGAAAGTTTACGCAAATTTAACGAAATGAGCGGGGTGGAATTTTACTTTAAAAGTAGCTTCGATAAAGCTAACCGCACCAGCATCTCAAGCTTCCGCGGCCCGGGACTTGAGCGCGGCTGCGAAATTTTAGCCGAGGTAAAGGAAAAATTCGGCTATAAAATTTTAACCGACATCCACGAAAGCTACCAGGCAGAGCCCGTTGCGTGCGTCGCCGACGTGCTGCAAATACCTGCGTTTTTGTGCCGCCAAACCGACCTGCTCGTCGCTGCAGCCAGCACGCAAGCGGTAGTAAACATCAAAAAAGGTCAGTTTTTATCACCGCAGGCGATGAAACACAGCGTCGAAAAGGTGCTGCAAACTCGCAGCGCACGGGCTTATACCCCGCAAAGCGGCGCGGCATCTAGCGATACAAAGGCCGCTCAAAACAGCGCCTGCTCCGAGGATGCCGAAATTCGCTGCGCGCAAAACGGTGTCCGAGGCGGTGCGAATGACCGATCTTTGGCACTACCAGCGCAAAATTCTTGCAGTACCGCTCAGGACGCACAAAATTTTATTCATACTTGTGGCGCTAAAAGCAGCACCGAAAATGCCGCTAAAGGTACGGCGACGCCTTGTACCGCACAAAGCGATAACGAAGCGCAAAGCGCCTTGCAACCAAACCTCTCTTATGCTTTCAACGCGCAAGACGGCTCGATAAGTGCTGCACAAAATGCCCCGCAACCAAGCGGCGACGGTATGCACGATCTGGCGCGCCGCTACGGCGTTTGGCTCACTGAGCGCGGTAGCACATTCGGCTACGGAAATTTGATCGTCGATATGCGCTCGCTGCCGATTATGCGCGAGTTTGCGCCGGTCATTTTCGACGCGACGCACAGCGTGCAGATGCCTAGTATCGGCGCTACGAGCGGCGGCGATTCGCGCTTCGTGCCGTACCTCGCGCGAGCGGCGGCGGCCGTGGGCGTGGACGGCTTTTTTTACGAGACGCACCCAGATCCCGCTCACGCGCTTTCAGACGGGCCGAATATGCTAAATTTACAGCAGCTCGAGCGCATCGTAGCGCAGACGCTCGCGATTCAAAAAGCGCTCGGATTTTAGAGCGAGCGGCTATAAAATTTCAAATTTAGGCTAGCGAGCTTAAATTTTAATTTCGCCCCATTGCGCGCGCTAGCCGGTTCCACACTTTGCAACAACAAATTCTATATTCACAAGAGCAGGCTTTAAGCGCAGCGAGTTTGTATGCCGCACGCTAAAATTTCAAACGTATCGCGCGGCTATAAAATTTAGCGCATTTATAAAATTTACCCCGCACGCTTCATTAAGCCTTAGGGCTTCGATAAAATTTATGCGGCATAGGGCGATCGCCTGGCGCGAGAGAGGCAGTTTCGCGCCGCTAAATTTAAAATTTTAAAAGCCTAGTGCGCAGAATTTTGCTATCAATTTTGCGCTGAATTTCGCAGCCGACCGCGCAAAATTTAATGCAAATTTTACGCGCAAATTCCGGTTGTCCAATCCGCCATTGCACGAGCCGCCGCCGCATAAAATTTAAGTCAAAATTAATGGGGCGGGGATATAATTCAGGTCTCAAATTCTTTTAAAGGGTATTTATGGGTTACGTAGAGTCTAACCTTCTAAATGGCGAAAATGTGATTGCCAAAGCCAAAATTCACCGGGCGGTTTTTATCTCCGCTATCATCATATTAATTCCCGCGATAGTTGGAATCATAAATAAAGACGATAGACTTTCATTCATATGCTTCGGCGGTTTTATAGCGGCGCTAATTCACGGGTTTATTGTTTTAAAGACAAACGAGCTTGCTATCACAAATCAGCGTATAATCGGCAAAAAGGGTCTTATTAGTCGCGAAACAGTGGAGCTAAAATATGAAAAAATCGAAAGTATATCCGTAATGCAGAGTATCTTGGGGCGAATTTTAGGATTCGGCACCATAGTGGTGCGAGGTACCGGCGGCACGGCGGTTAGCTTCCAATTTGTCGCTAATCCAGTAGCGTTTAAAAACAAGGCGATGGAAAAGATAGGCTAATCTCCGTCTTGTATATAAAGTTTCAGCCAAATTATAAAATTTTACGTTGCGAATTTTATCTATGCCGCGCCGGCTTTTAAAATTCCAAGCGATTTATGCTTGCCCCGCCGCCGGCATTTTATCTAAAATTTTGTTTTTGTCGCTATAATGCGGCTTCTTGACCTTTTCGTCTAGTGGCTCAGGACGTTGCATTCTCAGTGCGAAAACGCGTGGTTCAAATCCCGCAAGGGTCGCCATTATGGACTTCTATACAAGCATCATGATTTTAAACGATAAATTTATCTATGATTTTATCATGGACTTTCATACAGCCCATCTGATTTCAAATAATAGATTTTATCTGCGATTTTATCGATGAAGCTTTTATCGTGCGAGACGATGATTTCGCTTACGTCAAGCCCCGCCAAAATCCCCGCCACGCGCTCCTGCATCGCCTCATCAAGCGCCGTCGTAGGCTCGTCCAGTAGCAGTATCCTAGGCTCGCACACCAGCGCGCCAGCAAGCGCCACCAGCTTTTTCTCGCCGCCGCTTAGATGAAAGGGCACCCGCTCGCGTAGATGTTCGATTCCCAAGCGTCGCAGCGTCTCCAGCGCCTTGCGCTCGATCTGCTCTTCACCTAAAATTTCAAGCTTTTTTAGATGGTCGTTTTCGCTGCCCTGCCTTAAAATTTCCGCCTTACGACCAAAAAATTTAGAAAAAATTCCACGTCTTTTCTCCACATTTCGTGCTCGTTTTAACCGCTCATTTTGCGCACGCAGGCTAAATGCGACGTCCTCAAACACGCTCGCGCACAAAAATTGATCGTCGCTGTTTTGAAATAAAAACCCGATCTCGTGGCGAAATTTTATGAAATCCTCCGCACGCTCAAGCTTCTCGCCGAAAAGCTCGATCTCACCCTTGCCCCATTGTCTTAGGCCGCCTAAAATTTGAAGCAGGCTCGTCTTGCCCTGCCCGTTCGCGCCCAAGATCGCCACTTTTTCCTTATGCCCTACGCTCAAATTTACGCCGCGAAAAATTTCTCGCTCGCCGTTTTTAGCGCTTAAATCCAGCGCCTTAAGCGAGCAGCTCATAAGATAGCTCCGATTTTAACAGATACGCACGCCAGCACGAACGCCAAAAACGAAGCCTCCGAGACGCCCAAGCCCTCGCAACGTTCGTAAAATAGCCTACCGCAAAATCCTCGCGCGCTCATCACCAAGCTTAAATTTCTTGCTTGCTCAAGCGCCGAAATCGCTAAAATCCCGATCAAATTCGCATAAATTTTATAGGTGAAAATTCCGCTCGTCCCTACAAATCCGCGCATGCGCAAAAGTGCTTGCAGCCTCGCTAGATCCGAGCGTAAAAAATTTACGAATCGCCCGCAGCAATACACCAAAGAGCTTAGCTTTTCGCCGAATCCTAGCCCGTAAAATCCGCGCGCGAAAAAATATTCATCCTTGCCGTAAAATAGCAAAATCGCAAACGCCATTATCAAATTCGCGCGCAAAAATATCACGCCTGCAAGCTCGTAGTTGCCGACTATGGCGGGGCTTAATGCACTTAAAACAGCAAAGATATTTAATACCGCAAGCCTTGTGCAGACCGCGCGCGCAATCGAAATTTTAAGCGCAAAAAGAAGTAGCGGCGGGGCAAAAAACGCCGCATAAAGCTGCCCGCTAAGTCCGACGCCGAAGCTGAAGATAAAAAACGCGAGCAGTGATACGGCGGGGCTCATTTGCGCGCTCTTTTCGCTAGCCACATTAAGCCAAAAAAGCCGAAAATCAAGGCCAAACAAAGCGCGATTTTAGGCGCCTCGGCGGACTGGCTTTGAAACGCCAGGCTCCTAATATCGCCCTTAGGACTTTCTTTTGGCAAGATGCTTCGCGAGGCGGAATTTTCCAAAGGCTCGGAAGCGCTTGGAATTTTATCTTTAGACACACTGCCTTTCGGCGCAATATTTTCGGACGCGGAATTTTTAGCGGCGTTCGAATTTTGCGGCATAGGGTTTTTAGAAACGTCAGAATTTTGCGGCGTGGAATTTTCGGAGTCGCCGGAATTCTGCGGCGTAAAGTCCTCGGCGCTAAATTCCATCTGTGCGCCGTGCCCTGCACCTCCGTAAATTTGAATAGTAAAATTTTTAGCTGGCATTCGTATGCTCGCAAGTCCCTCTTTATCGGTCCTAGTGCGCAAAATTTCGCGCCCGTCCGCACTGATTAAAACTTCGCACTCCATGCAGGGAGAATTTTTATAAAAATAGCTATAAATCGCCACTCTATCGCCCTCTTGCGTCGCAAAAAGATGAAGCGCATGCGAAAATGCGAAGGAGCTCAAAACCGCTAAGAAAAATAGTGCTCTCATCGCCTTTGTCCGCCGTAAAATTTCGCAATAAAGCTAAGCGCAAAAAGGGTGATGATCCCTTCCAAAACAGCTAGAATTGCGCCTTCGAGCGAGATGAGCGTCGCGATAGCAAAAAACTCCCGCCCGCTGATGAAAAGCACGAGATCAAGAAGCAGCATCGAGCAGACGATCGGCACGAAACCCGCTAAAAACAGATAAATTTTTTGCGTGCGCACTTTTAGCTCTTGCGCTTTTGCGGCGGCGGCAAAGAGCCCGCCCAAAACCGCTGGAAAGCCGATGACTGCGGTATTTACGCCTAGCACGCTAAGCCCTCCGAAGCCGAAAAACACCCCTTGCAAAAACAGCGCGACGAAAATCGCCAAGATCGCGCGCGAGCCCAAAAACGCGCCCACGAGCCCGCTTAGCATCAGGTGCATGGAGCTGACGCCCACAGGCAGGTGCACGAAAGAGGCGACGAAAAACAGCGCGCTAAAACATGCGATCCTAGGGATTTCAGACTGCCTTACGCGCCATAAAATCGCCGCTACCGCAGGCGCCGTAACCGCCCAGCCGGCAAGCAGCACGGGCGCGCTCAAAACTCCTTCGCTAATGTGCACGGCTCGCCTCCTTTAAATCGCTCCAGTTTTTTAGACGCGCAAAAACGCGGGAGCTAGTTAAATTTAAGGCATTTGCGACCTTTGCGATAATTGCCTTGATTGCTACAGGTCTTGCTTTTACGGCTTTAGTCGCGGCAAAATTTGCGGCTGTAAAACTCGCAGCTTGCGTCCTATCTGCGGCGGCTGTCAGCGCAAGACTCGGAGCGGTCTCGGAACCGCTTACGGAACCGGCAAATTTGATAAATTTTACGGCTTGCATAGCGTAAGAATTTTCGCTTGCTACATTTGCAGAAACGGCAAGCGGGTTTTGCAATGCAAAATTTAAAGCTCCGAACAATCTCGGCGCAGTGCTCGCACGGTAAAACAGAGCCTGCAAAATTTCAAAAGTCGGGGTTTGCAAAATTTCAAAAAACGAAATTTTGCGCGCTGGTATTTTACGCTCATAAATCCATGGATATGAAATTTTACGACTCGAAGCTACTAAGAGCGGATTTCTACCGAGCAAAATTCCACATAGCAGAGTTCTGCTACTTGAAATTTTACTCAGCGGAATTTTGCTCCGTAAAGTTTTAACCAAACCCTGAGACGCAGACTGCGCGCGGGTGCAAAACGACAAAATTCTTCCCCGTAAAATTTTAGCCGCAGAATTCGCTTGAAATTTTACGTCGCCAAGCAAAACGCGCGAAAATAAAATTTCAAAGCCCCATTCAACCGTAAATTTAAATTTATCCGCAGCCGCGCAAATTTCGCCCGAAAAAAGAGATCTCACTGAGTCGCTCCGCTATTTTTTCAGCTCGTCTGCCTTGATCCAAAGCACGGCTCCCAGCTCATTTACGGGCTGCTCGCTTCCTTTGGCGGCTTCCTCCTCGCTAAGAGCCGCAAAGCCCCACCAGCCGGCAACCGGCATCACGAAGCTAAACTCGCCCGCGCCGTTGGTTTTAACGACCTGCGTGACATGCGCCTCGCTAGGGGCTTTGTAGCCCTTATCGTTATATAGCTCGATCTCCACGTCCGCGCCTGGGACGGGCCTTCCGTGCAGTAAAAAAACTCCGCTAAATATCTCGCCCGCATACAGCGCATAAGGCCGCACTAGCGGCACGATCTCCGCCTCTAGCCCGAGCGGCTTATCCCAGCCTTCGCCCGCGCCGTAAGCATCGACGTAGGTTTTGGTGATATGGCGGATCATCTTGCGCTCGGCTGGCTCGGCATAGGGTTTCGGATCAAAATAAAACGCTAAAAGCGATGGCTTGTCCGCTTTAAATTCCGCCGCGAAATAGGAATTTTCGCCCTTTTTCTGCTCTTTTAGGCTACCTAGGAGCGATTTTTTCTCACCATCAATAAAAACGCCGAATTCTGCGGGCTTTTGTAGATTCATAGACTCCTGCAAAAACGGATGGGAGAACTCCAAATTTAGCTTTAAAGTAGCGTCTTTTTGATCCTCTACGACATTTTTATCCGTTGTAAGAACGCCGAAATGTGCGAACGCAAGGCTCGCTGCGAAAATTCCTAAAAAAGCAAATTTTGCCTTCATGTAATACCTTTCATAATAAAATATTACGGAATTGTATCACTTTTTTTCATCCGTATTGCTTAAATGTGGGTTTATTTTGAGTATTTAAAGCAAACTTTAGTTAAAATGTCGCAATTTAAATTACCAAAAAGAGGTAGAAAATGATAAATCTAAAACTTATCGAGACGAATTTCGACGAATTTAATAAAAAACTTATCGCCAAAAAAGTCCCGCCGCAAACCCTGCAAACGCTACTAGATGTCTACAACGAGCTAAAATCCAAAAAGACGGAGTTAGAGAACCTTCAAGCCGTGCAAAATGCAAAGAGTAAGGAGCTCGGCCTCGCCGCACGCGAGGGCAAGGACGTAGGCGCGCTAAAATCGCAGCTTGAGGAAAACAAGCAAAAGATCCAAAGCCTAAGCGAGCTCGTAAATGAGCGCGAGCAAAACTTAGAGGCGATCGCCGCGTGCGTGCCGAATATTATCGACGACGACGTGCCGATCGGTGCGGACGAGAACGAAAACGTCTGTATCAAAAAGGTGCTTGATCCGCGCACGTTCGACTTCGCGCCCAAGCAGCACTTCGAGCTCGGCGAGGCGCTGGGATGGCTTGATTTCGAGCGTGGCGTCAAACTCAGCGGCAGCCGCTTTACCGCGATCCGAGGTCTTGGCGCGAAACTGAATATGGCTCTCATCAATTACATGATCGAATTTAACAACTCGCGCGGCTTCGAGCTCGTAAATATGCCGTTTTTGGTGCGCGATCAGATCCTCTACGGCACGGGTCAGCTGCCTAAATTTAAAGACGACCTCTACCGCGTTGACGACGAGGAGCAAAACCTCTACCTCATCCCTACGAGCGAGGTTACGGCAACGAATCTCTTTAACGATGAAATTTTACGCAGCGAGGAGCTGCCGATCAAGCTCACCAGCTACAGCCACTGCTTTCGCAAAGAAGCGGGCTCGGCGGGGCGCGATACGCGCGGCATGATCCGCCAGCACCAGTTCGAAAAGGTCGAGCTCGTCGCCATCACACGCCCGCAAGATAGCGCAAAGATGCTTGAGGAGATGATTTCATGCGCGAGCGATCTATTAAGCAGCCTCGGTTTGCCGCACAGACACATGCTACTTTGCAGCGGCGATCTGGGCTTTAGCGCCGCAAAGACCGTGGATTTGGAGGTTTGGCTACCGGGGCAGAACCAATACAGAGAGATCAGCTCGATCAGCAACTGTCGCGATTTTCAGGCGCGCAGAGCCAAGATCCGCTTCAAAGACGGCAAGAAAAACAGCCTCGTTCACACGTTAAACGGCTCCTCGCTCGCGGTCGGCCGCACGCTAATCGCGGTGATGGAAAACTACCAGCGCAAGGACGGCAGCATCGAAATTCCGCGCGTTTTAGAAAAATATATGTAGGCGGCCCGTGCAAAAGCCTTACAAAAATCCAAATTCTAACGCCCGCTTTGCATCCGCTGGATTTTGCGCGGAAAAATTTAGAAAGCGCGGCGTTAAATTTTTCGCGCTGCAAAACGCAAGATTTTTTGCAACAAAATTTAGTAACACGAAATTTTGCGGCGCAGAGCCCAGGGCCTACGATGCCAAGCTTCGCGATTTTAAATTTTGCAATGAAACGCTTCGTCATACGCGACAAATTCGGCAATCGCGGCAATCGCATTTTAAATTTCACGACGAGAAATTTAATGGCGCGAAATTTGCGACCTACGGAACAGGATTTTTAGGAGCGGACTTTCGCAAAGCAGAATTCTGCAAATCAAAATTTATGGTACGCGGCGTTAAATTTTATAAAGCTAGATTGCGCGAGACGGGTTTTTTAACTCGCGCTGCGAAATTTTATGCGGCTAAATTTCACGGCGCGAAATTTAGCGAGATGAAGCCAAATTTAGAGCTTAAAATGAAATTTAACGCAGCGAAATTCGGCGGGGTAAAATTTCGTAGCGGCGCACTTTTAAAATTTGTCGCCGCAAAAGGGCTACAGCGCGATTCTAGCCTTTGCGCCGCGCCCTTTAAATTTACCGCGCCGCAAAATGCGGGATTTTTTGCAACAAAATTTGGCGAAGCGGAATTTTGCGGCGTAAAATTTCATAAAGCAAGATTACGCCACGCAAAATTTTATGCCGCAGAATTTACGGCGAAGGGCGAAAAATTTTGCGGCATGAAACGGCGTGGAGCGGGTGCGTGAAAATCGCGCTTTTCGGCGGCAGTTTCGATCCACCGCACGCAGGGCACGACGCCGCGGTAAGGGCGATCTTATCCGCCCTAAAGCCCGATTTGCTGGTCATAATGCCGTCGTTTCTAAACCCGTTTAAAAAGAGCTTTTCGGCGCCACCGCAGCTGCGGCTTAGATGGTGCCGTGCGCTGTGGAGCGACGCCCCGCATGTGGAAGTGAGCGATTATGAAATTTTGCAAAACCGCTCGGTATCCACTATACAAAGCGTAAAATTTCTGCTCGAAAAATACGGCGGAAACGGCAAAATCGCGACGGAGACGACAGGCGGAACGGGTGAAACCCCGGTAGCCGTAACGGATAGAGCTTTACCTAATGGCGCAAATATTGCGAATAAAATTTCTACCAGTGCCTATACTCTAGGCAGTGCAGACGAAATTTTACCCGAGAAGACGAACGGGACTTTGTCGTGCGATATAGGTAAAATTCTAGGCGGCGACGCCTGCTCCGCCGTTAATACGGATAGAGTAAGTATCTCTGCCAACGCAAAAAACAAAATTCTGCAAGGCGGAATGGCGGATCAAATTTCGGTTGGTAGCAAAAGCGAAATGGACGGAATTTCGCAAAGCACGATGAGTGGAATTTCGGGCGGCTGCAAAAGTAATGCGGGCGGTGCAAACGACGCAAGCAAAATTTTAAGTGCAGATAAAATTTCAAGCGTCGTCGCAAGCAAAGTGTCCGACATCGTTATGAGAGAAATTTCAAACTCCGTCGGGGGCGGAATTTCGAGTACTAGCAAAATTCCGAGCACTGTCCGGAACGAAATTTTAAGCGCAGACGCGAGCGAAATCACAAATGCAAGCATAATTTCAAGCGCCGTTGCAAGCGAAATTTCAAGCGACAATGCGAATTGTATGGCCGACATAGGCGACGTAAATTTCTTGGATAGCGCAAATAGTGTAGGTGACACAGGCAGCGCAAATGGCCCGGATGACGCGAGCGATGTGAGCAGTGCAGATGAAGCAAGCAAAGCAAATAGTGCAAGCGGCGCGGACACAGCACCAAAGCTCTACATCGTCGTGGGGGCCGACAACCTAACAGAGCTTCATAAATGGCGCGATTTTAGCGAGCTTCAGAAATTAGCGGAGTTTGTCGTGCTTACGCGGCCCGGCTACGAGATCCCGCGGCAGTGGACGGGTCTAAAGCGGATCGAGATTGCCGTAGATGCGAGCTCAAGCGGTTTTAGGCGAGATTTCAAAGGCGAAATCCCGCCCAAGATCGCAGCAGAGGTCATAAAATTTTATAAAAGGAAAGATATGCAAGATCCAAAGCAAAGGGCGGAGCGGATCGCCGAAATTTTAAACGAAAAGAAAGCCGAAGACGTCCAGATCATCGATATGGAGGGGCGCGAATATATCGCGAAATTCGTGGTTATCGCCACTATGCTGACCGCCCGCCACGCCGCCTCGCTCATCGAGGAGCTAAAAAGCGTGCTCAAGCCGCTTGGCGAGGAGTTTTTGGCTATCGAAAGCGGCGATGAGTGGAGCGTCGTCGATCTCGGCGACATCATAGTCCATCTCATCAGCGAGGCTTACCGCGCCAAATACAATATCGAGGATTTCCTCGACAAGCTCAAAAAAGAGCAATTTTAAGGAGGGAGCGTGCCGAGACAGACCTGGAGCAGCAAGCTCACATATATCTTAACCGTCGCAGGCGCCACGATCGGCTTTGGCTGCACGTGGAGGTTTCCGTATTTAGTCGGGCAAAACGGCGGCGGCGCCTATGTGCTCATATTTTGCATCGCGATGATCGTGCTTGGAATCCCGATGATCTTGGTAGAAAATGTCATCGGACGTCGCGCGCTAAGAAACTGCGTCGATGCCTTCGCAGCGCCTAAAAAGGACGGCTCGCGCATAAAGCCGGCATGGAAAATCGTAGGCATCATGGGCGTAATCGGCGCGTTTGGAATTTTAGCCTACTATATGGTTCTCGGCGGCTGGGTGCTAACCTACATCGTAAACATCGTAAGCGGCAACTTCGACCTCTCCGCGCGGATCACAGATCCCGCATTTACGCAGAAATTCTATTCAGATCACA
>NZ_CALIJA010000156.1 GCF_938017615.1 uncultured Campylobacter sp. | reverse complement strand
ATACCAAATCCTTCGCAGAAACCCGTGCTGCAAGTTTAGCTAGCCTAAAGAGCGGAAGCGAGTTAATTACCAACTACCTAGATAAGCTAATACCGGATGGACACTTAGAGCTATTTCCTTTTGCTATAAGCGAAGCTTATGATCTAAGGTATGAGACGGGCTCTCACGTAAATTCCAAAGGCTATGGCGTTGCAGCAGGACTTGCCAGCTTAACTGAGAATTTCGCAGGAGATATCTTAAGCGGAGTATTCGTAGAATATGGAAAAGCCAACTACGATAGCTACTTAGATAGCGGTCTACATGCAGACGGAGATAGCGAGTATATAGGCGGAGGCTTGATGCTAAAGCAAAACTTTACTAGTGGTACCTACCTTGATGCAAGCTTTCACGTAGGTAAGATAAGTAGCGACTACAATAGTAACGACTGGACCTATGCCATAGCTCCTGGAGTATTAGCTCATAATGAGAAGTTTGATATTAGCTCAACCTATATGGCTACTCATATAGGAGTAGGTCAAATATTTGATCTAAGCCAAAGTAATAAACTAGACGTTTATACTAAATGGCTATATGCTTACACGGATGATGCAGATGCTACTATAAGCTCGGGTGAGAGATATCACTTTGGTAGCGTTACTTCCAATAGAGTAAGAGCGGGTCTTAGAGATACTATAAATTTAAAAGACGAGCATAACCTATACTTTGGAGGCGCTTATGAGTATGAGTTTAAAGGGGATGCTAAAGCATCTACTATGGGACTTGACGCTCCTAAGCCTAGCCTAAAGGGTTCAACCGGAGTATTTGAAGCAGGCTATAAATACGATAGCAAAAACCTTATCCTTAGCCTAGGAGGCAAGGGCTACGTAGGCAAAACAAGAGGCGGGGCTATCAATGCAGGGTTTGAGGTGATGTTTTAAATTTAAAGGGGCAAGCAAGCCCTAGCTCACACATTTATAAAATCAAATCCTATACTTAAAATTTCAGGGGCGATAGATTTCTCGCCCCTTTTTAAATTTAGATGCTACGCAGATGATCCCGTTTGCGGCGCATGAAGAGACCATCGATCTTGCAATGCAAAACGGGATAAATTTAGTAGCTCTGCTCTTATGCGATAATAATCTTATTAAACGCGCCGTATCCGCCCGCGTGAAATTTTACCGCAAGCGGCGCAAGGCAATTCATAAAATTCTACGCTTTCTATGCCTCTTTAAAATTCTGCGATACGAAAGAATTTAGGCTCAATTCGCAGAGGAATTTCATAGTCTGCCTTATGCTTAAAGAACTGGCGTAATCTTAGGTTCTTTTACCAAAGCCAAAAAAGCTTATCAAAGCGGCAATACCATTATCTTTGTCTTTTATTGCTAAGGCCGGTGCCTTTTATTTATATCCTGCGCTTTATATTTTAAAAGTAAGCTACGAAATTTCGAAGTAAAAGTAAAATTGTATAAGAAAGATCCCGCAAAACCTAAAATTATAAAATTTTAAAACTGCTTGTCATAGAATTTATAAGCAAAATTTCACGGAAAGAGTGCAATCAAACGAATTAAAGCAGGGCCTTGCGAGTGAATGCCGAATCTCGCTAGCAAGAGTAGAATCTTATAAGCAAACGCAGAGTCTCAAGCAAAGACAAAATTCCAAAGCAAGAGCAGAATTTCACGACAAAAAGCAAAGCAGATAAAATTTCATCATAAAATTCCGCCGCAACCGCCAGCGCTCCTACTTTTTCGTGATTTTATAGAGTAAATTTCCAATGCTTTGGATTATCTGCACGAGTACGATCAGGATCACGACGGTGTATGCCATTATATCGGGGCGAAAGCGCTGAAAGCCGTAGCGGATCGCCACGTCACCGAGCCCGCCACCGCCGACCGTGCCCGCCATCGCCGTAAATCCGATGATGACGATAAGCGTCAGAGTAATCGCGCCGATGATGCTAGGCAGCGCCTCGACGAACATCACGCGAAAGATGATCTGCGTCTTGCTCGCGCCGAAGCTCTTCGCCGCCTCGATCACGCCGCTATCAACCTCCAGTAGCGCACTTTCGATGAGCCGCGCGATGAAGGGCGCCGAGCCGATAGTAAGCGGCACGATCGCCGCGGTAGTGCCGATGCTTGTGCCGACAAGAAGCTTCGTAATTTGGCGATACGAAATTTCAGATTAAAATTTGCCTAACATTCAAACTTGAAATTTTAAGAAATCAAGCAATTTAAATTTAGATTTCTTAAATTTAATTCTATAAAATTTTAGCCTTTGCGGTTACGGATTTTATTTTAAGCTCATACACTTTCGTGCGTTTTAGGGAAGCTCTAGATGCGAACTCCACGCGCGACATGTAGTTTGGGGTGTATTTTTCGCATAGTATCCGCAGGGCGTAAATTTTACGCTCGTCATCTTCTACTTCGCTTGCTTCGCAAACGGCGATCGCGCTGCGGTACTCTGTCGTATAAACTCTAGAGCCTAAAGCGGCAGCGTCGTTTGCAATAGATTGGTATTCTTCATCACTTGGGGTAGGAACGCGGTTGTAGCTAACAAAAACTGCCGTTACCGCGCGTCCGTTTTGAAAGAGTTTTGCCTTTGTGCCGGCAGGCGCGCCGTGGATATAAATAACGTCCGCATCGCGCACCGGCGAGATAGGCACGCTAAAAATTTCACCGCTATCATCTATGCAGCTAAGCGTAGCGTATTCGCTCTCGTCGATGATTTTTAACGCCTCATCTTCGCTTAGCTGCCTATCTCGTCTGCGCATTTAGTCCATCTGGTTGCGTAGGAATGCGGGCTCGTCGAGCTCGTCGTAGGTTTCGTCCCCGTTAAAATCGCCGCTGCTTACCTTTTGCCTAGAAAAGATAGAATTTCGACCCATGCTCTCTAAAAGCGCCTTTCTGCGATCCGCCACGTTATCGCTGGCGACCTGCTTTTTTTCCTCGACGCTCCTTTCAAAGCCGGTGGCGATGAGAGTAACTTCGACGCGGTTGTTTTCCATCTTAGGATCGGTGGTGGTGCCCCAGGTAACGTCGGCGTCCTTATCTACGGTATCTTCGATGATATTCATCGCAGATTCGATCTCAAGCAAGGAGCAATCAGGCGACATCTTAAAATGCACTAACACGCCCATAGCGCCGTGAATGGAGGTATTATCCAAAAGCGGAGATTGGATCGCACTTTTTAGCGCTTCTTCCGCCGCGCCGTCGCCCTCGCTAACGCCGATACCCATCAATGCCAAACCGCGGTGAGTCATTACTTTTTTAACGTCGGCATAATCGACGTTGATATCGCTATCGCCGGACTCTAAGATCACGGAGATCATACCGTTTACGGCTTGAAATAGGACATTATCTACGATTTTAAAGGCATCTTTTAGGCCGGTTTTTTTATCGATGATCTTCAATAAATTTTGATTTGGGATAACGATTATGGAATCGCACTCTTTTTTAAGCTCTTCAAGACCCTCCTGTGCTAGTCGCATGCGCTTTTTACCCTCAAAACCGAAAGGGGTAGTAACGACACCGATAGTTAGCGCTTTTTTCTCTTTCGCAGCTTTAGCGACGATAGGTGCAGCGCCCGTACCGGTACCGCCGCCTAGGCCGGAGCCAACGAAAACGATGTCGGAGTAGTCCAAGCGGTCTTTGAGATCGTCGTAGTTCTCCTCCGCAGCCATCTTAGCAAGCGCTGGATCCATACCGCAGCCAAGACCTTTGGTAGTGCTTTCGCCGAGTAAAATTCTAGTATTTGCGATCGATTTTTCTAAAGCCTGTGCATCGGTGTTAGCCACCATTAGTTCGACGTCTGTTTTAGTAAAACCCTCGCGAATCATATGATTGATCATATTGCATCCGCCGCCGCCGACGCCGATCACCTTCATCTTAGCACCGTAGATGCCCTTTCTTTCTTCCATACTGTATCCTTTCACGAGTATCTCCTTAGCTTAAATTTTAAAACCAATTTTTCATAGACGACCAAATTTTACTGAAAAAATTCTGTCCGTCTTTTTTTGGAAGTTGGATATTTAGATCCTCCTTCTTAGCCGCACCGCTATCCGCTCTGACGCCCTCTTTTTCTATCGCCTTGCTGACCTCTTTTTCATAATATTCGTTCACATTTCGTTTCGGAGCCTTATTTATAACTTCGTCTTTGTAGCGGAGTTTGCCGTTAGAGTCCATCTCGTAAGGGGTAAATTCGCCAAAGCCATACATGCAAAGTCCCAATGCGCAAGAATTTGAAATATCGTCTGCGATCTCGTGTAGGCCGCCCACACTCTTTGCTCTCGCAACCCTAACGGAAGTGTTATCAAAAACTATCGCCGCTAAATCGCGCACGTCGTCTAGCTTTGCCATGCCGCCGGTAATAACTATACCTGCACCTATGCGGTCTTTATAGCCACTTCTTTCGATCTTGTCGGCTATCATATCAAAGGTCTCTTTAACGCGAGCAAGGATTACTTGCGAAATGATCTCAAGGCTTATTATGTGATTTTCCGATTCGCTATCGCCCAAAGCAGGCAATTCAACTTCGCTATTGCCTTGATTAATTAGATCGTTGTAGGTGATCTTTATGTTTTCCGCATATGGAAGCGGCGTGTGCAGAGCGCGCGATAGATCGTTAGTAACGTTATTAGAGCCGAACATCACAACATCGTTATAACGTAAGGAATTCCCTAGGTGGATGACTATATCACACGTAGCGCCGCCCATATCGATCAGTACGACACCTAGCTCTTTTTCGTCCTTGCTAAGCGTAGATATAGAAGATGCATAGCCAGAAAGGACGATGTTATCTACTTTTACGCCCGCCATCTCAACGGATTTTTTCAAATTTTTAATAGAGCTTTCCGGCGCGATGACGATATGTGTAGATACCTCTAGACGCGTGCCACTCATACCGAGCGGATCTTCAATATGCTCCTGCTCATCAACTCTGAAATCATACGGAAGCACATGTAAAATCACGCTATCGCTAGGCACGTTTGCTTGCGCTTCGGCAACCTGCATGGCACGCTTTATTTCATCCAACCCGATCTCATTTTCCATGGTTATGACACCGCGAGATTTAACGCTTTTGGCGTATGAGCCCGAGATAGATATAATGGCTTTATCGTAGCTTCTGCCAGCTCCTTTTACAGCCGCTTTTACCGCCTGCTTTATTGAGCCCGCGGCTTGTTCTATGTTTGTTATGACGCCCTTTTTGATACCTAAAGTATCGGCTCCGCCAACGCCTAAGACCGTAAAAATGCCATCATTTTTAGCGATTATCGCGCGAATTTTAGTTGAGCCTATATCTAGACCTAAAATATACTCACTCACTGTCTTTACCTTTAAAATATCTTTCGGTTTTATAGCGCTTTTCTAGCATTTTGGTTAGATCGTCTTGCAGATTGGAATTTAATAACGCAGTTATCCTATCGGTGACGATCGCTTTTTCTTTATCTATCTCTTCGCTGCTGCCTAGGCTCTGCTGTAAAATTTTATACACTACGGCTTTGTTATCAAACATCACTATCCCTTCTTTCGCAGGCTTATTAAACATATCGATAAGAAATTTATAAAATTCGTCATCGCTTAGCTTGGTGTTGTTTTTACTATTAAGAGATAACGTGCCGAAATCTTTGCCTTTGAAATTTTTAAGCGCATCTTGAGCTCTTTTTTCAAGTAGCTCTTTACGTTTTTTTGTTTCAAATTCTTTAGAAGCCAAAGACTTAGCCTCTTCAAAGCTCATCTGCCTAGGCTGCTCTACACCGTTTAGTTTAGCAATCAAATATCCGCCTTTGTACTCGAAAGGCTTGATGACATCTCCTGGCTTTGCCACCTCAATCTCAGATATTGGAAAATTGCTAGCTGTAGCGACTATGGTTTCATTAGTATCGATTTTGCCTTTTTTAATCTCCAGATAATCCTTTGTAGCGTCTTTTTTAACCTGATCCATTCGGTAATCTTTTAAGACATTAGGTTTGGCTTCTGCAAAATCCAATAATTTATCATCCAGGCTTCTATACTCGCCTCTATGCTCTTCGTAAAATTTACTTAGTTCCGTCTCATTCACGTCGGCTTTACTAGGCGCCACGAAATAGGCCCCTAGATTATATTTTTTCTCGGTCATAAAGTGCGATTTCTCGCCTTCCCAAAATTTCTTTAGCTCGTCGTCGTTAAAAGTGACGTTAGCATCGGCGTAGATTATCTCTGCAGAAACCTTATCCTGCATCAGCTGTGATGCTGCAAATGCTTCTACGATCTTAGGGCTAGGCGTTATTTTTAGTGCTTTGCCGAGCTTTTCTAAAGTTAGGACCTTTTGTAGATTGCGCTCAAATTCCTTTTTAGTAAGTCCTGAATTCCTTACGACATTATCGTAAAGTTCCTTACTAAATGCGCCATTTTCTTGGAAATTCGGCGAGTTTAGCACAAATTCCGCCACATCTTTATCACTAGCCTGAATGCCTAAATCTTTAGCAAAATTTAGAAAATATGCCTCGCCGATTAGCTGATCTACTGCGATCTGATCTAGATGCATATTTTTGGCTTGTTCTTGAGTAAATTGCCCATCGCTCATAGCACTCAGCCTGTTGTATAGTTCGGAGTATTTTGTGTTTAGTTCTTGATTTGTTATGGAAATCTGCCCTACTCTAGCGATTGAGCCTGCGCGGTTAGCGTTCATATCATATGCGCCCCAGCCGACGAAGCCTGCGCCCACGAAGGCTATCGTGCTTATCCAGATCGTCGGTATAAGCGACTTCTTATGCTTTTGCATCCATTCTATCATCTAAATCCTTAAATAGCTAACTAAAGAAATTTTTTGTTAGTAATTATACAGATAAAACCTTATGTAAGGCTGAAAAATAGGCATTTTTGGCGAATTATAACGCGTTAGTAAATGATTTGGTATACATTAATCTTAGCTTAGCAAAAGTAGCTTCGAACTCATTTCTAAAATCGCTATTTTTTTCGCCATTTGCTGCGCGCTCCTTGCATGGGCAAAAACCCCATAGCCTCGGATCACCATTATATCGCTATTTTCATTTATCATATAGTTACAAATTTCATACGGCGCGCGCTCGTGCCAGTCGTCGTAGCTCTTAGGATCGTAAATTTCAATGCGCTTAAATTTGCTCACCCCAAAGTAATCTCGCGGCAAAATAAAATCATGCTCCAGCGTATATGCGACGAGATATGGTGGTGTCGCGTAGGTTACGAATTTCGCCTCTTTTATATTTTTGTAAATATTTATATGTATATCGCTATCGATGCTAGCATCCTGCCAGCGGTAGTCTTTTTTTGAAAACAGCGTTATAAAATCATCCCTATCCAGGCTATCAAAAATCGCGTCTTTTTTGTTGATCAAAAATTGATTTTCTTTAATTTTTGCTGAAATCGAGCCGTGAAAGATCCCAAAAAGCCTATCTCTAAACATCGAAAGCGAAATTTTGCGCAAAATTTCATAATAATACTCGTCCATCTCTCGCCTTTGTAAAAAATTTCGCTATTATATAGGATTAGAAATTTCAAAAGGATAAATTCAGGTGCAAGCTCCACATATTCCGGTACTTTTTTCGCAAACGATCACCGCATTTTCGCAGATTGAGGACGGCTATGTTATCGACTGTACGTTAGGCTACGGAGGGCATAGCGAGGGCATTTTGACCGCTAATCCGCGCCTTAAGCTTATCGCTTGCGACAGAGATGCCGAAGCGATAGAATTTTCGCGCGAGCGGCTCAGTAAATTTAAAGATCGCATAGAAATCCACAAAGCAAAATTTAGCGAAATTTTAGGAATTCTGCCCGAGCAAAAGCTCCGCGCAGTTCGCGGGATATTAGCCGACATCGGCGTTTCGTCGCTTCAGCTAGATAAAAACTGCCGCGGCTTTTCCACTAAAAGCGACGCGCTGGATATGCGAATGGATGCAGGCGCAGCGCTAGATGCGGCGTATGTCGTAAACAGCTACTCGCAAGCGGATCTGGCGCGCATTTTCCACGAATACGGCGAGCTAACAAACGCTAACGCAATCGCTGCTAAAATAGCTACTGCACGGGCTAACGCACCACTAACAAGCGCCAAAGCTTTGGCAAATTTAATCGGAACGAAGCCCGTTAAAGGGCGCAGCATCAGCACGGCTACGCTAGCATTTCAGGCGATCCGCATCGAGGTAAACGACGAGCTTGGCGAACTAAAGCGCCTGTTCGCGTTCATTGAGCAAAAATCGCGCGATTCAATTCTAACTAATGTAACTGTCGCTATAATTTCATTCCATTCGCTTGAAGACCGCATAGTAAAGGAGCGATTTAGGGTGTGGGAGCGCGATTGCGTCTGTCCTAGAGAATTTATGCGCTGCGAATGTGGCGGCGGGCATTCGTTAGGCAAAATCCTAACCAAAAACCCTATAATAGCGGACGCGCAAGAGCTTGCGCAAAACTCGCGAGCAGCGAGCGCGAAGCTTAGAATTTTTCGACTGAAATAACCGCCTTTGCTTGCTATAAATTTTAAATTTTGACGAAATTTTGTAAAATTTATAGATTTGCAGGCATTAAATTTTAAAATTTTACGGAATTTTGAAATTCAGCTTTCAAAGATTCGCTTTAGAATTTATGATATTTTCAGCGTTATTTCGAACGCGCAATGTCTAAATCATAAAATTTAACGTTGAATTTTACGCTATATTTAACGTATAATTTTATGAGATTTAGTTGCTGCATATTTTAAAAACTAAGTGGCAACATAGATATAAAACCGAGCAAAAGTTAAAATTTGGCGCCTAAAGCAAGCGGCATAATGCCAAATCTCGTTCTTTGCTTTAACGAAATTTTGTAAGCGAGCAGTAGTTTCATTGACCTTTTAGACGATAGAGCCTATCTTGCAAGTGATATCCTTCACTTAGCGTTTTAAGACGCATCGAAGACGCAGTAAAATTTTAAGCGGTTTTTCAGACGATTTGACAAAATTTTATAAGATAAGCCGAGTAAAGTGAACTTGATTTTTACCTATCAAAATGAATTTCCCAAGCAGGCGGTGCAAAGGCGGCGAAAATAGACAAAGCCGTTAAATTCCGCTTGCCAATATAGAATTTTGCAGATAGATAGCGGATAAAGTAAATGAAATTTCGCCGTAAATGCGAAAACTATCAACGTAAAAATTTTAAACTAGACAGCGGGACTTAGCAGATAACTCTGCTGCCGATATAAATTTTGCAAGCCGACAGTGTATAAAATGGGTAAAAGCAGCATAGATCACCCACTACGGCTGGAATTTATCTTTACCTGATTCGGCAAGTCTGCGGTGCAAAGGCGAGCAAAATTAACGCGATGCTTCTTTTGTAGCTTCCGCTGCTATACAGTATCGTGCAAAGAGCCAGATAAATAAACGCAATAGCCCGCTAAAGTAAAATTTTGATTTTGCTGGCCGAGATATAATTTTGCGAGTTAAGATAAAATTCCATTTACCGAGGTAAAATTGCAAAGAAGAATTTTGCCCGTAACTTTGACTTTTAAATTTCACCTTAACGGCTCATTGCTGGGTACACGCGAGCTGCGGGCTTCGAGCTGAATTTATCTTGACGCAGGCGCCTTGACGGCGAGTAAAGATAAGATCGTGGTTTTAAATTTATGGAGATTTTAGATGAATAAATATGAATATTTTGCCGACGACGATGACGGGCACGACTTCGCAGGGACATCCGATCTAGCGGGTATAGAGCTTGCGAAAAGACGAGCTATGGAGGATCTGACGGATGAGGAGCTAGAGGATAAGCTTGCCGCAGATCTTTCCGTAAAACGAAACTACGCGGGCGCAGCGGGCGGTTACGACGATTTTACCGGCTTGGAATTCGAAAGTTCAGGCTTTATAAATACCCAAAACTATCTAAATTCCGAAAGCGGCGGAATAAAATTTAATAAAAGCAACAAAGTAAAATTAAAAGGACGCGACGACGTAAATCTTTCAGTCACTCGCGGTAGCGAGAAATCCGCAACTGGAGCGAGCTACGGCGATTTTGTAGGTGCCAATTTTACAGGCAAGGCGGATTATGCGGCGTTTGCGGGTGCGAACTTTACAGGCACGCAAAATCAAAATTACGCGGATATGGGCGCGCAGGATTATTCAAGCCTTGCTGCAGGGCGCAGCTATGGCAGTTTTGCTGGCGCACAAGACGAGCTACTACGCAACTACGATGCCGAGAAAAAAAAGGAGAAAAATCTCACGCTTTATCAGCTTTTAGTCGTTTATCTGCTGATCGGATTTGCGTTTTTGCTGACGGTGCCGGCGATTTACATCCGCAACGAAATTTATTATATCAGCCGCGACATCGCCGCGCTTCGTACCAAGCACGAAGTTTTGCTTGAGGAAAATCGTGCGCTTAACAACGATATCGAATATCTACGCTACAAAAATGAAATTTTAGATCCGCAAAGTGTGCAAGAAAATGGGCGCTGATGGGATTTTGCTCGCGGCGTTTGCGTTTTTTGCTGCGCTAGTGCTTGCCCTGCTGATCGCGCTCGTGCTGCAAAACCGCCGCATAAGCGATGCAAACTCCACGCTTAGCGAGCTTTTAAACGAAAGGCTCACAGCTCAAAGTGCGAGAGCAAGCGCCGAGCTTTTTAAGCTAAATCAAAGCCTAAACGACGGCTTTAACGATAAGCTCTATTATCTTAATAGATCCCTAGGCGAGGGTTTGCAGCGCCAAAATAGCGCGCTTAGCGAGAATTTAAGCTCGCTGGATCGCGGCTTTAAGGACATAGCGGAAAATTTAGCGCGAATGAGCGAGCAAAATAAAACTTCGCTTCAGGTGCGTGATGAAATCGCAAGGCTAAACGCGATTTTAGGCAACGTCAAGCTGCGCGGCAACTTCGGCGAGTACCGATTAGAGAGAATTTTATCGATGATTTACGGGCAAAACGCCGCGTTTTACGAGCTGCAAAAGCACCTACCAAACGGCAGAATCGCAGATTGCGCGCTACATATCGCAAAAGAAAAAATTCTTTGCATTGACTCAAAATTCCCACTTCAAAGCTATGAAAAAATTATCGCCGCCTCCGCCTCAAACGACGCCGCAGCGCTTGCTAGTGCGGATAAGCAACTCGCCGCCGATATGAAAAAGCATGCCGCAGATATCGCGGAAAAATACATCATACCGCCTCTTAGCACGGAGTTTGCGGTGCTATTCGTGCCGAGTGAGGCGGTTTTCGTCTACGTCTGCGAGAAGCTGCCGCAGGTGCTTGAATACTGCGCGCAAATCGGCATTTTTGCGGCATCACCCACGACGCTACTGGCGCTTTTAGGCACGATCCGTACCTTCGTAAAAGACGAGGCGCTCGCGCAAAATATAAAATCGGTAAAAGATGAAATTTACGCGCTAAAATCGGACTTTGAGACGCATGCCAAGTATGCGACGGCGCTTCAAACATACGCGGATAAGCTCGCTGCACAAGCGGAGCTTTTAAACAAAAATGCAAAATCTCTAAAAGCCCACTTTGAGCGTTTTAGCGAGCTGTAATGAGGGCAAACCGTAGCGTACAATGCAACTTGGAGTACTTTAGCAAGCTTGTAATGAGGCAGAATTCCGCAGGTAGGCGAGCAGCATTCAATTAAATTTACGCCTCGCCTATTTTGCAGATAAAATTCCCATTTGGGGTAGATAGAATTTAAAACTCAGCTTAACAGATTTATTACGCGAGCAAGCAGAATTCAAATGCTGTCTGACGCGCATAAAATTTGATTAACTAAATTTCATGGGCGCGCGAGCAGATTCAATCCGCTTAAGCATTAAACGCACGCCCTCGTCACGATGCAGCAAGATCAATCACTACGCTTTTCGCCCAAGAAATTCAGCGCTGCTATACCGAAACAAAATTTGATGCCGCATTATTGCGTACGTAATTTGCGGTTGCAGGCAAAATTCTACATTTCAGAGGCAGAATTCATGATTCATGAGCTAAATTTCGTATTTTGGCGAAACTCTAAAAAGCGGCTTACGGGTACTATGAATTTCAAATAGCAGCGCTGCGAGCAGGATTAGCCGTTTAGCGCTGAGAAATTTATGGGCGTTGCGCGGATATAATTTCATATTTTGACAAAATTTAAAAAACTATCTGCAAGCGCGCAAAATTAATCTGCAATCCCGAAAGCTCATAAATTTGTATTTTACGGCGACACAAAACCTCGTGCATTAAAGCGTAGCCAAGATAAACATCACGCTAATACGCGGTGGTGCTTTGGTCAGTTGGTGCGAGCGTAAAGCAAAAACCGCGGCTACTTGCAAACTTAAACCCTTGCTCCGTATAAACAAGCCAAATAAAATTCTACGCCGAATATTTTTTGTCGCCGTTCGTAAAATTTCAGCGCAATTTAGCTCGCTAAATTTTACCAGCCACAGCAAGCGGCGTAAATTTTAAAATTTAACTCGCGAAATTTTAAAGCCACGGTATTTTGAGCGGCTAGATTATCGGCAAAGGCGCCTTAAGTTCCGCCTCTCATAAAGCTTTAGCTTTTGCATTGCAGGCTTGCACGGCTTTCTAAAATTATCGCTGGGCTACCTATTTTGTGTATTCGGTGTTTATTCGGAGTAAAATTTCAAAAACGGACGCGAATCTCAAAACATACGCCGTATTTAAAAAAATGGAAAGATTAGACGCGCAATCTTACGCAGCGGCAAGATGAAATTTTAAGTTCGACGCGGCGCCAAAACACACAAAATTCTCTTGCGAAATCGTAAAATTCTAAAATTTCTCGACAAAAATCAAAGCCATAGCACTGCAAATTCGCCAAATACCTTCGCGCTAAAAACCCAAAAAATCTCGCTGCTATAGTCTCAAAAAACCGCACATCTTAAAACTCTGCGAGTAAACTGACATTACCAAGCGCCTTAAAAACCGCATGCGCAAGCGAAAAAATTACACTGCACCTTAAAGCTATCCTAACGATCTCGTTTTACCGCTCTTATACGCCGCGAAAATCGCGCAGCAGATCAAAACTGAGTAATAGGATTTTTGATACCTGATTTTATGATCGATCCAAGTGCCTAGGCGCCGATCAAATCTACGCGACGGATTTTGAGGCTACAAGGCTTTAGTGGACGCATAAATGGGCACAGCAACCAACTCCACTCGACGGAATTTTTGGTGTGACTTTACGCCGATCCGATTAATAAATCGTTCGTCGTCCGCCTCGCGGCTAAATTTTGGGTATTGCTTTGACACTTTAAGCCACTAATTCAAATCTGCGCGACGGAATTTTTGAGTGCGACTTCGCAATTTCAAGGCTTAGCGCCGATTCGATTAATAAATTGCGCGTTCCTTAGCCAATGCACGAGTATGTGGCACCCTCATATGATTACACGCTAACGCACCAAGCTAAATACGGGCATGAATAGGCATCGTGCCCATGCTTCACACCGCGACTTCGTATCGCTAGAGCCAAGCGTACGTAATAAATTTTAAATGCTTTTTGTTTCGCATAAAATTTTCAATAGTTTTTAGAGATTTTATAAAATTTTGAGCATTTTGCGCTGCTGCGCCGCGCCACACTTATACCAAATCACGCTCAGTCTGCGCCGCCTATTTATCGGTCGCGCAATTTTCGTTGTAGTAGGCGATGGTGCGCTCGTACTCGTCGTAAGTCTGTATATAATCGTTTGCAACGCTTGGGTTTGCGTATCGATCCTCTACCGTCAAAAGCTTCGCCTCTAGCTCTTTGTAGTGCTCATAAACCTCTGCGCAAGCGCGATCATGAGCATCGCCTTGCAAGATTACTGACTTATCAGGACCTCCACTCGCGCAGCCTCCGAGCCCTAAAACGACGGCGCAAAGCGCGCTGCATAAGATTAAGTTTTTCAAAATTTTTTCCTTATTCCAAGTAAATAAATTCGGTGTAAAAAGAGGTGTGGCTATAAGCCGAGTTCCGTTACAGCGGTCATTTATCTAGACCGATTTTTGCAAATCGGTTCGAGCGAACGGTTCGAATATAAGACGAAACCACCCGTTCTTGCTGCAGGTTGGGTTTGCATTGCCGCTCGTGTCTCCACGCGCGCGGTGGGCTCTTACCCCGCCCTTTCACCCTTACCGCTTGCGCGGCGGTTTGCTTTCTGTTGTACTTTCCCTAGGGTTGCCCCCGGCGTCCGTTAGACGCAACCTTGTCTTATCGCAGCTCGGACTTTCCTCTCCTTGCAGAGCGACCGCACGCCACACCCGAGCGCAATTATAGCTTTTTTGGCTTAAATTTCACGGCTTGTGGAATTTAAGGAGCGGAAATTTTGCGGCTCACGGAATTTTACAGCGTGAGTGCGGGATTTCGGCGCGGCAAAACAGATCATCGCGAAATAGAATTTTATAAAATTTCATCTACGGCCGAGCCGAATAAAATTTTAAATTCTATGGCTTAGACAAAGCGTCACGCTTACTGTGATGAAATCTCACGAAATTTTATAAAATTTTATCTACCGCGCAAATTTAGACCCACGCAGCAAGCTCTAAAATTCCGTAAAATTCCGCGTGGTGCGGTGCGGTGCGGTGCGCTACGACGTAGCGTAAATGTGGTGCGAACCCTACTCTACGGCGCGGTTTGACGTGGCATGACATGGGACGCGTGAGTCCTTACCCTACAGCGCGCGATGCGTCTCAATCCTCGTCTGTCGCGGCGCCTTCGAATATATCTCGATGCAAAATTTCTTCCAAAACGACCGTCGCATAAGAGCCTTTCGGCAGGTAAAAACTGAAGCTAAAATGCGCATTTTGCGCATCGTAAGAGTGCTGCACGCGCTCCATAAAGCTCCACGCAAACCTGCGCGAGCCGTTCATCTGTGCCTCAAACTCGCGAGCGGGTGCGAAAATTTCATCTTCAAATTTACCGCCAAGCCCGCTAGCTCGCAGCTTAGCTCGCCCCGCGATTAATCCCGCGCTCGTGATTTCTCGCCTCGCAAACCGCTCGCACTCAGCACCCGGATCGTCGCAGCTAAAAAACGCGCCGTGCGGAAAATGCCCTAAAATCTCGCCGCGAAGCAGCTTAAAAAACTGCGGCTGAGCTGCAATCTCGCGCGCCTCCTCCTTGCTTAGTCCATAAATTTTAGCAAACTCTCCAAGGCTAAATTCAGCCGCAAATTTTGAAATTTCGACCCGCTTGCTAAGCCAGCGATTGAAAAGCTCGCTCTGATAGGCGCTGATTAGAAAATCGCGCATTTTGGGGTTTTTAAGCCGCCTCTGTCCGCGCAGCACCTCCTCGCCCTGCGCCGCGTTGTCGCCGAACTTGCCGAAGCGCTGATAGCCGAAGTAGTTCGCAAAGCCCTCGCGCCCTAGCGTATCTAGCGCGGCTGCGAGCTTGACGGCGTCGGGCGGCAGAACCTTTTTTAGGCGGATGAAAAAGTCGTTGCCCTTTAGATGGCCGATTTTAAGCTTGTTTTTGTGCCTTTGCACGCTTAAAATTTTAAGGCTTTCGTGCGAAAATCCGCCCAGTGTGGGTTCAAATTTAGCGGGCATGCTAACGTACTGCGTCGTAAGGCCCTGCTTATCTTTAAGCCCTGCGTAGCCGAAATCGCGCATCTTAGCTCCCGTGCGTTCGCTTAAAATCCGCAACGCCTCGTGCGTACTAATGCCCTTTTTTTGCAGCAGCAAAATGCAGTGCTCGCCCTCACCGCTAGGCTCGTAAAGCGGTACTTCGCGCACGACGAAATCGCTGGAGTTTTTACTAAAATGCGCATTTATCGGCGCGTGATTTAGGGTGTATAAATTTTTCATAGCCGGCCTTTGCGTTAATCTAAGGCGCAATTTTATAAAATTGAGCCTAAAAAACTCATTATTAAGGCAAATTCTAGTATCATTCGCCATAAAAAAAGGATGAAAAATGCTAATCAGGCTCTTTCGCTTCGATCCCCGCTGCGACGTCGCAAGCTACTTCAAGCCCTATGTTTATGAAAGCGCGCCCTTTGCCGATCTTGCGGCACTGCTTGACGACATCTGCGCGCACGATCCCTATTTCAGCGCGCAGGGGGTGGAATTTGTAAAAATCGGCGGCACCGCAGTAAGCGTAAAAGAGCCGCTAGATACGCTCATAGCGCACTTTGGAAGCGAGCTAATCATCGCGCCTCTTAGCGAAAAAGAGGCGGTTAAAGACCTGCGCTGCGAGCCGAGAGCGTTTTTGGATAAATTCAAAGCTTTTGAGAACATCGCGGACTCCTCTGATTTCGAGTTTTACAAAAGCCTCGCGCCCTATTTTTACTCTACGAAAATCCCCGCATGCTCACGGGAGTTTTTGGGCAACAGCGCCTTTATCTTCGCGCACCGCCTGATGCAGACGCACCCGAGCGAGCGTATGAGGATTTTAGAGATCATCGAGCCGCAGATGGCGTATTTTACGAAGTGCGACGCCGTGGGGATGGAGTTTGACGACCGCGCGGCATACAGGGCGTTTTGCGATATTTTAAAATACGAGCCAGCGCAGAGCAATAAAATTTTAAGCGCACAGAGCATGGCAGAATTTGACGCAGCGGGCGCGAAGCGCAATTTTAGCGGCTTTAACGTCGCCGTATGGTATGACGAGGCTGCGGAGGAGCTGGCTAGCAGGCTGGGCGCGCAGATCGTGCACTTTGGCTGCGAAGGCGCGCCGCTTGGAGCGCAGATATATGAGCGCGAGCGGGAGTGCGCGCTGCGACTGGGGGGCGAAATTTTATTTGACGCGTTTGATAGCGGAAGCGACTTTTTGCTCCTAAATTCCAAGCTCACGCTTGATTTTTTAGACGGCAGAAGCGATGAAATCCAAAGGCTTTTCGGTAGAGATCTCGCGGGCTTTTATCTAATTGCGACGGATGAGCTCATCGCTCTAGCTCGCGGCGAGAGGCCCGACTTTTCGGCGCGCAAGCTAAAGCCGACGCTGATTTAAGCGGACGGGAGTTAAATTTTACTTATATTGCGACGTTGAAATTTTAAACGGGCTGTGTACTTATGGACGTCAGAAGTTAAATAGCTTCCTAAATCGCAGGCAACTTCCCTTCTACTATTTTTCTTAATTCAGCATCTGCTTGATCTTTTGTATAGCCCATATTCTATCCTTTTCTTTAAATTTTAGATCTGAAAATTACTTTAATATTCTCTCTAGGAATAGAAATTATAGCACCTATCTTATACTCATTTAAAATTTCTTTTAAAATATCTACAATCTCCTGTTTTGTTATATCCCCAAGATCGCTTCTTATAGATTCCAGTTCATATATTAATATAAACGGATTATCCGTATCTTTTTTGCCGGTATATTCATTATATATCTTTCTTAAATCAATCTCTATATCTTTGCCCTTGTAGTGCAAGATCCATATATCTTCGCCGCTATAATTCATATCTCTAGGATCTCCGATAGTGATACTACGCACAGGAAAAAGCCAAATGCTTCTTTTTCTATCTACACACCAACTTCTCGAATTTAAATCTACCCAATCAAGCTCACCCTGATAATACTTATTGCATATCTCATTGCACGGTTTTAGTAAATCGTATTTCTCGACATCCTCTTTTGAAATACGCTCTGTAATAAACGCCATTCTCTCCTCCTTAAGAATTTAAAATTTAGGCTGCTTGCGGATTGTCGCCGCCTTTGCTCTTACAACAAATCGTTTAGCCATTTGCACAAATGGCCAAATATACGCTAAGCTCTATCTTACCGCGCCGCGTAAAATTTTAAAATTTTGCTTCTTACAGGCGCTGTTTTCTTGCCTATCTCTTGCCGATAACTCGCCGCCTGCTGCTTAGATGAAATTTTAAAATTCCACTACCTGAGCGCATGGATAGAATTTTAAAATTTCGTCGTTCGCGCGCACGTATAAAATTTTGAAATTCCACACTGCCTAACACGAGCGGATGAAATTTACAAAATTTTGCCGCCGCAAATCAAAGCGCAAATAAACGCGCTAGCGCACAGAAATCGCGCGAACTAACAAAAGTCGCGTTTGAATTTTATCGATAAATTTATGAATTCCACCTACGCTTCGGCGGTTTCGTTTTTGTCGATTACGGCTTGCATCGCCTCTCTGGCGTGCTGCAGCCAATCTTTATCGCCCGTATCGAGCAGGTCTAGGTAGATGATTTTGACGTGTCCGCTGTGAACGGTGAAATCGTGAGAGTTTGCGATGTGCTGCGTGCCGATGAGCACCACGGGCTGGACGCGCAGACCGAGCTTGCTAACGATCGCTTTGGCGCCGCTTTGGAATTGCAAAAGCTGCGTGCCGCGATGTCTGGTGCCCTCGGGAAACATCGTGATGACGCGCCCTTCGCTCACGCGCTGCTGCACTTCATGCACGATCCGCACCAAATCGCGCGGATTTGAGCGATCGACCTGGATCATCTTCGGAAGCGTGATGATTTTGCCGATGATAGGGATGTCGGCGATCTCTTTTTTGGCGATCCAGCAGATATCGGCGGGATGGGTCTCTTCGAGCACGACGATATCCATTATGCTTTGGTGGTTGGCGATGAGTAGCTGCGCGCGCGGATCAGGGGTACCTATGATCTGGATATCGTATCCAATGCCGTAGCGCTGGAAGCGCCCCCAAATGCGACGAAAGCGACGATGAGATGAGTTTTTCACCGCCATGGCGATCACGACGCAAACGACGGTAAAAATAAACCAAATCGCGTAAAATAGCGCTCTAATCCTTGCTAAGCTCATCTTTTTTAACCCAGCCGATCTTGTTGCCGCCCAGCATGATTTTATAAAATTCCTTATTCGTACCCAAAATTTCAACCTTTTCGGGATTTTTAGTCACGTAAAACACGGTGGAGCTTTGCATAGGCAAAATTCTAACCGGAGAATTTTGCGCGATACTGCCCGTGCCGTAAGGCCTTTGCGCATAGAAATTTACCGCCAAAATCAGCACCGCAAAGATGAGCGGCGTGATATTTTTGCTAAGCAGAAACATCACCAAAAGCCCGGCTGCGAGGGTATATATCGCGATCTGCTTGTAGGCTTCGAATTTACTCTCTTTCGGATTTAGTCCGATCTGTGTGCTAAGATCTTCGGCGCGTGGGTTGAGCTCAAGCCCGAAATTTTCAAATTTTTTCGTCTGGAGATTGAAGTAGCTGAAGTCTAAATTTGTGATATTTTTATCTACGACGGCGAAATAATATCCGCTCTGACTTGCGTATGCGCCGCGTACGGAGTCCACACCCTGCTTAATAATGGCTGGATTATCGATACTAAAAGCGCTGATTGCGCCGTTTCGGATACCAAGATCGAGCGTGAGTAAATTCGATGCGTCGTCAAATTTTGTAGTTTTGTAGTTTTTAAGTTTCAGCTCGTCGGCTACGATATGCGAAAAATTAGGCTTCGTGTCAAGCTTCATAAATTCCGGATTATCAGGTTTGATAGAGCTTTTTTCAAAAAATTCTCCGTTACGCTGCAAGGTCAAAACGAGCTCATTGATCTTGTCGCTCTTATCGCTTGCCGCAAACCACAGCGTCGTCTCAAACATCTCGTCACCCTCAATCCACGTAAGATTGTCGGCATTAAGCCACTTCATACCATTGGTGCGGCTGATCTCCAGCTTTGGCTTAACGGTGATTTTCTGCCCCAAATATACGGCGAAATCGATCTTAAAAATTTGATTGCAATACACCTTCCTAGGCATCCCGCTGGCTTTTAGCGTAAGCTCTTTGGGCTTAATGTCCTGATAGACCTTATCGTCGGATATATCCAGATCGACTTCGTTAGTAGGCGCCAAAGCCTTAAGATCGTCGATACTTAGATTATCCATCGACATAACCTCTTTTTTATTATACTTCAGCATCACTTTGGAATTATCGCGCGTCTGCGGCTCGTCGGGCTTATCCTCAGCTTTTTTCGGCGCGTATTTACTTAGATCATCGAGCGAATCGATCTCAATCTCCGGCGTAGCAAACGCAAGCGTGCAGACACCTAAAATAGTAAGAATTCTTTTTAGCAAATTAAGCCTTTTAGCATTTTCTCTCCGTCCGTGCCGCCCAAAATAGGCTCTATCGCGCGCTCGGGATGCGGCATCAGGCCGAAAATCTTTTTGTTTTTATCGCAAATTCCTGCGATTGCGTCCACTGAGCCGTTTGGATTTAGATCCGCGCCGTTTTCGTCGCAATATTTTAGCAACACGCAATCCTCGTCGTATAGCGACTTTAGCGTATCCGCAGGCGCATAGTAGTTGCCCTCGCCATGCGCAATCGGGATATTTAAAATTTCGCCCTTATCGCAACAGTGCAGAAATTTATTGTCGTTTGAAACGACGCGCAGATGGTGAAATTTTGAGATAAAGCTTAAATTTATATTTTTATTCATCGCGCCTGCGAGCAAGCCTAGCTCCAAAAGCATCTGAAAGCCATTACAGATGCCTAGGATATAGCCGCCGCGCGCAGCATGAGCAAGAACCGCCTTCATCACCGGACTAAATTTAGCAATCGCCGCGGTTCGCAGATAATCTCCGTGGCTAAAGCCGCCGGGAAGCACGATCAGATCGGCGTTTATGTCGGTTTCTTTATGCCAGATTATCTGCGTTTCGCAACCAAGCTTATCAAAGGCGTATTTGGTGTCGCGCTCGCAGTTGGTGCCTGGGAAATTTACGATCGCTACCTTCATATCACGATCTCGTAGTCTTCGATGACGGTGTTTGCCAAAATTTCATCGCACATCTTGGCAACTTCGGCATAAATTTTATCCCTATCCTCGCCATCTAGCTCAAGGACGATCTGTTTGGCTACGCGCACATCTCGTACGCTGCTAAATCCAAGCGCAGCAAGGGCGTGCAAAACCGCCTTGCCCTGCGGATCGAGCACGCCCTGCTTAAGCCTTACGTTTACGATCACCTTCATCGCTTATCCTAAAATTCTACGCAAGACCTCTTCGTAGGCCACTTTTACGCTACCAAGATCCTGTCTAAATACGTCCTTATCGAGCTTTTTGTCGGTTTGTTTGTCCCAAAAGCGGCAGCTATCGGGGCTGATCTCATCTGCAAGCAGGATATTTCCGTCCTTATCTCTGCCAAGCTCGATTTTGAAATCCACGAGCTTTAAATTTCGCTCGTCGAAAAATTTAATCAAGATTTCATTGATCTTGCGCGCGATCTTTTTGAGCTCGTCAAGCTCGCTTTGGCTCTTTACGGCGCCAAGCAGCAAGCAATGCTCGTCGTTTAGGATCGGATCGCCCAGCTCATCGTCTTTGTAGCAAAACTCCACCAGAGCAAACGGAAGCTTCGTACCCTCTTTGATGCCCAGGCGCTTTGTAAGCGAGCCGGTGGCGATATTGCGAGCGATGATCTCAAGAGGGAAAATTTTACATTTTTTCACGAGCTGCTCGGTCGGACTGATCGTCTCAACAAGCGCGGTGGCGATGCCATGCTTTTTAAGCAGATCAAAAATCAGCGTCGAAATTTTACAATTCAGCGCGCCTTTGCCGCTCTCTTCGGCTTTTTTGACGCCATTAAACGCCGTCAACGAATCTTTAAATTCCGAGATCAAAAGGTCGTCACTTTCGTTAACCGACCACATCTTTTTGCCCTTGCCTTCGTAGATAAGCTCTTTTTTGGTAGCTTGCATCACACTCTCCTTACTTGATGTTTAGAATTTTTATCGCGTCTATTGCGGTTTTTAACTGGATATCGTTATTAATCTGCTCTGCTGTGATGAAACTTTTCTCATCCTTTTTCTGAGCATCTT
>NZ_CALIJA010000155.1 GCF_938017615.1 uncultured Campylobacter sp. | reverse complement strand
TGCTAAAATTTCAAACTCGCGCGGCAATGTCGCTTCGTCCACATAAAGCGAGTGGTAGCGCATCACTTCAAATTTACGCGGCAGTCCGCTAAAAAGCACGCCGTCATTGAAAATTTCGATCGACGAGCTCTTGCCGTGCAACGGCACCTCCAGCTGCTTTATCTCCGCGCCCGCCGCGTATCCGATCGCCTGATGCCCAAGGCACACGCCCAAAATCGGCACGTCCAAATCCGCGCGCAAAATATCCAGGCAAACGCCGCTGTCTTTTGGGTGATTTGGCCCGGGGCTTAGGATTATGTGCGACGGGGCAAGCTCGCGCACCCTCTCTAGCGTTATCTCGTCGTTGCGGAAGTAGCGCACCTCCTCGTCGCTTAGCTCCAAAATGTATTGATAAATATTAAAAACGAAGCTGTCGTAATTATCTATCATTAAAATCAAAATTTTATCCTTTTTTAGGGCGTTTGCGCCTCTTTAAAATTATAAATAGTTTAAATTTAACCGCTTTGCGGCGGCTAAATTTAGCGCCGTTTTAGCGCCGCTGCGGGCTAAATTTAAAATTTCGCCCGCGCCAGCGGCATTACTGCGTCGCGAGCTTGCGCGGCGTTGCAGCCGATATGTATCTCGGCTTTGCGGCGCCTAATGAAGCTAGCCGTAAATTTTAACGCTCTCGCAGCGATCACGCTTTAAATTTAGCCGAATCAAACTCGCACCGAAAAGCGGCGCGTCTGGCTAGCTAAATTTAAAGCGTCTATACCTCCTCGCATAGCTCCTCGATCGCCTTAAGCGGGCTTTTGCGCTTTTTGCAGATCTCCGCGTATTCGCTCTTTGGCGAGCTGTCGTAAACGATACCCGCGCCCGCACCGATAAATACGAGATTATTTAGCCCTTCGCAGCCGAAATTTTCCGCATTAAATTTAGCAGCCTCAAACCGCATCGCGCGGCTAAAGCTCGACCCGCTTTCTAAATTTTGCGTCCCGCCGCCCGCGCAAGCTTTTAAATTTAATCTCGCGTCGCGCTCGCCTGCGCGAGCTAAATTTTGCGCCTCGCCGCTGCCCTTTTGCGCTGCGGCATCGCAAAGCTCCGTCGTTTCGGGATTTTCACCGCCGCAAGCAGCGTTTAAATTTAAGTTGGAATTTCGCTTAGAGTTCTCGTCCGAGCAGGAATTTTGCGCGTCGCGATTTACGAAGATCGCCGAGCGAATCAAGATCGCTTGCATCACGTCACCACTAAAGCGCCAAAATCCGATTCCGCCGCCGTAGATGCCGCGCTCGTAGCGCTCCAGCTCATTTATGATCTGCATCGCGCGGATCTTCGGGCTGCCGCTTAGCGTGCCCGCAGGAAAGATCGTGCTAAGCACCTCAAACGCGCTTACCCCGCGCGGCTTGGTGCCGTAGACCTCGCTTACGATGTGCATCACACTTTCGTAGCGCACGACGCGCATCGCGTTTTGCACCCGCACCGAGGCGGGCGCGGCGAATTTGCCGATGTCGTTGCGAGCTAGATCAATGAGCATCCGATGCTCCGCAAGCTCCTTTTCGTCGCTTAAAAGCTCGCGCTCAAGCGCCGCGTCCGCTTCGGCATTCGCGCCTCTGCTGCGTGTGCCCGCGATGGGAGCGACGAAAATTTCGTCCTTTTTGATCTCCATGATCAGCTCGGGGCTTGAGCCCGCGACGCAGCCGTACGGCGTCGGGAAGTGAAACATATAGGGGCTCGGATTATTCTTTTTGAGTCGCTCGTAAAACTCCAGACTACCCAGATTCGTGCCGACTTCTAAAATTTCGCCCAGCACGACCTGAAACACGTCGCCGCTTTTTATCTTTTCTTTTGCGGCTTCAACCATCGCGCTAAAATGCGACTCCTCGGCGCTCAGATCGGTTAAAATTTTAAATTTAAGCTCTTTTTTCTTAGGCTCGGACTTCGCCGCGGCTTGCGATTTCGAGCCGCCCTTTATAGCGGCGTCCGTTCTTGCAGCACTCTGGGACGCAGCTGCTGTTTCGACGGCGGCCTGTTGTGAAGCCTGCGAGCTAAGCCCGCGCAGACTTTCGTAAATTTGGGCATCTTTGCCGTAAAAATCGTAAATTTTGCTGATTTTATCGTAGTGCAGGTAGTTTGCGGCATCGGCGTAAAAAAACGGCGGGAAGTCATACAGCGCCTGCTTCGGCGTGCCGATATTTTCAAATGCGCGCACGATGTCGTAGCCCAAAACGCCGAAAAGCCCGGCAAAGCTCGCGTTTTTAAACTCGCTTGCGCCCGCTTTTGCGCTTTTTACCTCATCAAATTTAAGCTTTAGCGCCTCAAAACTCATCTTAAATCCGTCGAAATAATCGCAATCGATGCCGATGATGACCTGAGCGTCGTCCTCTGCGAGGTAGCTTTGCGGATGCGTCTTTAAAATTTCGCGGTAGTAAAAAAGCGGCTCTTCTAAAAGCATTTTCGTCCTTGGAATTTTTAGCGCCATTATACGCTGCTTAGCTTAAATTTGAGCGGGTGGCGCGAGCCTGGGCGGGCTTGAATGCAAGCAAAATTTTAGTAAAATGAGCAAATTTTAAGGAGAGCGTATGAAAATTTTATTTTCCCCAAGCGAGATGAAAAGCGAGCTGGGCGGCGACGCGCGCATTTGCGAGCGAAATTTCATCTTTGCAGATCTTTACGAAAAGCGCCTGCAGATGCTGCGCGCTTATGCGGATTTCGTAGATAAAGCAAACGAGACGGAGCTTTGCAAGCTTTTCGGGCTGAAAAAATGGGATGCGGCTCTGCGCGAAAATATCTTTGAAAAAGGCTGCGCGAAGGCGCTTTTGCGCTACACCGGCACCGCGTATTGCGCCCTAGGCTACGCGTCTCTAAGCCCCGGCGCGCAGGAGTTTGCGGAGCGAAACACGATAATTTTTTCAAACCTTTTCGGCCCCGTGCTGGGCGGCGACGCGCTGCCGAACTACAAACTCAAACAGGGCGAGAAATTCGGCGGCATAGACGCGGCGAAATTTTATCGCGATAGCTTTTCTGCCGCGCTGGATCGGTATCTAGCGGATGAGTGCGTAGTGGATCTGCGCGCGGGATTTTACGAAAAATTTTATGAGATGAAGCGCGAATATCTAAGTTTTAGTTTCATCAAAGGCGGCAAGGTGCTGAGCCACTACGCCAAGGCCTGGCGCGGCAAGGTGCTGAGCGAAATAGCTCTTGCAGGCGCTTGCAGCGAGGCAGAGGTGCTTGCGCTGCGCTTGGGCGGCGCTTCCGTGCTCGAGATCAAACAGATCGGGCTAAAAAAGGAGATCGTGCTGGAAATTTCATAAGGCGCGAAAACTGCTTGGAGAAATTGACGATAAATTTTGCAGGTTTAATGCATATTTTTGCGTAAAATTTAGCCTGGGAAATTTGCTGCGAGTTCAAATCCTGCCATATCCAAAGCGATTTTACCCCGAGAAATTTGCGGGAGGAATTTTGGCGTGAGGATTTTGCGGCGGCGGCTTTTTGGTCTTTGAGAGGGCTTTGGGCTGCCTTAAACGAGCTTTTGGCGGTGAAATTTCGTCGTAAATTTTTACAAGAAATTCGCGCTCTTTGCGTTTCCGTGCGCTCTGCATAAAATTTTACGGCGATCTTGTCGTGACTTTGCACCGATTTTGCGGCGATTTTTACAATACGGAGCGCAGAAATTTTTCCGTAGAATTTTGACTGAAATTTTACCGTGCGGAATTTTGCCGTATGAAATTTCGCCGCGATAAAATCCTGTCGAAAATTTAATCGCGGCAAAAAATACTGCGTTGCGATTAAAACGTGAAATTTTATCTAAAATTTACGCTAAACCGCCGCAGTATAAGCGCAGAATTCCGATCCAAAATTCTACCGCCAGACTGCAATGCGAACAAACACAGACGGGCTGATTTGCATAAAATTTCAAGCCGAAATTCCACATCTTAAAATCCCGTAAATTTTAAAATTTCGCAAATCTCGCGCTTGAAATTTCGAGTCAAAATTCCGCTTGTAAACTTTCAAGCCAAGCCGACTCCAGGTAAAATTTCAAACCAAAATTTGGGGCATAAATTTCAAACCGAAATCCCGCGATCAAAATCCCCCGCCTAGAAATCTCACAAATCCCCGCTTTCAAAGCCAAAATTCCGCAAATTTATCAAGCTTTAAATTTTAAAGCTATAAACTTCTCTTCAAATTTCAAGGATCAAAATGTTAGAACTCCCCTTTATCGGCGCCGTCGTGGGCTTTATATCGGGTTTTTTCGGTATCGGCGGCGGTACGGTTGTAATGCCCGTGATGATGGCTCTGGGATACGACGTCAAGACCGCCGCGGGCATCTCAGTGATGCAGATGTTCATCGTCTCGCTTTTTGGCTCATATCTGAACTACCGCGCGGGCAAGCTTCGCCTAGATAGCGGCATCACAGTGGGGCTCGGAGGGCTGTGCGGCGCGAGCCTATCGGGCTTCATCGTAAAATACTCGCCAGAAATCGTGCTTGAGATCGGCCTTCTGCTGACGCTTGCGATCTCATTTCTTAAACTCTTTAGCACGAATGTAACAAGCGGCGGCAACGCCGATCCCCACGGTGCGGTGCTGTTTTTCATCGGCTTTGCTATCGGCGCGATCGCGCTTAGCATGGGCGTGGGCGGCGCGGTATTTCTAACGCCCGTATTGGTCGGATTTTTGGGCGTCGATATCAAAAGAGCGGTCTGCATGGGGCTATTTTTCATCGTTTTCGGCTCATTCAGCGCGCTTTTGAGCCTTTCGTACAACGGCCACGTAGATTACGAACGCGGCGCGCTGCTGGCCGTGGGCGGGCTTTTGGGCGTGTATTTCGGTACCTCTCAGGCTCGCCGTGCAAAGCGAGAAACGCAGAAAAAATGGCTGCTCGTCCTTTATGTCGTGCTATTTGCACTGGCGCTAAAAAAGGTGCTGCAGTAGCGCCCGCTGTAGTAGCGCTGTAGCGATTGTCGCGCTATAGTTTTGCCTTGCCTCGGTTTTGCTACAAGCGCGGTTTAAGCATTCGCGCTGTTTTGCTACGTCGCCCTTTTGCGTCTCGTAGTTTTTTGCTTTGCCGTCCTCTTACACTGCGCGCGTTTGGTCTCCATCTTGCGGCGGCGCGTAAAACGTCGCGTTTCGTCGCGCAAGTAAAATTTTAAAATGAAATTTCAAAAAGCGCGAGTAAATTTTAAAAGCGGAATTTTAACTAATCGCGTTAAAATAGCGAAGTTGCACATCTTTCGTCCTATGGAGGCTAGATGGCGAAATAAAATTTACGAATTTTAAAAGGACTTGGATTGACGAACTTGATTTTAGCGGGGCTAGGCGGCTGTGTAGGCGCGATGGCGCGAGTAGGCTTAAGCGGAGTGATTGCGCGCGCAATGGATCGCGCCGGGTTTTGGAGCGCGTTTCCGATCGCTACTTTTTGCGTGAATGCGCTGGGAAGCTTGCTGATAGGGTTTTTACTCGCACTAAATTTAACGCAGAGCCTGCGGGTATTTTTTATCGCAGGCGCGCTGGGCGGCTTTACGACATTTTCTACATTCAGCTACGATACGTTGCAATTATTGCTGGCGCGAGAATTTGCTATCGGTGTGCTAAACGCGGTCTTAAGCGTATGCGCCTGTATGCTTTTTTGCTACGCTGGGCTGCTCGCGGGCAGAGCGCTTGCAGGCTAGCCGTGGAGCACGTGAGCTTTAAATTTAAATCTCCTCTAAGCTTGCGCTTTTAAATCAAAATTTATTGAAAGTGCCTGCACTACAGAATTTTATCGCGCGCATATGCTGCAAAATCTGTGAGCGATGGGCACAATCCCACATGCCGCGCAGTTTTGCGAAAGGGCGCGCAGTAGCTTCGGCAAAGTGCAATAGCTATCAAGACGAGCGAAAAGTAAAGCGAGCAAGAGGGATTGTAGCTAAATAATGGTGCTCGGCGTCGGGCAGGCGGGCAAAATCCAGATAAATTTGAAATTTGCGTGCATTCTCTGCGTATCTTGTTTACCGCAGCTTTGTAAAATTTCGCTATCTTGCGCCTAGTTATCGCGACGCCCTAAAAATTTCGCTGTCTTGGCGCGGATAAAATAAACCTAAGCCGCGCGATAAATTTGAAAAGCTCCGTGGGCAAATTTTAAAGCTTGAAGCTTAGAATTTTAAAATTCTCACGTAAATTTTAGAAGCTAAATTAAAGCGCGTCGTAATCACGATCTTATGTGTCAAATCCTGCAGCGCTATCTTAGATTTATCGCAAGCGACTGCGAGCCCTCTTAATTTCGTTTCTGCAGATTTCATTAACCTGCTCGCCTTCGCTATTTCGCAAGATAACCTCGTAGTCCGTGATTTCGCGACCTTTGTTATACCCCTCGATATATCTGAACCTCGATAAAACTATTTTAAAGGATTCCACATCGTCTAAAGTATACTTATCGCCAAGCTTGACGTAGTTAAAATTCCTACTAGTAAGCGTATGAAAATTATTAAATTTTTGCTTTAAATTTAGCGTATAAATTGCCGTATGAGGCGTATCGTTATCGCAGCGATTAAATTCGCTTTCATCAAAGGCAAGCGCGAGGCAAATTTCATCTCCGCAGATAACCTTGATATCCTTGGCGCGGCTGTTTATACGGATGGTCTGTCGCCACCCATCGCCCTCTATCTCAAAGACGTTGCGAGCGAGTTTTTTGGCTATTTCATCTCCGACATAGCCTCTGGCTTCTGGTTTATCAGCCCAACCAAGCGCAGAGTAGTTCGGTTTTTGCGGAAAAACTGCAAGCGGAGTTTGAAGCTCGCTTATAGCGTTTAAATTTTCCTCGGTGCCTTGCGGAGCTGCAAAAGATGTGCCCCTCATAGAGTGTAGATTAAAGAAACCGATAAATTTCCTCACGACCTTATGCGCCGTTTGAGAAAATATCTTGGCTTCATTTTCAAAAAGCGAAATATCGTAGATGCCGTAGCTATAATATCCAAGCTCTCCACTTACCCACCTTTCGTCCGGCGAACGATCGATCTCGTCGTATCCATAGTAGCGCTCTGGCATATCTTTTTGTAGCAAAAAGTCATCGCTGTCATTATCTTTGTATCTAAGCCAAACTCCGAATTCGTCCTTGATATATAGGTAATCAAACTCCGCTCCCTTTGCAAAATCGCCTTTGCCTAGCCAAAATACGGGTCTTTTGTCTAATGGCGGCAGAGCGGCGACCGGGGGCAAATTTTGCAGCTCTTTTTCAAATTTTTCATCGATATAATCGCACGCACTAGTGGGCATACTAGGATCGCAACCCTCGGGCGTATCGGATGAAAAAAGCAAATTTAAAATCACAAATATATACAGCACAAAAAGCACGCATGCAACGCTCACGACCAAGGCGGTAATTTTTAAAATTTTTATAAAAGTTTTCATGTCCAAATTTTACCTCGTTGTACCTAAAAAGCATAAAATTTTGCTTTAAATTTGAAATCCTCCGCGTATTATCTGTACGCTTCGCCTATTGCTTCGCTAAGGCTTTTTAGCAGCTCGTCCACGGCCTCCGCTTTGTCGTGCGCGCCGCGATTTTTGCTGTTTGAGGCGCCCGCTTCGGCGCCCTTTACGCAGTCTTGTACGAAATACCACCAAAAATACCCGCCCACGTAGTTTTTCACGTAGCGCGGCATCGTATAATACCGCCTCATCATCGCCTTTCTGCTCGCTTGCGTAGCGTCCGCCGCCGTATTTCCGCACTCGCCGATGCCAAGCTTTGAAGCGGGGAAAGTGCTTTGCAGATTGGTAAAAATTTCGCTCCAATCAGGCGCAAAGCCCTCGTTGTCGTCCTCGTAATAGCTTACGAAAAGATAATCCAGCCCCTCTTTCATATCTTGCGGTACGAATTTTCGCAGCCACTCACGCATCTGTGTTTTCTGCGCTCCGCTCGGCGTATAATACGCCGTAAGTGCCGTCTTGGCGCCTTTCTTGTGGATGAACTCGAATACCGCGATCATCTTAGCGGCGATGAAATTTGCATCGTTCCCCAGCCAGCCCTCGCCGTTTATTTCGTTGCCGATCTCCCAGATCGCGACGTAGGGCGCGAGCGCGGCGAAGGCGTCCGCGAACCTCTTTTCGTAGCTTTTCACGCTTTTGTACGAGCTCATCTCGTAGGAGTCCACGGGGCAGGCCATCACGTATGAGACCTCGCTAAGTCGCCTAAAAAGGGGTTCGTACTCGCGCGGGCTAATTTCTTTTGACATTACGACGCGCACGGTCGGCTTTACGGGTAAGGCTTGCAGGGCGCGCACGATGCTTTGCAGCTTCGCGCCCGAGGCGTCTTGCGCGTCATCGTACCAGCCGTCGTCGATCGTAACGCCCCAGATGAAGTCAGATTTAAAATTTTGCTTTGAAATTTTATTTGGATTTTCACCGTAAAGTACGCCGCAAAACAGCGCCCCGCAAAACAGCGCGAGAAATATGTGTTTGAAATAGACCACGGCTTGCTCCTTGATTTTAAATTTTAAAAATTTAGCTCTTTGCTGGTCTTTCCACAACCGATCAAGCAATCAAAATTTATCTCTTGCCTCTAAGATCATAAGAATAATACGAACGAGAAAAGCCCTCTACGCTGAATATAGCAAAAGCGTTAAGCGCAAGAGCCGCTAAGCTTAGTAGCACCGTAGCAGGCAGCGAAAAACGTGCCAAAAACGCATTTGCAATAGCTGCAAGTACAAGCGCGATAAAGCAATATGAAAATATCGCAACTCCACTAGTATCGGCAAGCTCCTGATAAAATCTATAAAAAAACAGAAACGATGCGATGAATCCCAATGCAAGTAGTATTTGAGCGATGATGCCGCCCGCTAAAAATATAAATAGCAATACGCCTATAAATATTGCTACAAAGGCGATAGCTGCGTTACGCAAAAGGCTGCGGCTTGCGGTAAGCTTAGAGATATTATAAATGCTAAAGATAAAAAGCACGAATGCCGCTGCGCTTAGTAGTACTCCTAATCCGCCGTAAATTCCTAATAGCAATAGCACCAGTTCAGCTATAGCTTTTAAGGCGCAAGCCGCGATGAAGGTGTATTTGATAAGTGCTACTTCTTTTTCTTGCGGGTTTGAGGGTTGCTGGTCTTGAGTGTGCAGGTAGTCGTTTAAGTCCATGGTTGCTCCTTTAAAATTTAACAAAAGTATATCTAAAAAACGAATAGGTAAAAATAAATTTCAAAATTTAGCGGCTCGCGGGCGTCGTACAAAGAAAGTGCCGCACAAAAGCGAGTAAATTTAAGAGGTAAATTTTAAAATTTAGATCGGAATTTCGGCGCTGACGCGGCGGACAAATTTTAAGCGGGCTGTAAATTTAAAAGATGTGAGATAAAATTTCGCGCAGATCTGCAAATTTAAAATTTACAAATCCGCGCAAACCGCTACAAGCGTGACTCGTAGCGACGTAGCGTGTAAAGACGTTTAAGCATCTTTTTGCGAGCTGAAATTTTTTGCTTTTTGCGGACTTCCGTCATCGGCTCAAAAAATCGTCTCGCGCGCACCTCGGTAACGACTAGGTTACGATCGGTTTGCTTCTTAAAGCGTCTGTAAGCTTCGTCAAATGATTCGTTCGGATATACCTTTACTCCAGGCACTTTCCTCACCGCCTTTCAAAAAAATGAACCGTGAGTTTAGCGAAAAATTCCTTAAATTTGCTTTTGAAGCGCTTTTTTATATTTCCACACGCTTTTGTTGTTGCGAGTATCTATCATCGAAAGCTCTAAAAGTAGGCTTTCGCTTGCTTGCGCGGTAGAATTTTTAGCTGCATAATTTAAATTTTTTGATTTTTTAGATCCTGCCTTACCGTCGTTTGCCACAGCAGGGCTTTGCGGTAAAATTTTACCTACCAAGATGTAATCCGGCGCGTAGATCGAGCCGCTTTCTACGGCGTGATAGCCATGGCTTACGCCATCGTTGCTAAATACGAGTTCATCTTTACTTGGGGCGTCTGTGACGACTGCTTTGCCTGAATGCAGCAGTGAAATTCTAATTTTTTTGCTCAAAAATTCCGCATCCACGCCGTGCGCGTTCGTTCCATCCAGTGGCTCGATGCCGACGACACTAAATCTACCGCCTTTCTTGCCGACAATACGCTTTGAGAGTAGATCGGCGATGCTTTCGCCTGCGATGCGCTCCAGATACGCGTTTGGATATCCTGCGTGGTCGATGTCTCCTGCAAGTGCCGAATTATCCGTGCTTTTAGAGCCTTTAAGCGCAGCACAGCCCGCTAAAAAGGCACACAGCAAGATCACGAAAAAACTTATTTTAAAATTTTTCATAGCATTTCCAAATTTTATAAAATAAACTCCGCGATTATAGCGAGATTTGGTTAAATTTCGTTTTTTATAAGCAAAATTTGTAACGGATATTCCGCTCGTTCCTTTAATTTTGAGTTAAAGATTCCTTGATATACTTTCTGCCAATTTATTCAGAAAATTCGCGGGGTTATTATGAAGAGAATCATTAAAAGAGACGGAAGTTTTCAAGAATTTCAATCCTACAAAATAAAAGATGCTATCAAAAAAGCCTACAAAAGCGCGGGTAGCGAGTTTGACGAAAAAGTCTTCGATAACGTAATGGGCGCGATCGTTTTTAAAGATAAATTAAGCGTCGAAGATATTCAGGATCTCATCGAGAAAAAACTCTTCGAAGCGGGCGATTTCGACGTTTTGAAAAGCTTCATGATCTACCGCCACACGCATAAGATGCAGCGTGAGCATATCCTGGGGCTTGAGGAGGATACGACTTATATCAACTGCACCCAGACGGTCAATGAATACATCAGCAAGCAGGATTGGCGAATTTTAGCAAATTCCAATACCAGCTACTCAAACGCAGGCCTCATCAACAACACCGCCGGTAAGGTCATCGCAAACTACTGGCTAGATAAAATTTACTCTCGCGAGGAGGGCGCGGCGCACCGAAACGGCGACTATCATATCCATGATCTGGACTGCCTTACGGCGTATTGCGCGGGCTGGAGCTTGCGCGTGCTTCTAAACGAGGGTTTTAACGGCGTGCGCGGCAGAGTCGAGAGCAAGGCGCCGAAGCATTTCCGCGAAGCGCTGTATCAGATGGCAAATTTCCTTGGAATTTTACAGAGCGAATGGGCGGGCGCACAGGCGTTTAGTAGCTTTGATACATATCTAGCGCCATACGTTTTCCGCGATAAATTAAGCGACGATGAGGTCAAAAAGGCGATCACGAGCTTCGTGTTCAACCTAAATGTCCCGGCGCGCTGGGGTCAGAGCCCGTTTACCAACGTCACCATCGATATGACCTGCCCGGATGATCTAAAAACGCAGATTCCTACGCATAACAACGAGCATCTATTTAAAAATTTACGCGACGAGGAGCTTTTGGCTGAGGCTAAAAGGCGCGGCAAGGGCTCGCTTGAGGCGATGACTTACGGCGATTTCGAGCCCGAGATGAACCGCATCGTGATAGCATTTTACGAGGTTTTAACGACGGGCGATAAGTGTGGTCAGCCGTTTACCTTCCCGATTCCTACGGTAAATTTAACGGAGGAGTTTGATTGGGATACTCCTGCAGCCGACGCGGTATTTGAAAACACCGCCAAGGTAGGCTCGAGCTATTTTCAAAATTTTATTGGCTCGCAATATATCACGAACGAAAAGGGCGAGCGCGTACCCAATCCAAAGGCGTATAAGCCTGGCGCCGTACGCTCGATGTGCTGCCGCTTGCAGCTCGATCTGCGCGAGCTTCTTAAGCGCGGCGGAGGACTTTTCGGAAGCGCGGAGATGACGGGGAGTATCGGCGTCGTAACGATAAATTTAGCCCGCCTAGGCTATCTGTATAAAAATAACGAAGAGGCGCTGTATGCGAGGCTGGATGAACTTTTAGAGCTTGCAAAATCGACGCTTGAGAAGAAGCGAAAATTTGTAACCGAGATGTTTGAGCGCGGTTTGTATCCATACACGAAGCGTTATCTGCCGGGATTTAATAACCATTTTAGTACCATCGGCATCAACGGTGCAAACGAGATGATCCGAAATTTCAGCGGCAACAAAGAAGATATTACGACGGAATTCGGGCGTAAATTTGCCCTTAAAATGGTTGAGTATCTGCGCGAGAAGATCCGCTCGTTTCAGGAGCAGACTGGCAATCTATACAATCTCGAAGCCACGCCTGCCGAGGGCACGACGTATCGCTTCGCCAAAGAGGATAAGAAGCGCTACGCAGATATCATCCAGGCGGGATTTGATAAAAACATATATTACACCAACTCTACGCAGCTTCCGGCAAATTTCGGAAGCGATCCGTTCGAGGCTCTGGCGATGCAAGATGAGCTGCAAAGCTCCTATACCGGCGGCACGGTGCTGCATCTGTATATGAAGGAGCGCATCAGCTCGGCTCAGGCGTGCAAACAGCTCGTAAAAAGCGTAGTGCAAAACTACAAGCTTCCTTATATCACGATCACGCCGATTTTTAGCGTCTGTCATAAGCACGGCTACATCAGCGGCGAGCATGAATACTGCCCGAAATGCGACGAGGAGCTGCTTGCGGAATACAAGGCCAAGCAGAGCAAGGGCGCCTAAATAGCGATTTAAATTTTAATCTTAATGAAAGGATGGAGAATGGAATTTCCAAAAGAGTTAGAAGCAAAACGCACAAAATGCGTCGTTTACACAAGAGTAATGGGCTATTTGCGCCCAGTAGAGAGCTTTAATATCGGAAAGAAGGGCGAACACAAAGAGCGCGTCTTTTTTGAAGAGAAAAAAGACAAAAAACAAATAGCCTAGTCGCCGCTACCGGCCAAATGCAACAAACGCATACGAAGCCGCCGCAAGCCTTAAATCTGCGTAACGCGCAGATTTACGAGATCACGCCGTTTACGATGCTTGATTTTCCTGATCACATCGCCGCGATCGCGTGGTTTTGCGGCTGCAATATGCGCTGCAATTACTGCTATAACCCTCAAATCGTTACTTCACGGGGTAAAATTTCAAACGAAGAGTTTCTGCGCTTTTTGGATGCGCGCGCGGGCAAGCTTCAGGGCATCGTATTTAGCGGCGGCGAATGCACCTGTGCGAGCGATTTTATCCCGCTGGCTCACGAAGTTAAGCAGCGCGGCTTTTTGCTCAAAGTAGATACCAACGGCTCGAATCCGCAAAAGATCGAAGAAGCTCTAAGCCTAGGGCTGATCGATTATATCGCGCTTGATTTTAAGGCGCCGCGGCAGGATTTTGAGCTCATTACAAAGTCAAGCCTATACGATAAATTTCTGCAAACTCTTAGGCTTTTGCTGCGGCAAAATTTTAAATTTGAGGTGCGCACGACCGTGCATGCCGATTTTTTAAACGAAGCAAAGATCGAGCAGATGGCGCAAATTTTATGGAGCGAGGGCTACCGTGGCGTCTATTATCTGCAAAACTTTCTACCCACCGGTGATAATTTCGGTAATTTAAACGCGCCGCTTGCAAGCTTTGATCCGAGCAAAATCCGTACCGATCTGAAGATCGAACTTCGAAATTTTGATTAAATTTGCGCTGTCGCGCGCGTCTTGCCGCGATGAATGCGATGAAATTTTAATTTAGCGCGCGCATTGTCCGGCGTATATTGTGCCTCGATAAAATTCCGCCTCGCCGTTTGCCGCAATGGTGCTTACTGCAGGCATTGGCGAAAAGTAAATAGATGGAATCGCACCGCATGCCTTTAAAATTTCATCATAAAATTCCTCCATCATAAAATTTTACCCCAAAGTTTCGCCATAAAATTTCATTTCAAAGCTTCCAAGTATGCAGCCGGTATAAAATTTAGCTTCTGCTCGCTCGGTCGCAAAATTACGCTATGTGTTCCTGCCGAGCTGTGTGCGTCTTATAAAATTCTGGGCAAATTTACGGGTAAAATTTCACGCCTTTAAATTTTGCCCGCAAAGCCTTCGATAAGATT
>NZ_CALIJA010000154.1 GCF_938017615.1 uncultured Campylobacter sp. | reverse complement strand
TATCGCAGTCAGCGCCGCAAAGAGTGCTGATGCGAGTGCCCAAACCGCCCAAGTTTCCATGATTTTCCTTTAGAAAAATTGCTGAATTATAGCCCTATTTAGGTAAAATTTCCTTATAATTTCGCGAGCGTCGCAGCAAAAAGCTAAATCGCAAGCGAGCAATCCTACGAAGGTGGCATTTAAATTTTAAAATTTTAGTCGCAAAATACAATTAAATTTTAGTTCCGACAAGCAAAGCTCGCCTCGCGCGCTACCGAATGAGTTTGGGCGCCGTTTGAGTGGTGTGCCGCAAGACACAGTGCACAGATAGCATGGTAAAATTTCGCTTTGGCAAGATAAAATTTTACCAAGGCAAGACGAGTTTCCCTTCGAATGCAAAATTCTATTTTAATTCAGCAAAAGCACGACCGAATACGCCTTCGCAAATCCAAACGCGATATAAATTCCCCCGAGCAGAAAGATCTGAATTTAAAAAATATTTATCGTTTGTATATAAAATCTCAAAATTTCTACGAGGAGAGCTTATGAAAAAATTTCTACTCGCGCTCATTGCGATATTCGTTTTAGCGGGCTGCGGCAGCGACCCGAAAGGCGTAGCCGAGGACTTCATCAGAGCCCTATACGAGGGCGATTCTAAGACTTTGGTGGATGCTATAGACATACCCGACAAGGACAGATCGGACGACGGCTCTATGCAGATGATAAACGGCAAACTGATGCAAATGGCGGGTGCCGGCAAGGAGGAGGCCTCCAAGCGCGACGGGCTAAAAGGCGTCTCGGGCGAGCTGCAAAATAGCCACGAGAAATCGGCGCTAGTGAAAGTCGCTGCGTCTTTTAAAAACGGCACGAACCGCACCGAGAGCGTTAAGCTCGTCAAAAAAGACGGCAAATGGAAGGTCGCGCTTTAGCCAAAAAGCTTCTCGTCTGCCTGATCTTCGCTCTAGGCGGGCTCGGCGAGCTTTGGACGCTCACGCGCGCGCCTACGGCAAAAGAGCCGCTGTGGGTGCCGGATGAAATTTTATCAAATCTACGCACGGGCGATCTCGTCTTTCGCATGGGCGACGTCACCGACAGCCGCATAATCGCAACCGCAACGAATTTTAAATACTCGCACGTAGGCATGATCGTGCGGGAACGCCCGCTCGTGATAGTGCACGCCGTAACGGGCGAGGGCGAGCGAGACGGCGTCGCGGTCGTTTCGATGCGGGAGTTTTTGGCGCATGCGCGAGACTTCGGCGCGGCGCGGATAAATTTTTTAAGCGAGGAGCAAAAGGTGCGCCTGGCCGCTTCTTTACTTAGGCGCGTCGGCGAAGACTTTACGCTAAGACCTCGCGGCGAAGCGAACCTCTACTGCACGACGCTGCTTGAGCAGGAAATTTCAAAAATAACGGAATTTTCGCCGCAGTATTTCAAACTCAACTTAGCCGTCCTAGGCGGCGAATACCTCGCGCCGAAGGCGTTTTGGCATTACGGCGGCGTTGAAATTTTATACGAGCGGTAGGCACGACCTAGCTTGGGCTGGAATTTTGCGCGCTGTGTAAATTTAAAATATCGCATCAATTCGAGCGCATGAATAAAATTTGATCTTAAAATTCCGTGCCGTAAAATTTCGGTTAAAATTTCGCTTTGACTTTAAATTTTGAAATTCCGTACTCCGCAAAATTTCGTATTATAATTCCGCAGGGCATTAAATTTTATAAATTTCGCTAGCTACCTAATTCGCAAAATTACCGCTCGCTTCAGATTCTGCGCATTCTACGTGCAAAACAAAATTCCGCCTTGCTGCAGAATTTTCAAAACACGAAATTTACAATTTATAAAATCCAAAAAGTATAGAATTTTATAAAAAGCGCAACTTACAAAATTTCAAAAAGCAAAGTGCGCGAGCTCTACAGCTCGCCAAAAAGCGCTTCGAGATTTTTAAGGCCTTCCTCCGTGGAGACCTTTTTCTCGCTCGCGGAGCCGGTTTCTATAAGCTCGATCTCGCAGCCGCACAGCATCGAGGCGAGGCGGATATTTAGGCCGTTTTTGCCGATCGCTTTACTTTTTTGATCGGGGTTTACATAGACGATCGCCTTGCCGTCCTGCGCTATTTTGACCGAGTTTACGATCGCGGGCGCCATCGCGCGAGTGATCAAAATTTCGGGGCTTGCGGAGTATTCAAACGCGTCGATGCTCTCGCCGCCGCTTCCGTCTTGCAAATTTTTGCTTAAAAATCTACTCACCGCGTCGATTCGAGCGCCTCCTTTGCCGACTGTAGCGCCTACCGGATCGACGTTTGGCGAGACGGCGCTAAGCGCGATCTTGGCTCGCCTGCCCGGAATCCTCGCGCAAGCCTGGATGATGACGCTGCCGTCTTTGATCTCGGGGACTTCGGCGGCGAGCAGGGCTTCTAGGAATTTTGGGCTGGTGCGCGAAAGTTCCAGCCTGATGCCGTGAGATTTGTCGATGGCTACGTTTTTGATGACGGCTTGCAGCACGTCGCCCACTTTGAAATTTTCACCCTTGATGCGGTTTTTAAGCGGCATAAAGGCTTTCGTATCCTCGATCTCTACGTAGGTCGTGCCGTCGTGATCGATCTTGGTGACCGTGCCGTGGGTGAGAGTGCCTACTTTACTTTTATAATTTTCAAAAATTTTCTCTTCGAGCAGCCGCTGGATATGAAAATTTAGCTCTCTAGCCAGCACGCCGGAAGCCGTGCGACCGAGGTTTTCGATATTTATTTCGTAGCTTAGCTCATCGCCGATCTCTGCATTTTCGCCTATTTTTTTGGCTTCGCTCAGCGCGATGAAGTTGTGATCGCCGAGCCGCTCATCATCATCCGCGACGACGTGAACCTTTTGGTAAAGCTTGACGCGCTTGGTCTGCGGATCGACTTCGCTGTCGTAGAGATACTCCTCGCCGAAAAGTCTTTTTGCGGTCTGGATGAACGCCGTTTTGACGCGCTCTTTCACGTCTGCGGGCTCAAGCCCCTTTTCATTTGCAATCGACTCGATGATGTCGGTGATTTTTTCCATAAATTTTCCTTAAGATTTGATTTCGTGCTACTAAATTTGGATTTTAAATTTTGAAGTGCGGTATTATATGGAATTTTGACTTTATTTTTATTTAAACGAATTATTATCTAAATTTCGCTAAACTCGCGGGTTTAAAACATAAATGAAAGGATAGATCATGCAGCTAAAACTTGCCAGAACGGAGCTTGCCTCTAAGCCAAAAAGCGTTAAGATCGAGGATTTACAAGCCCAAGTAGAAAAGAGCGGACAAAAAATATTTTATCTGGATAGAGAAAATTCTCAAAAAGATTTAGCCGCTTTGGTGGATTTTTTCGACACTAAGGGTTTTAGCGTGTATCAGCGCATAGTGCGATACGGGCTGAACGAAAACGAGTATATGTACGAGGTGCATATCCTTTGAGCAAACTCCTCTTCATCCAGACCCTAGGTTGCGCGATGAACGTGCGCGATAGCGAGCATATTATCGCGCAGCTGAAAGAGCAAGATTACGAGATTACCGATGACGTAAATATTGCGGATCTGATCTTAATAAACACCTGCTCCGTGCGTGAAAAGCCCGTGCATAAGCTTTTTAGCGAAATCGGAGCTTTTGATAAGGCGCGAAAAAAGGGCTCCAAAATCGGCGTTTGCGGCTGCACCGCAAGCCATCTGGGCGGAGAAATTTTTAAGCGCGCGCCCTTTGTGGATTTCGTACTCGGCGCCAGAAACGTATCTAAAATTTCGCAAGCCGTACGTACGCCTAAATTTATCAGCACGGACATAAACTACGACGAGAGCGAGTTTGCCTTCGGAGATTTTGCGAGTTCGCCATATAAATCCTTCATAAACATAATGATCGGCTGCGACAAAAAGTGCTCCTACTGCATCGTGCCGCAGACTAGAGGCGATGAAATTTCGATCCCCGCTCAAATCATCTTGCACGAAGCCGAAAGATCCGCCGCTCGCGGCGCCAAAGAGATATTTTTGCTCGGACAAAACGTCAACAATTACGGCAAGCGCTTTTCTAACGCGCACGAAAAAATCGACTTCAGCGATCTGCTCGTGCGGCTTAGCGAGATAGAAGGCATCAAGCGCATCCGCTTTACAAGCCCGCATCCGCTGCATATGGATGATAAATTTTTAGACGTTTTTTGCAATAATCCTAAAATTTGCAAATCGATGCATATGCCGCTGCAAAGCGGCTCGAATAAGGTTTTGCGCGATATGAAGCGCGGATATACCAAGCAGTGGTATCTAGACCGCGCGCTTAAGCTACGCCAAAGCTGCCCGGGCGTGGCGATTAGCACCGACATCATCGTGGGCTATCCGAGCGAGAGTGAGGAGGATTTTGCCGAGACGATGGAAGTATTGGAAGCGGTGAGATTTGAGCAGATTTTTTCCTTTAAATTTAGCCCTAGACCGCTCACGCCAGCGGCAAATTTAAAGCCGCTGGATGATGAAATTTCAAGCGAAAGGCTAAGCAGGCTGCAAAGCGCTCACGCTAAAATTTTAGACGAGATCGCAGGAGCGCAAAAAGATAAAATTTTCGACGTGTATTTTGAGGAGCTGCGAGAGGGCGGCACTGCGTGCGGTAGAAGCTTTTCAAATTTTCTAATCTGCACGCAAGGCGGCGAGGAGCTGTTAGGCAAAACGCGCAGAGTACGTGTCGAAAAGACCGCCAGAATGGCGCTTTATGGAAAAGTTATCGCTTAAAAAGCGGCTGTTTTTCCGCATCGCCGAATATCTCATTTTTATCCTGATTTGGTGTATTTTTTTAACATGCAGGGTTAAATTTACCCCCGCGAAGCTGCCCGAAAAGCCCTGCGTCGTCGTGTTTTGGCACGGAAGATTAGCTATGATGAGCTTTGCTTATAGGCGCTGGTGGTTGCGGGATTTCGACAGCAAAAGGCGCGCCAAGGTCATCATCTCGGATCACAAAGACGGCGAGATAATTACGCGTGTGATCTCGCATTTCGGCATCGGCGCGATCCGCGGCAGTAGCTTCAAGGGCGGCGCGCGCGCACTTATGGGTGCGATCAAAGAGATAAAAAACGGCACCGACGTCATCATCACTCCCGACGGTCCGCGCGGCCCACTTCACAGCGTCGCCGACGGCGCCGTGATCCTTGCGCAGCGGCTAAGCTTAGATATCTACGCGCTAAATTACGAAGCAAGCAGTTTTTGGAAATTTCGCAGCTGGGACCAGATGGTCTTGCCAAAGCCGTTTTCGCGCATAAATTACAGCCTCAGCGCGCCGTTAAATTTAACTGGGCTTAGCCTCGATGCGGGTAAAGAGGCGATCAGGCAACTGCTTTTTGCAAGCGCCGAGCAGGACGTTAAATTTTAGTTTGAAATAATAGTGTTTCGATATAATTGCAATTTTAGGAGAAAAAATGGCACTATTTAAAGCAAAATCATTCCTCGGCGTCGCTAAAAGTGCCGACGCATGCGAGTTTTTTTATAGAAAATTGGGCTTTGGCAAAAGAATTTTGGATGAGAAATCCGATCGTTTTCCCATCGCGCAAGAAAATGATCTGGCTACCTCGCTAGCGGGCTTTGCAGATCTGAGTGATAAAAATTTAATCTCTTGCGTGCTGATAGACGACGAAAATCAAAGGGTGCATTTTAACGAAGATTATATGATTAAAGAAAATAGTATTTATCAAAAAGTCGATGATAGCTTCATAGTGGAATTTCCTCGTGCAAGTGCACAGGCGGCGGATGAGACTTTTGGAATAGAATTTAGCTCGCACGCTAGTTTATTTAAAATTTTATACTTCTTGCTAAAAAATCAAAGCGATTTTGAAAACATGGCGATGTTCGCACTGAAATTTAATAACCGCGCATGTTTCGTCGTCGCCAACCAAGAGCGCGTACTCTATGCCGACATAATGCGTATCGATGAGGAGATGCAGGCAGCGATGAGCGATACTGACGAGCTATTTTACGAGCTTTTAAATTTTCAGATCGAGACCTTCTATAAATCCGAAAATAGCGAGTTTCTCACTAATGTTTTCATCTACTCAGACGGCACGCTTAGTAATGAGATCGGTTATGTGATTTTTACGCGCATCTTCATCAAAACAAATTTGATAAATCTAAATTTCGCCGATTACATCAACAAAATCGTGATGCTAGAAGCCCGCTAGATCAAATTTTTTGCTCCGCACCTAGGCAGAATTTTAAAATTTTATCTTTGCAATTGCGCTTGCTTGATACGATTTAGTTGCCTGTTTGCGCCGCATTTTATTAAATTTTATCTCGCGTTACATAATGGATTTTGGCTAGATAAAATCATTCATATTCAAATCAGCTCGATTTTAAATTTAAGCTCATTTGCCGCAAAGAGCCGTCTTGCACCGCAAATTTTATTTTTTACGAACTCTGATTAATTTTACGTAAAAAATTTTCTATCAGAATCCGCCTTTGCTCCACATCGTCGTTCTCGCTAATGCCCTCTAGCTCGCTTGCGTGATGCGCCTTGGGCGGGATGTCCTTGAGGTACGACCACACCTCGTCCTCGCTTAAAATTTTGCCGTGCAGATCAAAACCTACGTTTAGCGCCCTGCCCGAAACTTCAGCCATATCTGCGTGCAGGTGACCGTAGAGCATCAGCGCGCCATAATGGCAGTTTGCCCACTCAATCATCGGGTAGTGAGACAGAGCCGCTCTCTTATGCGATAGGCGCACAAAGGCATATCCCACTATCTGCTCAAACATAAAATTACCGTCCGCCTTGCGTCCGCTTAGCAGTTCGTTTTTCATCGCGGCGATGCGCCCGTCGTGGTTGCCGAGCACCAAAAAATGTCGCCCGTTTAGTCTGCGAAGTAACTCGCAAGTGTGCGCAACATCCTTGTGAAAGGACACATCGCCAAGATTATAGACGAGATCCTCGGGCGTTACGAGCGCATTCCAAGCGGTGATGAGATTTTCGTCCATTTCGGCTACGTTTGCACCTTTTCTAAAATTGGGATATTTTTTAAGCACCAGCTCGTGGCCGAAGTGCAGATCGGAGGTAAAATAAACGCTCATAAAAGTTCCTCAAATAGTGCAAAATCCGCGCCCGCGGAAAATAAAAATCCGCGGTTTATCGGCGGGATGGCAAGTTTCCTACACGCTTCTTTAAATTTCTTTTCCATCGATGTTTTGATGTATGGCGTTATAAGGATAAATTTTTCTCCCGCACCTACGGCTACCTTGCCGCCAAGCACGCAGTCCGAGCCTTTTTCCAGGCAGCGAGCGCATTCGTTTCGCTGCGCGGAGCTTAGCACGAGCCTTAGCCGCTTGCACGCCTGGTCCACGCCGCGAAGCTCATTTGCGCCACGTTTTATGAGATAAATTTTTGGCGCAGGATTAGAAATTTCAGGGGTTAAATTTAACGCATCGGCTGCCAAAAACTCAAAGCTTTTTTTCACGCCGTTAAAGTACTCATCCAAAAACGGCTCGCTAAATTTAGCGCGAATAAAACCGCGTTTAAATCGGTCTATTAAATTTGTCTCGTCGGTGAAGTATTTTAGGTTTCGCCCCTTTAAAAACCGCTCCAGCTCGCACTTTCGTACGCCTAGAAGCGGTCGAGCGATCACGTAGTCCTCGCGAATCTCAAGCTCCTGCATGCCAAGTAGCTCGCTAAGCCCCGCGCCGCGCCCCAGCTGCATCAAAAACCACTCGAATTTATCGTCAAACTGATGCGCTAAGATCAAATTTTCATAGCCCCGCTCGCGGCAAATCTCGGCGAAAAAATCGTATCTGGCCGCACGCGCCTCGTGCTCGAAATTTGACTCGCCAAGACGCACGCTTTTTACGTAGATTTGTTTGTTAAATTTAGCCGCCAGATCTCGTGCCGAGGCGATCTCGTCCTTGCTCTGCGCGCGGACGTTGTAGTCCACGATCGCAAGGTCAAATTTCACACCCGCCTCGTCCAGAATGTAAAAAAGTGCTGTACTATCGATGCCGTGTGAAAATGCAAGCAGATTTTTGCCAGCCCGCAGCAAGGCTAGAATTTTGCTTGGAATTTCGGGCGAGTTTTTCATTGTCCTTGCGAGCTTTTTAGCACTCGCGCAAGCAGTCTATCGCCCGCAAATTCCGTGATTTCGCACTCGTATAGACCGCCTGCTTTTAGATTTTGCACGTAGCTTTCGTTGATTAAAATTTCGCCGTCGATGTCCTTGTCCCACGTAAGAGGCTTGGCGCCGTAAAAAAACTCGCCCTCGCTGCTGGCGCCTTCGATTATTAGGGGCATCTTTTTGCCTACGAGCGCGTGCATGCTGCTATCTATCGCTTCGCGCGTGATTTTTTCGATTTTATTCAGACGGCGACTAATTGTCCGTGCGGAGATCTGCGGCATCGCAAAGCTCGCCGTATCCTCCTCCTTGCTGTAGGCAAAAGCTGAAATTCTATCAAATTTAAACTCCTGCAAAAATGCGCAAAGCTCGTCAAATTCTACGTCTGTTTCGCCTGGGTGTCCGACGATGACGCCCGTGCGCAGAAATGAATTAGGCGCTGCACGCATTAAGCTTAAAAGCTCTTTGATCCGCGCCGCGCCAGCGCCACGCTTCATCAGGCTTAGCATTTTGTCGTTTATGTGCTGAATCGGCATGTCGAAGTAATTCGCGAAAACGGGTGAGCCCACGATCGTGCGGATGAGTCGCTCGTCGGTGCTGGTGGGGTAGAGATACAGCACGCGCGCGACCTTGACGCCCTTTATTTTTTCGATGCGTTTTATCAACGCGACTAGATCTATATCCTGCTCGTGGACTCTTTCGTCGTCCGCGCTTTCGCTGCTAGAGCCCTTACCGCAGGAGAGTCTACTTTGAGCGGAAATTTTATCTCCCGCGCTGCCGCGTGAGCCGTCAGAATTCTGCCCGTCGCGAAAGCCCGCAAAATTTAACTCGCCTTCGGAGCCTTTAAAATTTGATCCGCCCTTGTTACTGCGTCTTAGATCGCGACCGAAGCTGCTGGAATCCTGCGCGATAAAGCTAAAATCGTAAAATCCGCGCACTACCAAGTCACGCACCTCTGCTTCGATGTCGTCGATGCTGCGGCTTTTTAGGCGACCTTTGAAGCCCGGAATGGCGCAGAAAGAGCATTTTTGATTACAGCCCTCTGAAATTTTGATGTAGGCGTGGTAGTTAGAGCCCGTTATCACGCGCTCTTCGCTTGCTTGCAGGTAGGTGTCGGGGCTGAATAAATTTTTTTGCTTTTTTAAGATCATTTCGTCGATCTTGTCGTAGTCGCCGACGCCGCTAAAAATATCGACCTCGGGCAGCTCGCGCATGAGCTCATCCTTGTAGCGCTGCATCAGACAGCCCGTGACGACCAGCAGCGCGCCGCTTTTTTTCTGCTCGCTAAGCTTCAAAATCGTGCGGATACTCTCCTGTTTGGCGCTTGCGATGAAACCGCAGGTATTTACGATGATGACGTCGGCAGAGGTCACATCGGGCGTGAGCTCATAGTTTTGCAAGCGCCCAAGCATGATCTCGCTATCGACTAAATTTTTATTGCAGCCTAGAGAAACGAGATGGAGTTTTGCCATTTTACAGCCAGATATTATCGATCAGGCGGGTTGTGCCAACCTTTGCGGCAAGCAGGATTATCGTATCGCCTTGCTTGATCTGCGAAATTTCATTAAATTTATAATCCACGAACGCTATGTAATCGACCGCCAGCGGCTCAAGCACGCTAAGCATCTTTTCGCGGACGATGTTTAGGCTGATCTCGCCTTTTTTAATAAGCGAGCTGGCATTTAGCAAGGAGCGCGAAAGCTTAAGCGCCATAAGCTTGCCCTCCTCGTCCAAATAGGCGTTGCGCGAGCTAAGCGCCAAGCCGTCGCTCTCGCGCACGATCTCACAAGGGATGATATTTATAGGCATAAAAAAGCTCTTTACCATCTTCTGCACGATGAAAAGCTGCTGGGTGTCCTTTTTGCCCATATAAACGTTGCTAGGACGAGTTAGATTAAAAAGCTTATTTAGCACCTTAAGTACGCCGTCGAAGTGCCCAGGGCGCGTTTTGCCTTCTAAAATTTCACTTATTGGCTTAGGTGCTATGATTGCTGGCTCCTCCGTGCCGTAAATTTCATCCGCGGTCGGGATAAAAAGCGCGTTCACATCGAGGCTTTCACAAATTTTAATATCGCCCGCTTCGTTTTTTGGGTAGCTATTTAGATCCTCACCGGGCAAAAACTGTGCCGGATTGAGGAATGCAGAGACGATTACGATGTCGTTTTCGTTCCGCGCTCTTTTTATGAGGCTTGCATGCCCCGCGTGCAAAGCGCCCATAGTAGGCACGAAGCCCACGCTGCCGCTTGCTGATGCTCTGAAGCTTTTTAGCTCCTCTACGCTTCTAATGATCTGCATTGTTCTCTCTTTTCAATATAAAATATTAGGCTGGCAATTATATCAAAAAATATTAAAGGTATAAATTAAGCGCGAAAGGGCGGTCTATTTAGCGAGCGTTAATCAATAAGTACTAAAATCTACCACGAGCTTTAGCTCTAAAACAAACTTCAAAAGGAGCGAAAATGGCTACTCAAGAGATAAATTTAGATTCTTTGAAAAAGGATATCGACTCTTTGAAAGCGGATTTTAAAGAGATTATGAAGTCCATCAAAAATATAGGCGCAGAGCGTGCAGAGTCTGCCAAAGATAAAATTCTAGATCAGCTAAATAGCAATGAGATCAAAAAATATATAGATGATCTAAGGCTTAAAGGCAAAGACGGCATAGAAAGTGTAAATGACACGATAAAACAAGATCCGATAAAAAGCGTCGCTATCGCTGCAAGTGTCGGATTTTTGCTCGCTTGGTTGCTGAAAAAATAATGGCCGGCATATCTGAATTTATAGTTTCGGTAGTAGAGCTCGTAGACGCTCAAGCTAGCGATATCAGGCGCTCTTTTTTAAAGAGCGCCAACTCGGTTTTACTAAACATAATTACGGGCGTGATTTGCATTATAGGCTTAGTTTTCTTTTTGCTAGGGCTGCACGCGCTTCTTGAAAAAACTATCGGAGAAATTTGGGCGTATTTTGCCTGCTCCATTGCGGCTTTTTTATGTTCCATTATCGTGTATAAGGTACTTTCGTGCAAAGCGAAATGACAAAAGAAAAGCTAAAACTAGTGGTGTCTATGCTTGAAGACAAAAAAGCCGATTGTAAAAAGTTGAAGCTAGAAGAAGCAAAGCTAAAACTGCTACTGAACGACCCTTTGCCCGATCTCTCGACGGAGCTTAAACTAATTAATCGCGGAAATATCAAGCAGGTTTTGATATCCCTAATAGACAAATGCTTCATAATGCCCGCCTTAAATAAAATTTTATAAACAACCTTAATCCAAAATATGTTATAATCACGCCAAAAGCATAAAAAAGGTCTTAAATTTTGGATAATTACGAATACACGGAACTTTTAAAAACCCTAAATACTAAAGTCGAAAATATCGCTGGCGTCGTAAAACCGGAGAATATTAAAGCGCGCCTAAAAGAGATCGAGGAGCTTGAAAACGATCAAAATCTCTGGCAGGACGTCGCAAAAGCAGGCGCCATCGGCAAGGAAAAAACTAAAATTTCAAATATCTTAAATAAATTTCTAAACGCCAAGAATGCCGTAGACGACGCAAAAGCTCTATATGAGCTGGCAAACTCGGAAAACGACGAAGAGACGATAAACTCGCTTTTTGCCGAAGCGGACGAGCTAGAGGACAAGATCATAAATTTAGAAATTTCTATGATGCTTAGCGGCGAAAACGACGATAAAAACGCTATTGTCAGCATTCATCCGGGCGCGGGCGGTACGGAGAGCAACGACTGGGCGAGTATGCTATACCGCATGTATCTGCGCTTTTGCGAGCGAGAGGGCTTTAAGATCGAGGTTTTGGACTTTCAAGAGGGCGAGGAAGCGGGTCTTAAGGACGTTAGCTTCATCGTGCGCGGCGAGAACGCCTACGGATATCTGAAAGCCGAAAACGGTATCCATCGCCTGGTGCGCGTAAGCCCATTCGATAGTGCAGGGCGCAGACATACGAGCTTTTCGAGCGTGATGGTAAGCCCCGAGCTAAATGATGATATCGAGATAAATATCGAAGAGAAGGATATTCGTGTCGATGTGTTTCGCGCAAGCGGCGCAGGCGGGCAGCATATCAATAAAACTGAAAGCGCCGTGCGTATCACGCACATCCCAACGGGTATCGTAGTAAACTGCCAAAATGATAGAAGCCAGCACAAAAACAAAGAAACGGCGATGAAGGTGCTAAAGTCGCGCCTTTACGAGCTTGAGCTGATGAAACAGCGCGAAAAGGACGAAAACGTGCCTAAAAGCGAGATAGGCTGGGGGCATCAGATCCGTTCCTACGTACTTTTCCCGTATCAGCAGGTCAAGGACAACCGCAGCGGCGAGGCGTATAGCCAGACCGACGCGATCTTAGACGGCGATATAAAAAGCATAATCGAAGGCGTTTTGATTTCACAAGCGAACAAATAAATTTTTTTCGAAAGGATGAGAATGAGTGAAGATGGAATTTTGCTAGCGCTAGGATATAGCGTAAACGACGCGACGGTCGCGCAGCTGCGAGGAATTTTATCGAAGTGTGATTTTGAGGATAATGAGCTCGATCGCATCGTGGGGCTGAACGATAAGCTTAAAATTTACGGTGCGCACGTGGCTATGTCGAATTCAAACCCGTATTTTAAGATTAAAAACGACGCTACGAATGAAGAGCGCAAGACCGCTGTTGAGGATATCATCAGCGCTTGGTCGGAAAAATTTAAGCTCAAGCTACAAAAAGTCGCGGGCAAAGAGACCTATTACATTTTAGGTCGCCAAATTTCAAAAAATTAAGGAGCAAAATATGAAAAAAATTCTAGCTTTGATCGCCGCTGGAGTATTTTTGGCAGGCTGCGTTAGCAACGCACCAAAGAGCGCAGTCGATGCGCCAAAGAGCGGCAAATATTCCTTTGCCGACGTTCAAGACGGTATCCGTGCGATGAACCTACAAGGCGGCGTCGTGCAAAGCGATGCGTGCAAAAACGGCAATGGCGCAATGTGTCTAAATTTTGCGGATTCTATGTATTCCAAGCGCGACTATGCTTCCGCCGCCAATGCCTACAACGCCGCATGCACGCTCTCTCAAAACTTCCCTGCTTGCCAGAAGCTCGCAGCTATGTTTGAAAAAGGTGAAGGCGTGGAGCAAAATAAATTCAACGCCATTGATCTATACCGCATCTCGTGCTATTACGGCTACAAGGACGCGTGCGCAAATATGCGCCGCTTAGGATATAACGGCTAGTGCTTTTAAATTTAAATTTTAAAATTCCATTCCGCCGTATCGCGGGATGGAATTTGTTGGGTGAAATTCTATTATCTAACCGCAATGGCTAAAATCTTCCTTGCCTTCTCAATTTGCTTCCATAACATACGCCTTTAAAATTTAAATTTTCTAAATTCTATCTTTTCATTAAAAATCGACATCGTGCGTTGCAGGTTGCTTATATCTTTTTGCATCGTCTGCATAAAATAATCTCTCAGCTGCAGATACTCCTCTTTATCTGCCATCAAGATATTTAGTATCTCGACCTCGGCGTTTTCCTTATAAAGCACAAGCTGATCGTGAAGACCGAAAAAGCCGAGGCTACCGTTAAGTAGATGCATATAGGCTTTGGTAGTTAAAATGGAAAAGCAAAAAGTAAAAATTATCGCCACGCCATTGATCGGCTCTCCCGTCGTATAGCAGCCGAGCAAAAACCAAAGAACAAGAAAGACCTTTATATAAATAGGTATTTTTTGCTTCCAGCTCCATCTCCAATCAAAGCTTAAAGCCATAGCACCGATTGTATTTATCTCGAACGTTTTACGAATCTTATTTTTATTGTAATATAAAATCGACTTAATTGTAGTCGA
>NZ_CALIJA010000153.1 GCF_938017615.1 uncultured Campylobacter sp. | reverse complement strand
AGACAGGGTGTTGAGACAAACGTTTCAAGATTCCCTTCATCTCCCCGGTATATACTAACCAAAGCAAATAAGAGATAAAAATAATATTCTAAAAGAAGTATTTCGTTTTTTAATACTTTACAACCGATTCATGGCTTTATTGCAGAAAATTATTCACCAGCTGGCAAGGATGGCAGAATGTACTTTACAGAACAAAATGCGAAAAAGTGTGATGCAATAAGAACCAAAATAGAGTTTTTTAAAAAAAACAAAGTAATCACAATTGATGAATATTTTTTTCTTATCTCATCCTTATTGGAAAGCATAGATAAGTATTCTAATTCGGTTTCAGTATATGGAGCATATTTAAAAAAATTTAAAAAGGCAGCTTTATTAGAATTTTATTTTAGGCCAAGCAAGCTATATATTAACCACCAAGAACACGAAATATATAATCAAGATGCAAACGATTTAATAAAAAGAATTAGCACAGACGTGCTCTATCTAGACCCTCCGTATAATCGCAGACAATACTATACAAATTATCATATACTAGAAACAATTGCCAAATATGATAATCCAGTGATTTATGGAAAAACTGGATTGCGACTAGAAAATGACAAAAGATCAAAATATTGTCTTGTAAATACAGCATATAATGAATTTAAAAATTTGATTGAAAATGCTAATTCAAAATATATATTTATGAGCTACAATAACGAAGGAATAATACCTATACAAGCAATAAGGGGAGTTTTTGAAAAAAAAGGAAAGTTAAAAGAATTTACTATTTCTTATTCTAGGTATAAATCCGACTCCAAAAGAAAATATTCATCTAATAAAACAGTAGAGTATCTATTTTGCTGTACTTGCAATACATACTGCATCTAGTATTATTAAAAATTTTTCACAAAATTAGAGTTTGTGGCTAAATTTTACCTTGCGAATGAGGCGGGCTGTATGTCCCGTCGCAGTAAAGCAAGGTAAAATTTAACAAAGTATAGCGGAAAAAGACAAGCCTTAAATTTAGACTTCATACCTCTCGCCCGGTTTCATTTCTATCATCTCCCACGGCAAGCCCTGCTTATTTAGCTCGTCCATGAAAGGCTTGGCGTCGAAATTTTCCATATTAAAGACGCCTTTGCCGCTCCAGATGCCCCTTGCGACCATCATCGAGCCGATCATCGCAGGTACGCCCGTCGTGTAGCTCACGGCCTGCGCGCCAGTCTCGGCGTAGCAAGCCTCGTGGTCGCAGACGTTGTAGATATAGACCTGACGCTCTTTGCCGTCTTTTAAACCGCGGATTACGCAGCCGATATTGGTTTTGCCTTTCGTGCGAGGGCCGAGCGACGCAGGATCAGGCAACAAGGTCTTTAAAAACTGGATCGGCACGATCTTTACGCCGTTGTGCTCGACCTCGTCGATGCGTAGCATGCCGACGTTTTCTAGGCATTTCATATGCGTGAGGTAGCTCTGCCCAAATGTCATAAAAAAGCGGATTCTCTTCAGCCCTTTGATGTTTTTTACTAAGCTTTCTAGCTCCTCGTGATAGAGCAGGTAGCTGTCCTTGACGCCGACTTTGGGGTAGTCCCATTTAAACATTATCTGCATCGGCTCGGTCTCTTTCCACTCGCCGCGCTCCCAGTAGCGGCCTTTTGCGCTTACTTCGCGCAGATTGATTTCTGGGTTGAAATTCGTCGCAAACGGATATCCGTGATCGCCCGCGTTGCAGTCTAGGATGTCGATCTCGCCGATCTCGTCAAAGAGATTTTGCTGTGCGTAGGCGCAAAATACGTTTGTCACGCCCGGATCAAAGCCGCTTCCTAGCAGCGCCATAGTGTTTGCGGCTTTAAACTCGCCGTCCTTCGCCCACTGTAGCTTGTATTCAAATTTGGCGGTGTCTGGGTGTTCGTAGTTTGCGGTGTCGATGTATGGTATACCAGCGCGAGAGCACGCATCCATCAGCGTTAGGTCCTGGTACGGCAGCGCGACGTTTAGCAGTAGCTCGGCGCCCGTTTTTTTGATGAGCGCGACCACGGCGTCGGTGTCGTCCGCGTCGATCTGGACGGTATCAATCTGCACGCCTAGGCGGTCTTTGATAAACTTAGCAATCGCGTCGCACTTGCTTTTAGTGCGGCTAGCAAGGGTTATTTTTGTAAAAACGTCCGCGTTCATCGCGCATTTTACGGTCGCGACTTGGCTCACGCCGCCCGCGCCTATGATTAAGATATTTGACATTTTGGCTCCTTTAAATTTTAAATTTAGCTGCAATTTTAGCAAATTTAAGATGAATTTTAAGAGGTGAGTGCAATTAATCATAGAGTTTGGTTGTGGCGGACGCGGAGCGCAAGCCCGCTCTAGCAAGAGCGCCGAAAGCGGCGCGGCGCTAAAATTTACGCAGATAGCGGCATGCCGATTGACGGCGGCACGAGATTAAATTTACCGCCTTGTATTGCGCGATAAAATTTTAAGCTTTAAAGGGCCAGTTTAAATTTAACACTCCGCGTCGAAGCATGGAGAATTAAAAATTTAAAGTTCGTTCACTTCGCCGCTAAAATTTATCGCGCCTCTTGCCCCAGGCACGCGATAAAACCGTATACCGCGGCTAAATTTAGCGCTTTAGCGAACAGCGGTTTAAAAAGTAGCAAGCGGGGCAAAATCCCGTAACGCCCACGATAAAGGGCACTAGTCCGACCAGCCCCCACCAGCTGCCAAACAACGGCTTTTGCGATCATTATCGCTAGTCCGATCAGCGCTCTTATTATCCTAGTTTTTTTACTTAGCATTGCGTTTTCACTTTTTTGTTTTTACATTTTGCACGTATTAATGCTTAAAATTTTTAAAGTAAGCAATGGCAGCAAACCGCCACCTAGCGTATCATCTTTGAGCCCGCCCTCCTATATACGCGCCTTGGTTAAATTCGGCTTCGTTTAATTATCTTTTCTTTTGCATAAAAGTGCGATTCTACAAAATTTATGTGCCTAAGAAGCAAAATTTATGCAAGCTCGATTTAAAATTTTGACGAATGTAAAGCAAGGGGAACTCAAACGCTGGCGGTAATGCGGCGAAATTTACATGCAGCTTTAAATTTGAAATCACGATAAATTTTAACCGAGCGAAATTCTATCGTCGCAGAAAGTTTGTCTAAATTTAGCTCGCCGCGTATTTTTAGGGTTTAAATTTATGCGTCCTCGCGGCAAAGAAGCATAATGCGGACGTAATATTTACGATCGAAGAGGCACCTGATCTCACGCCGCACCGCTAAAATCAGATTTCGTAGCGATAAATTTTGCCGAAATTTTCATCCAGATTGTAGCTAAACTCACCGCCTGCGTAATAGATTGTCTCGCCGCTCTCCAGCTCAAAGCGCTGATATACACGCAGCACGACCTCGTTTTCGCTGATGCCTTGGACATGGATAAAGATATCACTCTTTCTGCCCGCAGTCATCGCCATCTGGTAGAGCTGATTAAATAGTGCATATTCCGGATCTTTCTCAGCGTCCTCTTGCGATAAAAAGCCCTCCAACACGCCCAGCATCTCCGCGCGAAATTCCGTCCTGGCGCGCGCATAAGCGTTTTGGATATTTTCGATCTGGTTGGTATCGAGTAAATTTAAAAGCGAATGTTTGCCCACGTAAAGCGTCGCGCTCGATGTGATTTTGCCATCCTTGTCGGTCACCAGTCGCAGAGCTTTCTCTACGCGCCACAAGGCCTCTTTTAGCTCGAGCCCGCTTTCAATTTCAATCTTCATCATAGATCCTTTATCAAGAATGCGGAATTTTAGCGTGAAATTTTAAATTTTAAAGACAAACTTCGCGATCAGATACGCCATATACAGCATCAAAACTCCGACGAGCGCGTCGATTATGCGCCATGCTCTGCTGCTTGCAAAAAGCTTCGAAAGCGCCCCTGAGCCATATCCTAAGCCGAAAAACCACGCAAACGACACGAACATAACTCCCGCGTAAAACCACGGCTTTTGGGCATCTGCGATCGTAGCGCCGAGCGAGCCCACGACCACGACGGTGTCTAAATACACGTGCGGATTTAGAAGCGTCACCGCAAGAGCTTTGGCTACGACGGGCGCCAGCGGGCTATTTGCAGAGTTTTGAATCTTGGCAAAATGCGAGCCTCTGTAGGCGCTAAAAAACGAGCTTAGCGCGTAGCAGAGCAGAAATATAACCCCGCCTATGCCTAAAATTTGAGTAAGAAGCGAGCCCTGCTTAAGAGCGCCGCCGATTAAAAATATCCCTACGGCCGTAAATACGGCATCGCTTAGCGCACAGACCATGCAAACAGCCGCAACATGGTTTTTCGCAAGACCTTGGGAGATAACGAAGATATTCTGCGCGCCGATAGCAACGATGAGCGAGAGCATCAGCGCGGCTCCTTGCAAGAAAATTCCGATCGGCAAGGAGCTCAAGGCCGCGCCTCTACTTATTTTTACTTTCGCAGGCGGAGTTTCGCATCGCGGTATCGACGGTATCGGAGTCAGCTAGCGCCGTACTTTCGAGCGCAGCGCCAGGCTCATTATCGCCCGCGGAAATTTTAGACGCGAAATCCTCGGCACCTGTGAAATTTTCACCCGCAACGGCATTATTTGAAGAAACTGTATTATTCGGCGCGGCGGAGCTTTGTTTGTTTAAATTTGAAGCGCCCTCTAAATTCTGCGTGCTGTTTAAATCGGCGGCGCCATTAGAATTTTGCACGGCGGAATCCTGCGTAGAGCGGGAATTTTCCGCGCCTAAATTTTCACCTAAATTTTGTGCGCCGTAGGAACTTTGCGCATCGAAATTTTGCGAAGCAAAATTCTCATCGCGGAGGTTTTTAGCTTTAAAATTTTTACCGCTACCCGCACTTTTTTTAGAACTCTTAGCGCCCTTGAGAGTTTTTGAGGCGGTTTGCTCTTCCTCAGAGCTTTGCGAAAGACCCGCTTTTTCGCGCAAAATTTTACTCAGCTCGTAGATCGAAATTTCAAACGAGCCCGGCAGCGTGGCCTCCGTGTCGCTGTAAAATCGTAAAAAATTAAAGCGGTCCTGCGCCTGCGGCGCTTTTTTGAATACAAAATTTAAAAGCTCCGTTTTGTTTCTGCCCGCGACGAAGGTTTTGGTGCCTAAATTTGCGATATCTTTGTATTCGAAGCTCTCGGAATTTGCGCCGCGTACGATCGTAAAAGCATCCTCGCCGATCTGCAAATAATTTTTAGCGCCGAGTCTAAGCGCGCAAAAAAACGCGCAAAATGCCGCCACTACAGAAGCGAAAAGCGCCGCACCGCCAAAGCCCGCGTGGTAGCAATATCCGCTAGCGAGCGCCAAAATCGCCGATCCCGCCAGCGTCATCGCTACGGACTTTTTATTCTCTTTTACTATCATCTTCCCTGCTTAATCAGTTGTCTTATATATTCGTAAATTTTAAAATTTAGCGCATCCATTACCGAGTCTTTAGAGCCCGGATTTTTGATGCTTTGGTAGTTGAGGTTCGTTACGTAGTCCTTCCACGCGCCCTTGTTTTTAACGCTTATATAGAGGCTAATCTGCGAGTCGTAGAAGTAGTCTCTGTAATAATCGTCGTCGTCCCAAGGATCATAACCAAACGGCATCCCCCAGCCCACGCCCACGCCCGTATATCTGTAATATCTGCCAAATCCCATACCGAAACTAAATCTCGGATTATCCCACGATCTGCGCGAAAAATCCGCCTTGCGGAAGTAGTTTAGATTGCCGCCGATTTGGACGTTCGCCGCGCCTTTATTTACGACTTTAAATCCGTCCGCACGCAGATGCTGGATCACTGCTTGGGTTAAATTTGAATCCGTCGTAGAGGTATTGGTGAAATTTACGCTTATGAGTTTATCCTGCGGAAATTCCATAATGTGAAGCGGCTCGGAAGTGCGCACGATACCGCTATTTACGGGCACGTTTTTAGAGCAACCTGTAAAAATCAAAAACGCCGAAATGACCAAAAAAAGTGAAATTTTATTTTTCAAGACAGATCCTTTCGCTCAAGATTTCAAATCCTAAATTTGAGTGATTGTAGCATAAATTTAAAATTTTAATGTCGGCAAGAAGCTATTTTTTGAAATAATCTAGCGGTGAATGAGCAAGAGTGGAATTTTTAAATAAAATTTTGTGCCGAGCGACCGTTAAATTTAAAGCCGTCGCTCGGTCGAAATTTCTGTGAAAGGAAGCGGAATTTTAAACCGGAGCGTTTAAAATTCCATAATCTCATAGGCTCACGCCGCGCGTAAGTACGCGCTTGCGATAAACCTCCGAAACTCTGCTCGCGTCGCCCACGATTAGAGCGTTCGTGCAACAGATCGCCGCACACATCGGAACCTTGCCCTCTGCGATGCGATTTTGACCATATTTATGAAGCTCCTCGTGCGAAAACGTAGGCTCCGGTCCACCCGCGCACATAGTGCACTTATCCATCGCGCCTTTGATACCGAAAGCTCCGTCTCTAGGGAATTGCGGAGCACCGAACGGACACGCGTAGAGGCAGTATCCACAGCCGATACATTTATCTTTGTCGTGTAAAACGACACCGTCGGTTCTGATATAGAAGCATTGAACCGGGCAAACCTGCGCGCAAGGCGCATCGGTGCAGTGCTGACAAGCGATAGAGCTTGAAACCTCCTGCCCCTCTATGCCTTCGTTTAAAGTAATAACCTTGCGCCTATTGATCTGCACGGGAACCTCGTGAGCCGAGCTGCAGGCTACCTGGCAACCATAGCAAGCGATGCAACGCTCGACGTCGACGTAAAATTTTAATCTTGCCGGCATTTTATCTCCTTATGCTCTTTCTAGTCTGCAAAGACCGGCGTTAAATTCCGAAATTTGCGTATTTATGTCAAAGCCGTAGTTGGTAATCGTATTTGAGCTCTCACCTCTGATATATGGCTTAGTGCCCTCAGGATAGCGCTCGCTTAGATCCTCGCCCTGGAAAATTCCCGCGAAGTTATACGGCATAACAATACGATCAGGCGTAACGGCGTGCGAATAGATGCACTTGACTTTGATCTTCGTGCCTTGCGGCGAATGGATCCACATCATCTCGCCATCTTTGATACCTTTATCAGCGGCAAGCTTAGGATTTACGTGCGCAAACATCTCCGGAGTAATCGCCGAAAGATACTTGCTCGTGCGCTCGATCATGCCCGCACCGCTTAAATTTACAAGCCTTAGCGAGCTTACGATAGTAGGGAAGTCCTTGCTCCAATCCTGCTTTTTCTGCTCGGAGATAAATCTCGTAAAGACGCGGAAATTTCGTTTTTGATCCGCAAAGGTCGGATATTTCTCCACTAAATCCCATCTAGGCGAGTGGATCGGCTCGCGGTGCTTCGGAATTTGATCCGCAAACTGCCAAACCTTCGCTCTTGCTCTTGCGTTTCCGCAAGGGCAAATTCCAAACTCGCGACATTTCTTAGCGATAATGCCGCTATAATCTGTGCTCCACGTAGGCCCCATCTTGGTTTTTTCATCCTCGCTTAGCGTAATACCTAAAACCTGTTCGATATTTGCCTTGGTAATCTCTGCATGACCGCCTTGAATTTTTGATCCCGGAAGTGTAATGCTCTCGTCGGCTAGCTGCGAAACGCCATCGTGTTCTAAGCCGAAGCGGTTTCTAAATCCCATACCGCCGTCGGCATAAGGCTTAGTTACATCGTAAAGAATCGGCGTGCCCGGGTGTTGCGTATCCCAGCAAGGCCATGGAAGTCCGTAGTATTCGCCCTCTACTTCTCCGCCTATGCCGCGCAAAGTATCGGGATCAAATAGATGCCAGTTCTTCTGCTGTCTGCGAAATCTAGCTGCGGTGCGTCCGTTATTTCCAATACTTTGAGTATTGCGTGCAATCTCATCGGTAGCGTCGTCAGGCCAAACAAAATCGTCTTTAACCTGCTTAAGCTCGCCATCAACGATGCCCATCTTCATGCCGCGAACGTATTCGTCGTAAAAGCCGAATTTTTTCGCGAATAAAAACATTACTTCTTGATCTTCTTTGCTCTCAAATAGCGGCTTAACAATCTGAGTTCTCCACTGACCGCTACGGTTTGTAGCGCTTAGATGACCTTCGCTTTCAAACTGCGTAGCTACCGGCAAAACATAAATTCCATCCGGTCTATCGTTTAGAATCGCTACTTCGTTTAAGAACGGCTCGGCGACTACCAGCATATCGATCTTACCTAATGCTTCTTGAGTCTCTCGAACGTGAGCCATAGAAGTAATTCCTGTGCCTTGCACCCAAAGAACGCGGACATTGCCACTACTTAAAACGGGCTCGTTTTTCAAAACGCCCTGCCACCATTTAGATAGCGAAAAGCCCTTTTCGTTGCGCCAGTTTATCACATCTTGCTCGATGCTCGGATCGTAGTGAAAATACTCGGTAAAATTCGTACCAGGCACTTTTTCACCCTGCTTTTCGTGCGGCTGCTTAGTAGAGACGGCAAATCTTTTAATAAACTGCTCGTAATCTACGCCCCAGCCCTTGCAGAAGTGCTTCCAAGCGTTATCGGCTAGCCCGTAATACGCAGGCAAGCTATCGGAGAGATTGCACATATCGGTAGCACCCTGAACATTATCGTGACCTCGAAGGATGTTGCAGCCGCCGCCCGGCTTGCCCATATTGCCTAGTATGAGCTGCAAAAGAGCCAAAATTCTAGTATTAGAACTTCCGATCGAGTGCTGTGTAATGCCTAGAGCCCAGCATAAAGTAGCGGGCTTTGTGGTAGCAAACATCCTCGTAAATTCTATCAGCTCCTCTTCTTTGCAGCCGGTAACATTGGCTACCTCTTTAGGATCCCACTTCTCAGCTTCGGCTCTAATCTCCTCTACAGCGTAGGTTCTGGTTTTTATTAGCTCCTTATCTTCCCAGCCGTTTTTAAAGATTAGATGGAGCATTCCGTACACAAACGCTATATCGGTTCCCGGACGAATTCTAATATACATATCGGCCTTAGCCGCAGTTCTAGTAAAATTTGGATCAACTACAACGATTTTCGCGCCGTTTCTATCGCGAGCCTGAAGAGCGTGCTTCATAGCTCCCACTGGATTTGCAACCGCAGAATTCGCACCTATGAAAAGGATCATTTTAGAATTTTTCGCCATATCACCTACGTGATTTGTCATAGCTCCATAACCCCAAGTATTCGCCACACCGGCGACTGTTGCGCTATGTCAAATTCTGGCTACGTGGTCGTTGCTGTTCGTACCCCAGAAGGCTGCAAATTTTCTAAAATAATATGCCTGCTCGTTACAAAATTTAGCCGAGCCCAGAAATACCACACTATCTGGGCCGTCCTCTTTGCGAACTTGAAGCATTTTATCGCCGATTTCGTTAACGGCTTGCTCCCAACTTATGCGCTCCCACTTGCCACCAACCTTTTTGAGTGGATATTTAAGACGCATTTTAGATTTGGTTAGATCGATTTGATCGATTCCCTTACAGCAGTGACTGCCCTGCGAGATCGGGTGATCTACTGCCATATCTTGGCGAATCCAGGTATTGGTGCTCTCATCCACTTGAGCCTCGATACCGCAGCCTACGGAACAGATCGAACATATCGTTCGCTTCATAACGGAACCTGGAAATGGGTTTTTGATCTCTTGCTCAGTAGCGGCTCTTAGCGTATTATTTTCGCCAAACGCAGCTACGCTGCTCGCTCCTAAAGCGGCGAGTTTCAAAAACGATCTCCTTCCGATCGCATTCTCACTCATGAAAATTCTCCTAGTAAGCTACTTTATAGTATTTTTTCCACGCTTCACTCTCCCAGTAAAGCACCTCTTTTTTCGGTGATTTGCCACGAACGGTATCGCCGTAATCCTGCTCATTTTTCGCTAGAGCCTGAGATGCGGCAACGCCCACGGCACCTACCGCGCCGATTTTTAGAGATTTTTTAAGAAAATCTCTGCGTTTGTTTTCCATGGTTTTCCTTTGTGAAGAAATCGCTTTAAATCTTTTATTGTAGTAACGCCTGTTACAGGATTTAAGTCTAATGAATTATAACGAAAAGGCAGTGAGATGGAAATTAAATTTTAAGTTACTTTTTAAATTTTATTTAAAATTCAAAACGATTTTCATTTTAATTTTAAACAAACAAAACCAAGAGAAACAATGCAATGAAAACATTCA
>NZ_CALIJA010000152.1 GCF_938017615.1 uncultured Campylobacter sp. | reverse complement strand
CCTAATTGAGAAAATAAAAATTTGGAAAAGGTACTCCGCGGGCGAAAAATGGCCGCTGGTCGCCCCCGCGCGATGGTCTTCTCTCTGTGAGAAAAATTTTCCTGTTGAATGTAGAAAGACGATTTAAGAAAGGAGTACACCTATGGCGGACACAAAACCGAGAGTGAAATTTGATGCTGCAGGCAATCTGCTCGTATCAAGCACTCAACTATGTGACCTCTTGCGGGTCACTCCGGAAATTATTTCTCGACATCATAAAGCAGGGATGCCTAAAGCATCTGTAGGTTGGTGGAATCTCCGAGAAGTCCTTGTGTATTTAGGGCAGGCGAAAGGTGATAATGCTAAAAGTAAATCCGCATCAACTCGTAAGTTAGAAGCCGAAGCAGATTATAAAGAAGCAAAGGCCGCGCGTGAAAAGAAAATGCTAGATGTGCTTAATGGCGAATATGTCCCTCGTGCCGATGTGGCGCAGGCATGGGCTAACCGAATATTGGAATTAAAAACATCGTTTACCAAATTTGATCCTTTTTATAAAATTTCCTAGCAAATTCAATCTCGGTCAGTATCGTTTGATACCGAATTTATTAAATTTACAAATTTAACCTTACTTTACAAATTCACACAATTAGTAAATTTAAATTTGCAAATTTGATATTTGGATCTGTTTGATCTGAATTGCCCTCGGTTAAATCTAAATAGCATAGCAGTCTTTTTTATACCACAGCTTGTTAATTGTTCAATCCCTTATACCCCTCCCATGGTGGCTCTGCATATGTTTTTAGCGCCTCAAACTTTCTCATTTTCTATCCTTTCTGAAGAATTCTTCTATCATCTTTTGATTACATATATCCAAATACTTCTCCCTGCCGCTATCGCAAGATATCCCGTATCCTCTCGACTCGCTTCCAAAAGCCTTTATAAAGCTTTCGCCTAACGCTCCTTGGTATCTTACGTTTTCGTATATATTATCAGCTAGTATCCTGCCCGTTTTTCTATCTTTTATGATTCCGCCGTAGTTAAAGCTTAGACCGATTAGGTCGTCAAGAAAGGTTTTGATATTTGGTGCCGGCTCTATGCGCCAGTCCGTCATCCTATTTTCTTTTTCCAATACCAACTCTATATCGGCTATCTCATCTTCATTGATTTCTTTACGAGCTACGCATTTGTCTTTGTAAATTTGCTTGAGATCTTTCATATTGTATTTTATGTAACTTAATATTTTAGACGGTTTTATATCTATCGTCGAGGCATTTCTATCATCAAGTAATGATTTTATCTCTCTGATTATTTTATCCTCGCTTTCATGATTTGATTGTAGTTGATTAAAAAATATATTTAATTCTTCATACGTTATCGGGATACTCTTTAAAAAGCCTCTTGTGCTTAACTTGGCTGATAAAAAGCACTCTTGTGCGGTATAGTCATCCAGATAAATTCTAAAATATTTACCGTTTGTGACAGGATTTTCGCTTTTTTCTTTATAATCTATGAAATTTACGTAGCCGTTTATCAAAGATATGAAATTCGCATCGGTCGTATTTGCAGGGAAATTTAGCCAATTGGTTGGATCTATCAAAGGAAAACCGCTTGTATTCCATTCGACTATTTCTCTTTCTCCGGCATAGTAAGCGTGTATGGCGGGCTTTTCATAGACGTTTATCTTGGCATATTTAAAATCATAATAGGCCATAATTGCTTTAAGTACGACAATATCCCCGAAAAACACCATAAACCAAACAAAAAGCCAAAGCAGTTTGCGTTTGCCTTTAGGGGCGATTAGGGCGACAAAAAAGCTTATGGTAAAAAAAGCGGGTATTATGAAAAGAAATACTATACTGCGCATATCTAACCTTTATAAAAATACATATGCAAATTTGTAAAGCCCAAAGAGTTTCTTTAGTAGCAATATTTTATTGCTCTATATCTTAGCTCGTCATTAAATTTCATATAAATTCATCTGCTTGAATTTATATGAAATTTTAAAAACCAGTTTGAGCATTTTAAAGTTATTTTCAGTTTTTAAGTCTTTTTAGCTCTTCAAACTTCTGTTTTAATTGGGCTCTTTATAAACGGAATTTCGATGCATTCTATACGAAAGGGGATTAAAATTTTATAAAACAGCGGATGAAATTTTTGTTGTGCCGTCACGATAAACGGGCGGTTTGATCCGCGATTTTCAGGAGCAAAAAGAGCGCTTTAAAAGCCTCGTGAGCCGAAGTGAAATTTTGGCGCAACGGCGGCGTTTTGCTTTGCAATTTGAGTTAAAATTTGATATGATTGTGCGAAATTTATATTGAACGGCTTTTGAAAATGAATAAATTTATAACCCAAAAAATAGGCGCGCTTGCGGGCTTTAGCGATGAAATTTTAAAAATTTTAGCATCGTTTGACGCGGATGTTTCGGACGTCAGGCTCGCTTTGCAAATTTCAAAAAACGCCCCCCTCGCGGATAAAATTTTAGATTTAGCCTTTTGCGGTTTGTCTAAATTTAGCGCCGAAGAGCTCGCGAGGCAAAATTTCGGTGCCGCGGATGAGCGGTGCGATCTCCAAGGTGCAAAGTCCATAGAACACAGCTTGCAAGACGCCGCAGACGAGTGGCGGCAAAACGAGTACACCTCGAGCGAGCAAAAAGGCACAGACTTAGCAGGGCAGGGCGATAGTCTTAAATTTAATCACTCAAATGACACAAGCGGCCTAAATTGCAGCGACGAGAATTTTAAATTTAACCCCTCGCAAGCAGCAAGCGATACGCCGCCACAAAATCAGCGCGCCGCCGCGAGAGCTGATTGCACGCTAGGTTTGGGTGTTTCCGCGCAAGCCGAACGAGTGCATGGGCGAGAGCCGATACAAGCGCAGCAGCAAAAACAGGGGCAAGAATGGGGAAAGGCGCAGGAGCAGGGGCGAGAGCAGCCGGCGAAGCAGGAGCAGGGCGACACAGCACTAAAGACGCTAAATTTACAGCGAGCGTTTGAGCTTTACGGGCGCGAGCAGATGCGGGCGTTTTTTCTATTCGCCGTATTTGACGAGATGCTAAAGCCGGATTTGCAGGCGTATCGCATCGACCGCGAAAAGCTCACGCAGGTCTCGCTGCTGCGAAATCTGCTTATGTTTTCGTGGATCAAATCCTACCCGCAGATCGAGCAAAACATCCTTTCAAGCGTAATTTTGGTGGAGTTCGGGCGGGTTTTTATCGACGAGCAGGTGTGTGCTACGGGCAAGGCGGAGGAATTTTACCATGCTATCAAGGGCTCGATCTTTCCGCAAGATTTTACCGACGTGGAGATGGAATTTAGCGGCACAAACCGCGAGAGCGTCTCGCACGCGCTATTTGCACATTTTGGGCTAGAACAGATCGCGCAGGACGCGCTGTATTCAAACGCCCCCGACGACGCGCCTTTTGAGAACAAATCCCGCTACGCGATGCTAAAGATCGCCAAAACCGCGGTCAATATCTACCATCACTTCGACGAGCTTAGCATCGACAACGCTTTGAATTTACTAGTCGAGTTCGGCTTCGAACAGGAAGCGTTTTTAGAGGCTAAAGGCGAAATTTAGATATGAGAGAGTTCCTGCGCGCCTTTAACTCGGGCGTATTTGAAAAGAATCTTAGCGGCGAGCAAAAGGAGCTCGCGCGCAACCTCCTAAATATCGGCGCTATCAGCGCGCACAAAGGCAAGCTCTATCTAAACGACGGCTATGTTTTCGGCAGGCTCGACATCGCGCGCGACGGCACGGGCTATCTGCAAAGCTTCGACGATCGCTTCAAAGCTGATCTCATCATCGAAAACAGATATTTAAGCGGCGTGCATCTGGGTGATCTGATCCTAGCAAAAATTTTAAGCTCAAGAAAGTCCCGCCTGCACGCAAAGGTGCTGATGTGCGTCAAGCCTGCGTTTTTAACGAGCGTGGTTTATACCAAAAGCTTTGGGCGCGAAATTTTAGGCGTAAACGTCAAAACCGGCCTCGCAAATCCGCTCAAAGCCACGCAAAAATCGCTAAAGCAGCTGCCGTCAGGCACCCTTTTAAAGATCGATAATCTAACGAACGAGATCACCGAGGTGATCGGAAGCCTAGCCGATCCCTTCGTCGATGAGAAAATTTCTTTAGCGATCTACGATAAAAACGACGAATTTAACGAAGCGTGCAAGCAGCAAGCCGCGAGCTTCGGCAGCGAAGTGGACGAGGCGCTGTATCCGCAGCGCGTGGATTTGCAGCATCTTGCGTTTTGCACCATCGATCCCATCGACGCCAAGGACTTCGACGACGCGATCTATTTTGACGTAAAAGAGCGCACGCTTTACGTCGCGATCGCCGACGTGAGCGAATACGTAAGCGAATACTCGCCGATCGATAAGGAGGCGAAATTTCGCGGCTTTTCGATATATTTTCCGCACAGATCCGTGCCGATGCTGCCGCGCGAGCTTAGCGAAAACATCTGCTCGCTGATGCCGAATCTGCCGAGACTGGCCTTCGTTTTTAAAATCGCTTTAGATGAAAATTTAAACCCGCAAAAGCAGGAGCTTTTCGAAGCGATCATAAGATCAAAACACCGCTACGATTACGACGAGGTAGATGAAATTTTACGCACCCGCAAGGCGTACGAGCCTGAAATTTTAAGCTGGCTCTTGCCGCTTAATGAAATTTGCGAGCGCCTGCGCCGTGCGAGGCTAAAGCGCGGATTTGATTTTCGCACCAAGGAGCTTCGCATAACGCTTGATGAGCGCGGTTTTATAAGCTCCACTCGCTTTGAGACTGACACCCCGTCGCACAAGCTCATCGAGGATTGTATGCTGCTAGCCAATAAAGCCGCTGCGGCGCGCATCGAACGGGGTGTTTTTAGAAATCACGGCTCGGCGGAGCTTAAAAAAATTTACGCGCTGCTTGACGATCTGGCGCTGTTCGGCATCGACGCGCCGTATCAGAGCAATCTTGCTAAGATGATCGGCGAAATCCAAGCGCAAGCCGATGCTATGGGGATACGCGAGGAGATCGATAAGCTCATCATCAAGGCTCAAAAGCGCGCCGAGTATGCGTCCGAATCGCGCGGGCATTTCGGGCTCGGATTTGATAACTACACGCACTTCACAAGCCCGATCAGGCGCTATTCCGATCTCATTTTGCACCGCCTGCTAAAGGCGCAGATGAGGGGGGATGAGAAATTTTATAATTACCTGCTTTTAAACATCGACGCTACGTGCGCGAGGCTAAACGAGCTCGAGCGCGAAGCGGATAAGGTTGCATTTGATTTTATGGACCGAAAATTTGCGCGCTGGGCCGCAGAAAATTTAGGCAAAAAATTCCGCTGCTACATCGACGAAAACGGAAATTCCGTCACCGCAAAGCTAGACGACAAGCTAAAGGGGGCTAAAATTTTAGTTTCAAATTTCGCCGGCGACATTTTAACGCCCGTGCTAGTCGAGCTTACGGACGCAAATATCGCTAGCGGAGTGATTTTAGGCAGGGTGGTAAAGAAGATCTGATGTATAGAAAAGAATTTGACGGGCTTATAGCAAGCGGCAGGGTGCCTAATTTCGTGCTTTTGCGCGGCGGAGACGATTTTTCAAACGAGCTTTACGCGCAGCGCCTGAAGCAAATTTACGCCTCGGAAAATTTTTTGAGTTTGTATTTTTTGGAGTATGATTTTGAGCAGGCGCGGAGCTTCTTGGAGCCCTCGCTTTTCGGCGGCAGCAACACGCTTCACATCAAAACTGCCTCGCTTATCAAAAAGGAGGAGCTGCGAAGGCTCATCGCGCTGTGTAAGTCGGACGCGAATAACCATCTGATCTACGAGCTAAACGATAGCGAAATTTCGGTGAGTGCGGATTTTATCAAAGAATTTGAAGGAAAGGCCAATGACCAGGACCTGCTTTTCGTGACGGGCTCCCTCTACTTTATCTCGGAAGTGCGAGCAAGTTTGGTAGGAAGCGATGAGATTAGTTGACCTTCTAGGTTTAAGTTGCTATACTGGGGATAGGAAAACTTGAAAACGATTTCAGAAACAACATTAGCACAAAAGAAAGGAAGTCGCTATGAAAACGAAGACATTCACACTTTCTATTGCTTCTTTAGCAATTCTTAGTCTTTTAGCAGCTTGTGGACCTAAGGCACAAGCCTATACCCAGCAATCTGCTCA
>NZ_CALIJA010000151.1 GCF_938017615.1 uncultured Campylobacter sp. | reverse complement strand
ATTTTAGAATCTCAAAATTTATGAGTTTCAAAATTCAGTGGCACGCTAAATCCTATGCAGTGAAATTCCGCGCACAACAAAGCGGCGTTTATCGTCTATATCGTAATCTTTAAAATTTCAATATTAGAATTTCTTTAAATTATGCTAATGGCTTGTATTGATTTTTTAGAACTCTTGTACTTAAAATTTTACTATATGAATGGAATTTAAACTATCTTGATAACTAAAATTCTGAAAAAATCCAAAGCAAGCTATGCGTTTAAATTTCATCCTAAGTCGAGCGGAATTCCAATTAAAATTTAGCTCAAACCGCCTACAATAGCTGCAAATAAGCGCTACACAAAAAGCTAAAATTGCGAGCGTTATTAAATTTTAAGGCATGCGGTAGAAATCCTACGCACGCCACAGCTTTCGCAAGTCGCCGCCGTTTAATTAAATCTAGCGCCGATACTAAATTCGAAGCTATTTGTATCGTCGTGCGGTTTTTTATTAAGCGGCTTAACGAAGTATAACTGCAAAGGCCCCATCGGCGTCATCCACTCGATACCAGCACCCGTGCTGTAGCGCTCCTCCTCATTCCAGTCATGATCGCCGATCATTCCGTAGTCAAAAAACGTTACAAAGCGCATTTTAAGCCTATCGACCACCGGAAAGCTTAGCTCAAAGGAGTTATTGAAGCTCTGCATGCCGCCTGTTTCGATATAGCGGCAATTATTTGCATTTAAGCAGATCTCTTTTTTCGGGATACTGCGACCTTCGTAGCCTCTAATGCTTTTCATTCCGCCCAGGAATAGTTTTTCATTGATCGGGATCTTTTTATTACCTTCCCACATATAGCCCGTTGCAGCTTTGTATCTAAAGATAATGTCGTGATCGATATAATCTCGCAAGCCAAAATAGTAGTTAAACGATCCTCGCGCCTTGGTGTAGTCCATATCGCCGCCAAGACCCGCGTATTCTAAGCTAGCACTTGCGATCATACCGCTTCTTGGCAAGTAATAATCATCTGTGCTATTATATGTAATAGACGGGATAATCGAGCTTTTTAAATTCTTGCCATCTAGATAGCCCGCTTTGGCGTAATATTCGTTTAAGCCCTTAATCTCGCTCTTTTCGAGATAATACGTAAGGCTTACATCGGTATTACGCCCAATCTTGCGACCGCCCGTGATTGAAAATCCGTAAGATTTCTCATCGTAATCGTCCCAGTCGTAATCGTTGGCAAAGATCGATCCGCCCAAGCTATACTCAGAATCAAATACTCTAGGATTGGTTAAGCTCAAGCGTCCGCTTAACTGATCGTCGCTCTTTTCGACCGAGAATGCGCCGTGAAGACCGGTGCCAAATACGTTTCTATCACTGATACCGCCGCTAAGTAAAATTCCATCCTCGCTGCCATATCCGATACCACCCGTGATAGAGCCTGTAGGAGCTTCTTTAACTGCAACTTCAAGATCGATCTGATCATTAGAAACGCGGTTTTCTTTAATCTCCACCTCATCGAAATACCCCGTGCGTTTTAAAGAATTTAACGAATCGTTGTAGTCGGTTTTGCTATATAAATTTCCCTCGGTCAGATACATCTCGCGGCGAATGACCTTATCCTCGGTCTTATCGTTACCCGAGATCGTTACGTTTCTAATATAGACTTTATCCTCAGGGATGACTTGATACGTGATAGCGACCGTGCGAGCTTCTTTGTCCTGCTTAGTCTTAGGCACGATACGCACATAGGCATATCCCTGATCCGCGACTAAAGTCTCTAGCGTATTCATATCGCGGCGCAAACGCTCGGAATTCATTGTATCGCCCTTTTGAAGCTTGAAATCGTCCAAAACTTTTTCTTTATCAAGCTTGATTATATCTGCAGGATACTCGATATCTACGGAGCTTACGGTATATTGCTCGCCCTCGTTGATATAGTAGGTAAGATCGGCAGTGTAATTATCCATATCGGCATTAAGTAGCGGCGCAGAAACCTGTGCGTCTAAGTAGCCTTTTTTATAATATTCTTCTTGAATTCTATTTGCGTCGTTAGGAAGCTCGGCGGTTTTTACCTTGCCGTCGTTAAAGCCCCACATCCAGCCCAGCATCTCGCGTTCTTTATTGGCAACGGATGGCTCTATATCATCATAGTCGAGCTTGTCCGCGCCTACTAAATTTACCTTATCGATGATGATATTTTCGCCGCGATTTACTTCGATCGTTAGCAAGATGACCGATTTATCGTCGTTTATCGGCTTTGGATAAAATTCCACCACGGTGTCGAAAAAGCCCTTGACTTCGTAGTATTGCTTGATGCGGGTCTCCGCTTTTTTAGCAGCCACCTCATCGTAAACCTGACCCGGACGCAAGCCGATGAGCTCATTTATCTTATCGCGATCATTGGTCACTACGTTTTTGATCTCGACCTTAGCGATAGTCGGTTTTTCGGTTACGTTGATAGTGACCGCGCCGCCTTGTTCGCTGATATAAACGTCGCTGAAATAGCCCTGCTCAAATAGCTTTGAGATCGCAGCATTGGTGTTTTCGCCGTTAAGCTCATCGCCTACTTTAAGTCCTGAAATTTGCTGCGCAACCTGTGGAGAAAGATGTCTAAGACCTTCAAATTTAATGGATTTGATCTGTGCGGCGCACGCCACGGAAATCCCGCCTACTAAGAGTAAAAAAACGCTTTTTTTCATAAAATTTTACCTAAAAACGAAAATAATTTGCGTATAATACCACATTAAAATTAAAACTTGCATATATCAAAAAGGAATTTTATGAAGATAGGAATTATCGGTCTGGGTCTCATCGGCGGCTCGCTGGGGCTATGTCTAAAAAGCACCAAAATAATTAGCGCCGTCTATGGCTGCGACATCAACCGCGAAAACGAAAAAGAAGCTCTGAAACTTGGGCTCGTGCATGAAATTTTAAACCTGGAGCAAATGAAGCAAAGCTGTGACGCGATCTTTCTTGCAATCCCCGTGGAGGCAATTATTGAGACGTTGCAAAAACTAAGCGACTGCAGAAGCGAGACGACGATCATCGATCTGGGAAGCACTAAATTTAAAATTTTGCAAAACTGCCCGCCGCAAATCAGACGAAATTTCATTGCAGCTCACCCGATGGCAGGTACCGAAAACTCCGGCCCGCAAGCGGCATTTAAAGAGCTTTTAAACGGCGCAGTAGTCGTTATCTGCGACGACCACGGCGCAGACGAAGTGCATATCAAACGAGCGGTCGAAATTTTTTCATTTGCGGGGATGAAGATCGTATTTATGGACGCAAAAAGCCACGATCACCACGTGGCGCTCATCTCGCACCTGCCGCATGCGATCAGCTACTCGCTCGTAAACAGCGTACTAAAAGAGGAAAATCGCCGCAACATCATAAATTTAGCCGGCGGTAGCTTTTCGGGCATGAGTCGTATCGCCAAAAGCTCGCCGCAGATGTGGGTCGATATTTTTAAGCAAAACCGCACAAACCTCCTAGGCGCGATCGACGCTTTTAAAAACGAGCTTGAAATTTGCGTACAGATGATTGAGGGCGAGCGCTGGGACGAGCTTGAGGCGTGGATGTATGAAGCGCGTAAGCTAAGGGATATTATTTAAAATTTCAGCGCGACCTGACTGAGCGACGGGAGCTTCAAGAACGCGCCTTTAAATTCTAAAAATTTTGCTCTCAAACAGCCTGCGTAAATTTAAATTTTAATCTGCGCGAGTCTGAATGTAAGCTTAAAAATCTATATTCTCCTGCGTGAAAATTTTCTTTGAGGGAAACTCCAGCGCGCAAAGCCTCGCGTTCTCGCCCCAGTGCTTTTTATAAACACAGCCCAGATCGATATTTGCGCTAAATTCCGTAATGACGGGCTTTTTTACCGGCGTGTGCCCGTAGACGTTAAAAATTCCATCATTCGCGCTATCATCTCCGCGCCCGCTTAGCACATGAGCGGCGAAGCTTTTCGCACGCTCTGCATCGTGTCTAATCCCCCACGCGCAACCCACTGCGGAGTGCGATACGACGAGAGCGCGACCGCTTTCATCACACAAATCATACTCCAGGTAAATCGGCAGCCGCGAGACAAACCGCAGATGCTCCTTGCATTGCTTCACGCCTCCGTGACGATAATACGACGCTAGCGTCGCCTCACCGCCGTTATTAAATAGCCAGCTTTCATCCAGGCTAAAAAATGCGTAGAGGTCATTTGAGCTCGTAAATTTGCCCGTCTTTGCGCACCTTAGTGCAGTTTTTGCGTTGCCCACAAAGCGCTTTTCGTGATTGCCCATCACCGCGTCATATCCGCGGACGCGCACTAGCTCAACCACATCCGCGCTCGCAGGGCCTCGGTCGATCAGATCGCCCACGAAGCAAATTTTACTATCAAATTTATGCGGCAGCTGCTCTATTAACGCCAAAAGCGATCTGTAGCAGCCATGCACATCGCCGATGATGTAGATATTTTCCATAATTTTTCCTTAAATTTTAACGCCCTCGCCTTTTAACGCGCGGGCTGTGATATAAGCGGTAGATAAAAGCTCTGCGCTAAATTTTAAAATTTCGCGCGCTAGGACTTGGGCGGATAAATCTGCTTTAGGACCTCCCTTACGACGATCATAAAAAGAACGATAAATATTAATGCGCTAAGCAATGAGGAATAAAACGTGGCAAGATGCAAATCTGAAACAATCAGCGCCACAATCATCATCCCTAAAAATGGCGATAGTATCCAAACCGCTGCTGTAGGCAAAAATAAATTTACGAAAAAATCCGTGAGCTTACCAAAATCCTTTAGCTTTGCGGCAAGCACCGCACAAACCCCGCAGAAAAATATCCACAAAAATAGGAAATATACGCACTTCTGCTGTAGCCATTCTAAGGGATCGTCAAACCGGACGCTAGATGTGTCAAAAATCTGCCCTGTCAAAAAACCCATCAAACTTGAAATGCACATCAAGCAAAAACCCATCGAAAATGCGCAGGCTATAATTTTTAAAATAATCATCAGAGTTCCTAAAATTCTAAATTTAGGCGAAAAATTCCTCGATTAGCCGAGTCATTTCGCTCTCGGCGGTGACGTGGTTGATCTGCTCGCGAAAGCTTGCGGCGTTTTCGCGCCCCTTAGAGTATTCGTGCAGATGCTTGCGAAATATCGCCACGCCGTGGCTACCGTAATGGCTTAGCATTTGAGCGAAATGATAAAGCACGACCTCCTTTTTTAGTGCGTCGCTTGCCTGCTCGCCCGTTTTGATCTCGCGAAAGATCCACGGCCTGCCGATGACCGCGCGACCGATCATCAGCGCGTCTGCGCCGCTAAGGTCTCGCACTGCAGGTGCATTGGCGGAGTTTATGTCGCCGTTTGCGATCACTGGGATTTGCAGCGCGCGCTTGGCTCTTGCGATCGCGCCGTAATCCACCGCCGCGCTGTATCCGCCCGCTCTGGTGCGCCCGTGGATGGCGATAAAATCGGCTCCAGCGCTCTGTACGGCACGCGCGATATTTTCGATATCCACGGCGCCGAAGCCCAGCCGCACCTTCGCGCTCGTAAATTTTTTGTTCGAATACTTTTTTATAGTCTCGACCAAGCGCGATAGACGGGGTAGATCAAGCAGCAGCGCCGAACCGGCGCCCTGTTTTACGACTTTGGGGACGGGACAGCCGCAGTTTAGATCGATGCCGTCGATGCCGTCAAATTTATTGATGAGAAAAACCGCCTTTTTGACGATCTCCGTATCGCTACCTGCGATCTGCACGAAAAAAGGGGTTTCCGCGGCGTTTTTTTCGAGCATCTTTAGCGTCTTTTCGCCCTCGAAAACAAGGGCGTTTGCGCTTATCATCTCGCTTACGGTCGCGTCGCAGCCGAATTTTTTCACTACGCCCCGCAGCGGCGGATCCGAAAAGCCCGCCAAAGGTGCCAAAAATAGGGGGTCCCTTTTAAAAAAATCTTCCGTCATTTTAAATTTCTTATTTTGATTTCGTTTGAATTTAAACCTTTAAATTTAACGCCGCAACGCTTGCAGTGGGTTTTGCCGCGAGCTTTAAAATTTTAAATTTCATAGGCTACGTATTCGCATTTAGGCGCGAATTTTATTTTTAAGCTTGGCTAATTTGCATGGTGGCAAAAACGGCAGCAATGATGATCGCCGCCAATTTTATTT
>NZ_CALIJA010000150.1 GCF_938017615.1 uncultured Campylobacter sp. | reverse complement strand
AAATATATTTATAAGATATATTTTTAAACTCCTAAATTTTCGGAATCTTTATAAAAAAATTCTGATTTAATACTATTTTAATCAGTTATCTGTATAATATGCATATTTCACAGAAAGAAGAGTTTATGGATTTTGATTTTATAGCTAAATTTAGCCCGATGTTCGTAAAGGCGGGAATTTTAACGCTAAAGCTCGCATTTTACGGGATTTTACTATCCATCATCATCGGTTTTATCTGCACGCTGATAAAATATAAAAGATTGCCTCTATTAAGCCCGCTTGTGAGCACATATATCGAGCTATCTCGCAACACTCCGCTTTTAATTCAGCTATTTTTTCTATACTACGGCCTGCCGAAGCTAGGCGTTCAAATTTCGGGCTTTACCTGCGCGATCGTAGGTCTTGCATTTTTGGGCGGAAGCTATATGAGCGAGAGCTTTAGGCTTGGTTTTGAGGCGATAAAAAAATCCCAGATTGAAAGCGCGATGAGCCTGGGGCTAAGCGAAGCACAGATAGTGTTTTACGTCGTGCTGCCGCGCGCTTTTGCGATCGCCCTACCCTCCATCAGCGCAAACATAATCTTTCTGCTTAAAGAAACCTCGATCGTTAGCATCGTAGCACTCGCCGATCTCGTTTATGCCGCAAAGGACGTGATCGGGCTGTATTACAAGACGAACGAAGCGCTATTTATGCTAAGCGTTTCGTATCTGATCATAATCCTGCCGCTTTCGCTAGCGCTTACGCTGCTTGAAAAGCGCCTTGCGTATATGAGAGGCTAGCGATGGAACTCTTAAGCGGTGAAAATTTAATCAGGCTTCTTGGCGGGCTTGGGGTCACCCTGCAAATCGCGCTCATCTCGATCGCAGTTTCGCTCGTACTAGGCTTGGTGCTTGGAATTTTAATGGCCTCCGGGCGCAGAGCCTTATACATCCCGCTTAAAATTTGTCTAGAGATCGTGCGCATCATGCCGCCTATCGTCTGGCTATTTATCGTATATTTCGGCGCGAGCAAGGCCTTTGGCATCCACATCTCAAATATCGCGGCTTCGATCATCGTCTTTAGCATCTGGGGCGTTTTTGAGATGATGGATCTGGTGCGCGGCGCCGTGCTTAGCATCCCTAAGCATCAGTTCGAAAGCGCCGAAGCGCTCGCATTTAGCAGATCTCAAATTTATCTCTACGTCATCCTGCCGCTTGCGATGAGGCGTCTGGTGCCCGCAACGATAAATTTATTCAGCAGGATGATAAAAACAACCTCGATCGCCGTACTAATCGGCGTCATAGAGCTCGTCAAGGTCGGACAGCAGATCATCGAAGTGAATGTCTTCCGCGATAATTACGCGCCGCTAATCATCTACGGAGCGATATTTTTCGTATATTTTTTGATCTGCTATCCAATCTCGGCGCTTTCGAAAAAATTAGAAAATAGGTGGAGCTGATGGAAATTTTAAAAATCGATAAAGTCAATAAATTTTACGGCGAGCTGCACGCGCTAAAGGACGTCAGCCTTAGCGTCGCGCAGGGCGAAGTCGTGGTGATCCTGGGTCCTAGCGGCTGCGGCAAAAGCACCCTACTTCGCACGATCAACGGGTTAGAGCCGGTACAAAGCGGAAATTTTATAATCGAGGGCGAGCGGATCGATCAAAATTTCACAGACTGGCGCAGGATCAGGCAAAAGATCGGCATGGTCTTTCAAAGCTACGAGCTTTTCGATCATCTTAGCGTGCTGCACAACATAATCCTGGGCCCGATGAAGGTGCAAAACGTCCCGAAAGAGGAGGCGATAGCTTTAGCGCGCGAATGGTTAAAGATCGTAGGTCTTGCGGATAAGGAAAACTCCTATCCCAAAGAGCTTAGCGGCGGGCAGAAGCAGCGCATCGCGATCGTACGAAGCCTTGTGATGAAGCCCAAGATCATGCTTTTTGACGAGGTTACCGCGGCGCTTGATCCCGAGATCGTGCGCGAGGTGCTCGACGTAATGCTAAATCTCGCCAAAGAGGGGCAGACGATGCTAATCGTGACGCACGAGATGGGCTTTGCGCGCGCCGTAGCCGATCGCATAGTTTTTATGGATGAGGGAAGCATCGTGGAGATTAACGAGCCGGAGGCGTTCTTCACCGCTCCAAAGAGCGAGCGTGCGAAGAAATTTCTAAATATGTTCGAATTTAAAAAATAAATTTTAATAAAGGAGAAAAGATGAAAAAAACGCTAAGCACGCTTTTTATCTTAGTTGCGTTATTTTTCGCAGGTTGCAACGACGAGGGCAAAGGCTCCTCAAATTCCGCACAAGGTTCCGCCGCGCCGCAAAGCTATATAGACGGAGTTAAAAAGCGCGGTGTAGTAAGGATCGCTGTTTTCGGTGACAAGCCGCCGTTTGGCTATATTGACGAGACGGGCAAAAACGCGGGATACGACGTGTATTTTGCAAAACGTATCGCAAAGGAGCTTTTGGGCGATGAGAGCAAGGTGCAGTTCGTGCTCGTAGAGGCGGCCAATCGCGCGGAATTTTTGGCGTCCGATAAGGTCGATATCACGCTTGCAAATTTCACCGTCACACCAGAGCGCAAAGAGGTCGTGGATTTCGCGCTGCCGTATATGAAGGTAGCTCTCGGCGTCGCAAGTCCGAATGGCGATATCACCGACGTTTCGCAGCTTAAGGACAAAACGCTTTTAATAAACAAAGGCACGACCGCGGATCTGTATTTTACGAAAAATCACCCCGAGATCAAGCTTTTAAAATTTGACCAAAATACCGAGACTTTCGGTGCGATGCTGGACGGCAGAGGCGATGCGATCGCGCACGATAATACGCTTTTGTTTGCGTGGACGAAGTCAAACCCTGGCTTTAAGGTAGGTATCCGCTCGCTGGGCGATCAGGACGTCATCGCGCCTGCGGTCAAAAAGGGTAACGACGAGCTTCGCAAATGGCTTGACGATCTAATCGTAAAACTCGCGGACGAGAAATTTTTCCACGCCGACTACGATGCGACGCTAGCACCGGTATACGGCGACGACATCAAGGCTGACGACGTCGTAATCGAAGGCGGAAAGTTATAAATTTAGATTCGCCGTCTGGTTTAGCAGGGCGATATTGCTAAGTCCTGCACCTCGCAGGAACGAGCCGCCGTAACTTTACCGAAACGGCGATTGTAAACGCCCATAGGCGGCGAGCGCTTCTATACGCTAGCTAAATTTATCGATCTAGCGGCAAAGTTTTGCTTCCGCGCGGCGAATTTGCCGCTGAGTAAATTTTAGCCGAGCCGAAACGCAATCTAGCGCCCTCGTCGCGATAAAATTTAAGTCGCGCACGGCGGCGTAAATTTCAAGCGATAGTAGAATTCTAATGCAAACTGCTCGCGCGATAAAAATTTATGCCGCATAAGCAGTAATAAATCGCAAGCGCTCGATCGTTAAACGGAGCGGAGATTTAAAATTTATCGGCTCAAAGTAGCTTACAAAGTCTTATACGAACGCTGCTGCGCGTGCGCCCCATCTTTCGATTGGCTCGCGCGAAGGAGCGATCGCACATCTGCCCAAACGCATGATCCGCGGAATGCATCCGTTTCCACGCTCAGCTACACGACGCATCTGTGCCGCTAAGCCTACGATCCCGCGCGCTTTGTCTGCATATCTGTGTATCGCCAGAACCGTATGCAGCAACCGCCTCTACCATATTCCACTGCGCCGCCGCCCGCCTCATTCGCTCCAAATTTTGCGGTTCAAATTTAGCTCACTCACGATATCAACGAGCGCACCGATCTCATCTACGTAGAGCGCTATCGTGGCGTCCTGCTTTAGCGAGCAGTCGATTCTAGGCTCGAAATTATCGCGCCAAGTCTCGATCGCCACGTAAATTTTATCCTCCCTTAGCACCGCGTTTATCTGCGAGCCCAGCCTTAGATAAACCTCCGTCAGTCGCTGCATCAAAAGCGGCGTCAGAGCGTATCTGGCGCCTACCTGATCGGTCGTATAGACGTCGAAAAACTCCTCAAATTTCACGTCGTCCATATTCGCTCGCTGCCCGTATCTGCGCAGATTTCGCGAGTTTTTGTGACATACCCGCACCTCGCAGTTAAGCCTTTTGTGAAAGTCCGCGACGAAAAGCACTCCTTGAAATTTTACATCGGTGCGAGTGCCGTTTTTGGTGCGCACCTTTTCGGCGGCGTAAAAGTCGCTAAATCTCACGCGCACGCCCTGCACCTCCCCGCTCATCATATCCTCGCTCGATTGCTCGTTTATGTAGCAGTCGTAAATTTCAAAAAACTCATCTGCCCCCAGCCCACCGCCTTCGTCATAGCTAAGCCCGAAGCTTTTTGCGATGCTCGCGACGATCCTGCTTTTGAAATTTGATCTGAAATTCCGCCTTTTACTCGCCGTCAAAAGAGCGCTCACGACGCCGTAAACAGCCACGCCGAAAAATGCTCCGGCCGCCGCTTCGCCCCAAAAGCGCGCTGCAAGTGCGCCCACGCCGGTCCCTACGACAGCGGCGATTAGATTAGCCTTTTTCACCGCTTCTTGCAGCGCCGCGCGCTCATCCTCTAGGCTATGCAGATCGGCTAGAAAGTTAAATTTTGACTGGGTTGCGCCGTCTTTTTCGCCCCTGCCTTCTCTTTCGGCGGCTTTGGACTCAAACCTCTCGTAAATAGCGCTCGCGCGGCTATCACTGCTTTCGGAGCTACCGCCCTCGCCCGCTTCGGCTTTTAATACCTGCCCCTCTTTCGCATCGGTGCTTAAAATTTGCCCATCTTACGCTGCGCCCTGCCCTAGCGCGCCTGCATCTTGCGCCGTATCAAAGCCGCTAAATTTATCGAAATTTGCGCGCTGCGTGCCGCCGTTTTTGCCAAAGTTTAAGCTGTAAAATAGGCGGTAAAGCAATCCGTTTAAAACTGGAAAGATGATGAAAAGCGCGACTATAAGCCAGTTTGTATCAAATAAGACGGGTTCTGCTCTGGTATTCAAAAACACGTAAAGTCCGAGCAGCAGCAGGGTTATCAAAAAAGAGACGAGCTTGCTAATGCGCGCGAGCTTTTCGCGCCGTTTTTCAAGCAGGTAAAGCTCCTCTAAATCGCCGTTTCTATCCATAATCCGCCTTTTGTGGCGCATTTAAGCGCCGGTTTTTGCCGCGCGTAAATTTAAACGTTCGCGCACCGCAGCCTGATCGCCGCCAAATTTAGCGCAAAGCTCGTGCCCTGCTGCAAAATTTTAAAATTTGCTCCGCCGCTTTAAATTTAGCCGTTATAAAATTTTAAATTTCGCCTTTGCCGCGCCGCAGCTTGCTTAATGCGGGCAGATCTTTAGCGCCTCTTTCAGCCGCCCTAGCCCGTCTTTTAGCAGCGCCCTAGAGGTCGCGATATTTAGGCGCAAAAATTTCTCGCCGCCCTTGCCGTATTGCGCGCCGCAGGAGAGATACAGCCCCGTTTTTTCGCGGATGAAGCGCGCAAGCTCCGCGCTATCCTGCGTATAAGCGCCCGCATCGAGCCACATCAGATAGGTCGCGTCTTGCGGCACAACGCGCACCTGCGGAAGCTCGCGCCCGATAAATTCCGCCGCGAATTTACGATTTTCGCTGAGGTATTCGCGCAGAGCATCCAGCCACGCCGCGCCCTTCGTAAATGCAGCGATCGCTCCTTGGACGCCGAAAAAATTCGGCTCGACGATGTCGTCGGAATTTAACGCCTTTGAAATTTTATGACGCAAGCGTTTATCCGCGGCAAAGACCGCCGCGCTTTGCAGCCCCGCGATGTTAAACGCCTTGGTTGGCGCGATTATGCTGGCCGAGATCCTCTCGCAGCTCTTACTTGCCGCAGCAAAGGGCGTGTAACGCACGCCCGGCTCAGTCAGATCACAATGCACCTCGTCGCTAAGCACCGTCACGCCGTGCTTCTCGCACAGCTCGCCGATGCGGGCAAGGTCATCCCTGCTAAAAGTGCGACCGACCGGATTGTGCGGATTGCAAAGGATAAAAAGCGTCGTCTGCGGATCGGCGAGCTTAGCCTTCAAATCCTCCCAATCAATGCTATAATCGCCGCCGGCGTAGGCAAGCTCGTTTTCTACCGGCACGCGGGCGGCGTTTTTGATGCAGTAGTAAAAGCAGTTGTAAACGGGGCTCATCAGCAGCACGTTCTCGGCGGGCGAAGTAAGCTTGCGGATGATCGAATCAATCGCGGGCAGCGTGCCGCTAGCATAGATCAGCCACTCCTTTTGGATTTCATAATCGTGGCGCGCGAGCCACCAGCCTTGATATGCGCCGCACCACTCATCATCCACAAGCGAATAGCCTAAAACTCGCTCATTTAGCCGCTTTTGCAGAGCCTCGATAATTTCGGGCGCGACGGCAAAGTCCATATCCGCGACCCACATCGGAAGCTCGTTCTCGCCTACGTCCCATTTAAGCGACTTCGTGCCTCGGCGGTTTGGCAGAGTGTCGAAGTCGTATTTCTCCTTGCCACTTATAAAATCAAAAAGTCCCATCTTACGCCCTTAATTCAGTAATAATTTCAGTTTTAGACGCGTCCGTTGCGCCATCTAGGATCAGCTCGCCGATGCTTACCGCGCGGATCAGCCCGCTGCTCGGATTTTTGACGCTATCGATCGCGCCTTTTATCTCGGCATGCACATCGCTGTATTCAAACGCCAGCGTCGTATTTATGAGCTCGCAGTCTTGCAAGCGCAAATTTTGCATATAGCAAAAGCCCTGCAGGCTCTCGATCTTGCAGTTTCGCAGCGTCACGTTTTTGGAATTCCAGCCGAAGTATTCGCCCACGATGAAGCAGTCCTCGATGAGGATATTTTCGCAGTTCCAAAACGCGTCCTTGGATAGGAGCTTGGAGTTTTTAATCGTTACGTTTTTGCAGCCGTCGAAGCAGTAATCCCCGAAGAGCGATAGATTTTCGATACTTAAGCCTTCGCAATTAAGCCCAAAATAAGCGCCCTTTGCGGTGACGTTTTTTAGCGTGACGTCGCTGCAGTGCCACAAGGTCTCCTGTGCATCGTGAAATTCCACGTTTTGCAGCGCGGCATCTTTTACGCGGCGAAGCCCCTTAGGCGCGCCGTAGAGGCAGTCTTTTAGCACTACGCCGCGGCTATACCAGATCCCTGCGCGCGCGATCTCGTCGAAGAAGCAGTCCTGCGCGCGGATATTTTCGGCGTACCAAAACGGATATTTCCACTCAAATTTACAGTTTTGCGCGACGATATTTGCGCTGTGTTTTAGCGGCGACTCGCCCTCGCCGAAGACGGAATTTTCGATCCGCAGATCCTTTGCGCCGAACAGCGCGCGCTCGCCGCTAAAGTGCTTTTGTCTTAATATTTGCATGGCTTTCCTTAGATTTAAAATTTGCTTCAGATTATACAAGGAATTTCAAAATTCCGCGTAGCTTAGGCGTATGAAACGCAAGCGAATTTTAAAAATTTTAAAATTTAAAGGCGGCGAGGGGCTAAATTTGACGCGCCTCGGTAGTGGTTACGAAACATATGCGGCGAATGCGCGGCAAACCGCAGGGCTTTTTATAATGGCGTGCTTGCAAACGCCTATAAAGCGCACCTAGGTCGCTACGGCTAGCCGCGTATTTGCGCAGGCATCCGTATCTGCCCGCGACGCGTGTCGCTCGAAAGATACATAAAATTTATCGCGAGCGGCGCTTTAAAATTTATAAAATTTTCTCCGAGCAGCATGTAAATTTTATCCCACGCACAAACTGGGCACGTCTAATGCTCGTGGTGATGCAAGTGCGTGTCTTCGCCGCGGTCTCGATCTGTAGCACGCTTTCGCAGATCAAAATACACAAAAAGCCCGCTAGGTTCGCCATCCTCGTAAATTTCAAGTTTGTAGCGCATTACGGCGTGCATGCACACTGCAACGTCAAGCGTCGCTTCATAGCCGTCTGCGCTGCGCTTTAGCGGGAATTCCGCATTGCCCATATTCATACTCACGCCCGAAATTTTAACGCTCGGATTTTTCAGCTCACGCGAAATTCCGCTTATTTTTAGCTCGTTTGCTCCCGCTTCGATCGGATGGCGCGCTACGCTAAAGAGCGCCTTCTGCCCGCCGGCGTTAGTCTCGCAGTCCTGTGCGGCTAGATTGCAGCCCAGACGCGTCCTTATGTCCTTAAATAATGCATCGCTCTCATCCGCGCCAAATCCCAAAGTAGCGGCGAAAATCAAGCTAAAACGTAGAGCCTTTATCATTATGATCCTTTGTAAATGAAATTTGTGCGCAATTTTAGCAGAAAATTCCGCGCCTATTAAAAATATTTATTAAAATTTTAGCTAAAATAATGATATCTTTTACGAAAGGATGAAAAATGGCTGAGTTTTTAATCAAAGACGCCAAGGACGGCTGCAAATTCGATCTACTTTATGACGGGCACGTGCTATGTACCTCCGAGGTTTACACGAGCAAGGCCGCTTGCAAAAACGGCATCGAAAGCGTCGCAAAAAACGCCGCGCTAAATAAGATCGAGGATCAAATCGCGGGCGGCGAGAAGCTAAACAATCCGAAATTTGAGCTTTACACCGATAAAGCAGACAAGGTTCGCTTCCGCCTAACGGCCAGCAACGGACAGATCATCGCCGTTAGCAAAGATTTTGAAGCCAAAGCGGACGCTCTAAAAGTAATAGAGCTTATCGTCAAACAGGCTGCAAAAGCCAAGATCAAGGAGGCGTAAATGGACATAAACGGACTTGTAAATATGGTCTCTGCACTCAAAAACGACGATAAAAATTTAAGAGAATTTCAAAGCGGCCCTGTCGCTTTTATCGAAAAATTTCTAGGCGTGGACCTGCCGGACGATCAGATAAATGCGATAATTGCGGGCATCAGCTCAAATTTTTTAAGCAAAAACGAAAGCGGCGGATCTAGCTCGCTAGGCTCGATGCTGGGTGGACTTTTGGGCGGCGGCGAGGACGTGCAAGCAAACGCCGTCGATAGCAAAGGCGTGGATTTTAGCGCGCTGATCGGCAAAATCGCAAGCGCCAAGCTCGACCTCAACGGCGACGGCAAAATCGATATCAACGACGCAAGTAGCTTTTTGGGCGATCTTTTAGGAGGAGGCGCAAACGGCGAAGATAAGGGGTTAAATTTAGGCAGCCTACTAAAAACGTTTAAAATTTAAACGCAGCCAAATTTCAAACGCAGGCCGGATTTTGCGCGACGATGCTTAAATTTACGGCGCGCTGTTTTAATCCGTGCCTGCACTGCTACGGCGCTCGCGCGAAGGGTTTAAATTTATGCTATGTTGCGCGCAAAAACCTCGCGCTTAATTAAGGAGGGCTCAAATTTAAAACAAAAGTTATTTAAAATTTAAGCCCGTTTCGCCTTTGTAGGATTTTATTTATGGCGCCTTGACGAAGCATCCCGCTCCGCTCTTTTAATCCAGCACTTAATGATGAAATAATCACAAGCGTTGCTTTAAATTTCATCTTTGCCATTTAGCGTACGCTTCAAATTTAATCGCTCTTTGGCTCGGTTTCATTTCGCTACCCATTCAAATTCCCACGTAGCGTGTCATAGCATGCTATTAAATTTTAAAAACGTCTATAAATTAAACACGAAAGAGTCCCCCTAAAAAGGATATATTTTATTTCTATTTACTGTTTAGGTAGTATAATCGTTCTCGTCCGACAAGATAAAACCTCCTTTTTGTATGAAGCCCGAGTTTAAAAGCTCGGGCTTTTTTTATGCCCGAAATTCTGCTATAATCCCGCCAAAAAATGCAAGGAATTTTATGCTTTCACATATCGACGAAAACAATATGCCGCGCATGGTGGATGTCGGCGCCAAGGATGATAGCGAACGCGTAGCCACCGCTAGCGGCATCATACGAATGAGCGCGGAGGCGTTTGCTGCCGTCAAGCAAAATACGGCCAAAAAAGGCCCCGTGCTTCAAACCGCCGTCGTTGCCGCGATAATGGGCGCTAAAAAGACGAGCGAACTCATACCGATGACCCATCCGCTCACGATTACTTCGATTAAAACCGATATTGAGGAGCTTGCGAGCGAGTGTGCGTTCAAGCTTTTCGTGACGGTAAAGATCACGGGCAAAACGGGCGTCGAGATGGAGGCGCTAACGGGCGTGAGCGTGGGGCTGCTGACGATTTACGATATGCTAAAAGCGATAGATAAATCGATGCAGATCACCGACGTCGTACTGCAACGCAAAGAGGGGGGCAAGAGTGGCGTGTATATTAGGAGCTGAAAAGCCGAAAATCGACTATCCACTCTTTTGGGAATATAAAATCATCCTGGACGCAAGCACCCAAAAGCGCGAGCAGATCGATGAAATTTTAAAGGGCGAAAATTACAAAATAGACTTTTCGCGCTTTTCAAACGGCGGCAAATATATGAGCTTCAACGTAAGCGTTTTCGTTAAAGACGACTTGCATCGAAACGAAATTTTCGAGCGCTTAAAAGCCCACTTTAAATATGTATTGTGACAGGAGATGAAATGAAAGAAGCAATAATCAAAAAATTCGGCGCCGATCTCGCGCAAATTTCACAAGCCGAGCTAGCCTCATATGTGCAAGAGCTCGCCTTGCAAGAAGCCACGAAGGCTTTGTGTGAGCTTGACGACGAGAGTAAAAGCGCCAAAAGCACGCAATTAATCCTAGACTTCGCAGCCGAGTTAAAAGACGCGGGCGCGCTTAGCGATGAGACGGCAGAAGCCCTACTTAACGGCGTTAAAAAGGCGCTGTGTGACGAGGACGAGCAGGCTCTTTACAAGCTCATCTACGACTACGACGATCTGCGCAAAAAGATCGCTTGTAAACAAAAGGCGATTAAAACCCTTGTTTTGCGCAGCTACGACGATCTGGATACCGCGCTGCAAAACGCAAGCGAAGCGGAGCTAAAAGAGCGCATAGCCTCGGCGCTACAGCGAGCGATCGCGAGCAAACTGCCGCTTGCGGACGTGCTGAAAGAAGCGAGCGAACTGGCCTTCATAAGCGTGCTCGAAAGCGGAACCGACATCGAGGATACCGCGCACGAGACGGCGAAAAATATCGCATTTTCGGCTATCGGCGACGGAGAATTTACGAAATTCCGCACTAAAGAAATTTCAAAAATCATCATAAATCGCGCGATTTTCGTCGCAAACGAGAGCAAAAATACCGCCTCTGCGCTGATTAGAGGCGCGATTCTAGGCTGCTACGACGGCATAAACAAAGCCGCCGAAAGATACCGCGACGAGCTAAGTTTCTCGCCAGCAAGCGACGCACAGAGCCTAGAGAACGAAAGGCTTCAAATTTCGCAGATGAGCGAGCTATTTAGCGCGGTTTTAAGCGATGCAGTCGCAAGCTCGGAGGAGCCCGCTAAAAGCGAAATCGCCAAGATCGCCGATGAAGAATTCGGAGGCTATTTGGCTAAATTTAGAAAAATTTCAAGCGATCTTGCTGAGCAGCTAAGCGCCAAAATCGGCGAAATTGAGCTTGGCGAGCGCGCGAAAAAGGCGAGCGCCAAAGCGCGCGAAATCACTCAAGAGCTGAGCCAAAAAAGCGCCAAAATCATCGAAAACCTCGATCTGGACGAGAAGCTCGACGCAATCAAAAAAGAGCTTAGCGAATTTGAAAAGAAAATGAGCCAAAAATTTGCCGAGCTAAAAAGCTCCGACGTCGCCAAAAACGTAAGCGAAAGGGCGCGCGAGATGAGCGCTAAGGCTTACGAGGCCGCAAAAGAAACGATCGCCAAGCTAAAGTCCAAAAAGGACTAAATGGGCGCTGCAGAGGTAAAATCCCTAGCGGTAAACACTCAGCGCTCACTGCTTTGCGCTGCAAAATTTACTCACATGCCTATACTAGCATGCCTTAAAGCTCGCGTGCCCTAAAAGAAAGGAGCTTTCGTTAGAGTTTGCGAGGCCTGCGCAGAATTCTTTATGCGCTTTAACGGCGCTGTAAAATTCCATGCTGATAAAGAATTTTATGAATTTTGCATAGCTAAATTTAGATGCGCGCTGCAAAATTCCGTGCCGCCAAAAATCCTACGGCGATGCGAGACTCTGGTCCAACCAAATCTTGCCGCAGTGATAAAATTCTAAGTGCAAAATTTTATAGCTGTCAGAGCATATATAAAATTCCAAAAACGGCGCGGATTTTTAAGCTTGAAATTTCATCGCGTAGATTTGCGTAGCAGAATTTTAAAATTCTAAACGCGTAAAATTTTAAAATTCCATCCAAAATGATACGGTACGGCTTTCAGTTTGAAATTTTATCCCGACGCGCGCAAATGAAATTTCGCGAGATAAATTCTAAGAAAAAGCACTTGCGGCGTTTGACATTTCTGCGATCATTTCAATTCCCACAACGAAATTTCATTGCAGCACAAGATGCAGTGGTGTAGTACCTTTTGCCAAGTTAATAATTAGAATTTATGCGCCACAAAATACCAACGCGACTCACCTCAAATCATAGCGACATCCGAGCCCATTTTATCGTACGATTTGATTGCATAAATTTTAAACCGATCTTGCTGCGCCCGGGTCGAGCGCCTGGTGTAAATAAAATTCTACTGGATTTATCGTTGCGTAAATTTAAAACCGCGCCCCCGCTCTATTTAAGTGCAGAGGCGCCGTGTTTATACAACACCGCACTTGGACAAATCCACTACTTTCACATAGCAATGCCTTGTTTACGCCGCGATAAAATTCTGCAAAATCACTGCTAAATTTTATCGCTAAATTACAAAGCCTAATTCTATTTTAAAGACGACGGGTGTTCTTAAATTTCACGACAAATTCCAAATAGATCGTGCTCACAAAATCCAACGATCCAAAATAAAATTCTAAAAATTTAACCAAATTTCGCTAAAATCGCCGCAAAATTTTAAGGAGAAAAGATGAAAAAATTAGCTCTTTTAATATCCTTTGCTGCGATGATGATTTTTACCGGCTGCGCGAGCACCACGCAAGGTGGCGCCGTAGGCATCGACCGCTCGCAATTCATCACCGTAAGCGAAGCTGAAATGGATCAAAGTGCCGCGCTTGCCTACAGGCAGATTACCGCCCAAGCAAACGCCAAACATGTCCTAAATACCGATAAAAAGCTAACTGATCGCGTTAGAGGCATCTCGAAGCGCCTAATCGCTCAAGTTGGCGCATTTCGCAAAGACGCACTGAAATGGAACTGGCAGGTAAACGTAATCAACGACCCTACGATCAATGCTTGGTGTATGCCTGGCGGTCGCATCGTCGTATATACGGGCATCATCGAAAAGCTTAAACTTACCGATGCCGAGCTGGCTGCTATTTTGGGGCACGAGATGTCGCACGCACTGCGCGAACACAGTCGCGAGCGAGCCTCGACTGAACAGATGAAAGATGTCGGTATCGCTGTAGCAAGCTCCGCAGCAGGGCTTGGAGATCTGGGCTCAGCGGCTTTGAACATGGCGGCGCAGTACACTTTCACGCTGCCGTTTTCACGCACGCATGAGACGGAGGCTGATCTGATGGGTGTCGAGCTGATGGCGCGCGCAGGATACGATCCAAGGGCGGCGATAAACGTCTGGGAGAAGATGAACAAGCTAAATGAGAGCCATCCACTTAAATTTATGTCCACGCACCCTTCAAACGACGATCGCATCACCGATCTAAAAGAGGTGATGCCAAAAGTTCTGCCGCTTTACGAGGCTGCCACAAGAAATAGATAGTCTTGCGATTTAAAATTTCGCAAGAGCTTGCGTGCTGAGGTTTTTTAAGTAGCAGGTTTTATCATCGCATTTAAATTTCTTAATGGGCTTGCGCGCGGCGCTAGGATTATCCGCCGCCGCGCTAGAGCTCTATCGCGATAAAATCTCGCCGCGATAAAGGTCTGCCGCAGCGCGAAATTTTAAATTACCGCAAAATTCCATTAACACGCGCGATAAACATAATCCGCGCCGAGACAAAATTTCATTTTAAAATGCAAGTGCTGGGCGAAATTCCGTCGCATAGAAAGCCGAAACGTCCGTCGATGCAGAATTTTACGGCGCGAAATTTTACGATTTTAAGCGCGACGAGATTTGGAGTAAATTTTGCCCCTTCGGGCGCAGATAGAATTTCGCTGCGACCCTATACAAATGAAATTTTGCAGCCGCAACCCAGTATGAAAATAAAATTTATTCGGCCGGGTAGCAGAATTTAGCGCTATTTTGCGCGGCGACAAGTCTCGCGCGGGCAGATGAAATTTTACGCGATAAAAGGAGTAAAATTTCAACTCCGCAGAATTCTACGCACGGGCGCGAGGTATTTTCCGCGCCTTTTGGATTTTAAAGCGTTTTTAGATATAATCATAAATATTTATTTTTAAATTTCAAAGGATAAGAAATTTGGACACGGACAGTTCGGTTTTAATGTTAGTTTTAGCTTTTGTATTCATCTTTATGAATGCTTTTTTTGTTCTTTCGGAATTCTCAATCGTCAAAGTAAGAAAGTCTCGCCTCGAAGAGCTTATCAAGGATAAAATTCCAAACGCAAAGCTCGCTTTTAAAATTTCAAACTCCCTTGACACCTACCTCAGCGCCACTCAGCTAGGCATTACGATAAGCTCGCTCGCCCTCGGCTGGATCGGTGAGCCCGCGGTATCGAGACTGATCGAGCTACCGCTAAGATCCATCGGCATAGGTGGCGGAGCGGCGGCACATACGATCGCCTTCGTTATATCTTTTACACTCGTTACGCTATTTCACGTCGTGCTCGGCGAGCTAGTGCCAAAATCCATCGCTATTGCCAAAACCGAGAAGATCGTGCTTTTTATCTCCAGACCGCTTCATATTTTTTGGATTATGTTTTTTCCGATCATAAAAGCGTTTGACTTCATCGCTGCCGTCTCGCTTAAAATCATCGGCGTAAAGCCTGCCAAAGAGAGCGAGCTTGCGCTTTCGGACGAAGAGATCAAAATCATCGCAAGCGAGAGCCTAAAAGGCGGCGTACTCGATAGCCTAGAGACCGAGATCATCAAAAATGCCGTCGATTTCAGCGACACGGTCGCCAAAGAGATAATGACGCCACGGCGCGATCTCATATGCCTAAATAAGCAAAAAAGCTATGATGAAAACTACGCAACCGTATTGCAGTCGAAATTTACGCGCTTTCCGTATATCGACGGCAGCAAGGATAACGTCCTAGGCCTCATCCACATCCGCGACATCATCCAACAAAAGGGAGATAAAAGCTTCGATAAGATCGTGCGCAAACTCATCATCGTGCCTGAAAACAGCCCGATCTCTAAAATTTTACCGATGATGAATAAGCAGCGCATTTTTGCCGCGCTCGTCATCGACGAATACGGCGGTACTGCGGGATTTTTGACGATGGAAGATATAATAGAAGAAATTTTTGGCGACATCAACGACGAGCACGACGCGAATGCACAAAATTTCAAACGTATCGACGAGAACACCTTTGAGTTTAGAGGCCGCTTCGAGATCGAAGGCGTCGAGGAGGTGATGGGCATCGACTTCGACGAGGAGACCGAGCAGCTAACGATCGGCGGCTACGTCTTTAATCTCTTCGGCAGCCTACCTGAAATCGGCGATAAAATAAGCGATGTAAACTGTGACTACGAAGTGCTACGCATGGACGGCACTAGGGTCTCGCTCGTAAAAGTCACCAAAAGGTGCGAACAGGAACTGCAAGAAAGAGACGAGAATAAAAACGAGTAGAGATGAGGCACATTCGGTGCGGCGTGCGTAAATCCGGTCGCTTTGAGCGTGGCGCAAAAATTTCGGCGCAGGCTCTGAAGCGATCAAAATAGCGGTAAAACTTAATCGGCAAAGCATTTCGAGCTGCAGCGAATAGTATGTCGCCGTCTAAAATTAAAATTCCGAAATTTCTCTTAGAAAGGATTAGTTATGGAATTTCGTATCGAAAAAGACACGATGGGCGAGGTTAAGGTTCCGAATGAGAAATATTGGGGTGCGCAGACGCAGCGTAGCCATGAAAATTTCGAGATCGGAGTAGGGCTGGAGACGATGCCTAAAGAGGTCATAGAGGGCTTTGCCTATCTAAAAAAGGCGTGCGCGCTTGTTAATCGTAAGCTAGGCCGCCTAGACGAGCCTCGCACCGAGGCGATAGCGCAGGCGTGCGATGAAATTTTAAACGGCAAACTGGACGGAAATTTCCCTCTAGTCGTGTGGCAGACGGGCTCGGGCACGCAGTCGAATATGAATTTAAACGAGGTCGTTTCAAATCGCGCGATGGAGATTTTGGGGCTA